>DASRUX010000297.1:0-4425 GCA_035655235.1 Rhodocyclaceae bacterium | reverse complement strand
CGGCCCACGAAATAGTCGGCGCATTCGGCGGCGAAGAAAGGCTTCAGGGGTTCGGTGGCCGCCTTGATTCCCGGCAGCACTTCCCAGGTCTTGGCCCGGGCGTTGGGGCCCTGGACGGCAATGATGGCCAGGTCGCGACGGGGAGTGACGGTAACATCCTGCTTCCAGTCGGCGAGGCGGGCCTGCATCCAGGCGATGTCCTTGTCGGCGGTGCCGGCATTGACCACGATGCGGAAACGCTCGTCGGTCAGGAAGTAGATGATCAGGTCATCCACCACGCCGCCGGCTTCGTTCAGCATGCAGGAGTAGAGGGCCTTGCCGGAAACCTTGAGCTTGGCGACATCGTTGGCCACCAGGCGGGACAGGAAGGGGCGGGCATCCTTGCCGGCCACGTCCACCGGGCACATGTGGGAGACATCGAACATGCCGCTGTCGCGGCGGACGGCGTGGTGCTCCTCGATCTGGGAGCCGTAATTGACGGGCATGTCCCAGCCGCCGAAATCGACCATGCGGGCACCGAGGGCGCGATGGGCGTCGTTCAAAACCGTTTTTTTCAGCATATCAATCCTCTAGGTAAGTTTCCGGATACGGAATCTAGAAACGCAAAAGGGGTGAAACGTTGCAACGTTCCACCCCTCTGTCCTTGTACCTGAGAGAATTTAGCCCCATCGGTGGGCGGTTGGTGCCGCCGCTCTCCAGAGTGCAGACCCAGTGTGGCAAATGCGGGGGTCCGGTTCCGCGGTCCTTTTGCCTGAGCGTTTGCGGGTGCGTTGCGCCTTCGGCGACGGCGGAGTCAAGCTCTACCGTTCTCTCCCACGGAACCTGTCAAGTATAGCATGCCTAGTCGAAGATCAAGGCAGCGGCCACCTTGCGGCCTTCGGCGGCGAGGATGTTGAAGGTCCGGCAGGCGGCCGGCAGGTCCATGACTTCCAGGCCGATGCCGGCAGCGGCGAAGGGGCGGAGCAGGGCGCCGGGGGGGAAGCGCAGGCGGTCGCCGGTGCCCAGGAGGACGATCTCGGTGCCCAGTTCCATCAACTGCTTCATGTCGGTCTCGGTCAGGGTGTCCGGCTTCGCGGCAGTCCAGTCGTTTCTGATCTCGGTGGGGAGGACGATGAGGTTGCCTTCGTGGCGCTGGTGATTGACCGAAACGTAACCCTCGCCGTAGGCGGTGAACATATTGAGGCCGGCGGTATTGGAGAGATGCAGTTTCATTGGAATTGGGCCATGGAAAATGGGGTCGTAGCCTGGGTTGTTGTCGGGTGCATAACCCGCTCAAATTGCGGTGCACCATGCGATAAAGTAGGATTATATCTTTTCGTCCCACCCCGTCGGACAAGCATTCCCGGCGCCAGGTTCGACGAGTCCAGCGATGACTTCCCGCCTCGATGATGAAGAACGGACTGCTGTAATGAAACCTGTCAAAAAATCCGCCAAGCTCGACAACGTCTGCTATGACATCCGCGGCCCCGTGCTGCAGAAGGCCAAGCAGATGGAGGACGAGGGCCACAAGATCATCAAGCTCAATATCGGCAACCTGGCCGCCTTCGGCTTCGATTCGCCGGAAGAAATCCAGCTGGACATGATCCGCAACCTGCCCAATGCCGCGGGCTACTCGGATTCCAAAGGCATCTTCTCGGCCCGCAAGGCCATCATGCACTACTGCCAGCAGAAGCGCATCAAGGGCGTGACCCTGGAGGACATCTACGTCGGCAACGGCGTCTCCGAGCTGATCGTCATGGCCATGAACGCCCTCTTGAACAATGGCGACGAGGTGCTGGTGCCGGCCCCTGACTATCCGTTGTGGACGGCGGCGGTGAGCCTCTCCGGCGGCACCCCGATCCATTACCTGTGCGACGAGCAGAACGACTGGCTGCCCGATCTGGACGATATCCGGAAGAAAATCAATCCGAATACCCGGGCCATCGTCATCATCAACCCGAACAACCCGACCGGTGCCCTGTATCCGGACTGGCTGCTTCAGGAGATCGTCTCCATCGCCCGGGAACACGGCCTAATCATCTACGCCGATGAAGTCTACGACAAGGTTCTTTACGACGGCGTCACCCATACCGCCATCGGCTCCCTGTCCGAGGACGTGCTGACTATCAGCTTCAACGGCCTTTCCAAGAACTACCGTTCCTGCGGCTACCGGGCTGGCTGGATGGTGGTCTCCGGCGACAAACGCCATGCCGGCGACTACATCGAAGGCCTCAATATGCTGGCCTCCATGCGCCTGTGCGCCAACGTGCCCGGCCAGCACGCCATCCAGACCGCCTTGGGCGGCTACCAGAGCATCGACGACCTGGTGGGCGAGGGCGGTCGCCTGCGCCGCCAGCGGGACCTGGCCCACGAGCTGATCACCGCCATTCCCGGCGTCAGCTGCGTCAAGCCCAAGGCAACGCTGTACATGTTCCCGCGGCTGGACCCCAAGGTCTATCCCATCAAGGACGACCAGCAGTTCATTGCCCAGCTCCTGCAGGATGAGCGGGTGCTCCTCGTCCAGGGCACCGGCTTCAACTGGCCCGATCCGGATCACTTCCGGCTGGTCTTCCTGCCCTACGAGGACGACCTGCGGGAGGCCATCGGCCGCGTCGCCCGCTTCCTTGAAAACTATCGCAAACGTCATTCCACCTGAGTAAGAGTAAGAAATAACCATGAAACCCATCAATGTTGGCCTTCTCGGCATCGGCACCGTCGGCGGTGGCACCTGGACCGTCCTTTCCCGCAACGCGGAAGAAATCACCCGCCGCGCCGGTCGCCCGATTCGAATTACGGCCGTGGCCGACAAGAACCTGGAGCTCGCCAAGAAAGTCACCGGCGGCGCCTGCAAGGTCACCGACGACGCCTTCGCCGTGGTCAATGATCCGGAAATCGACATCGTCATCGAACTGATCGGCGGCTACGGCGTGGCCAAAGAATTGGTCCTGAAGGCCATCGAGAACGGCAAGCATGTGGTCACCGCCAACAAGGCGCTGCTGGCCGTCCATGGCACCGAAATTTTCCAGGCTGCCGGCAAGAAGGGCGTCATGGTCGCTTTCGAAGCCGCCGTCGCCGGCGGCATCCCCATCATCAAGGCCCTGCGCGAAGGCCTGACCGCCAACCGCATCGAGTGGTTCGCCGGCATCATCAACGGCACCACCAACTTCATCCTGTCCGAAATGCGGGACAAGGGCCTGTCCTTCGAGGCCGTACTCAAGGAAGCCCAGCGCCTGGGTTATGCCGAAGCCGACCCGACCTTCGACATCGAAGGCGTGGATGCCGCCCACAAGGCCACCATCCTGTCCGCCATCGCCTTCGGTATCCCGGTCCAGTTCGACAAAGCCTACGTGGAAGGTATCACCAAGCTCCAGGCCGCCGACATCAAGTACGCCGAGCAACTGGGCTACCGCATCAAGCTCCTGGGCATCGCCAAGCGCCAGGCTGAAGGGATCGAGCTGCGCGTGCATCCGACCCTGGTGCCGGCCAAGCGCCTGATCGCCAACGTGGAAGGCGCCATGAACGCCGTGGTGGTGAAGGGCGACGCCGTTGGCACCACCCTGTATTACGGCAAGGGTGCCGGCGCCGAGCCGACTGCCTCTGCCGTCATCGCCGACGTGGTGGACGTCACCCGCCTGGCCACTGCCGACGCCGCCCATCGTGTTCCCCACCTGGCCTTCCAGCCGGACGCCATGTCCAATCTGCCGATCCTGCCCATGAGTGAGATCGAGACCGGCTATTACCTGCGCCTGCGGGTCGAGGACAAGCCCGGCGTGCTGGCCGACATCACCCGCATCCTGGCCGAGCAGCATATTTCCATCGACGCCATGCTGCAGCGGGAGCCGGAAGAGGGCGAGGGTGAGACCGACATCATCATCCTCACCCACGTCTGCAAGGAAAAGGCCGCCGACGCCGCCATCGCCAAGATCGAGGGCCTGCCCGCGGTCAAGGGTAAGGCCATGCGCCTGCGCCTGGAAGACCTGCAGTGACCGGACGTCGACGGTTCCTTGCCATGGCGGCGGTGCTGCTGGCCGCCTGCAAGACCGTCGACATCAATGTCCACACCGCCGCCAGCGGCACCAAGATGGAGGCCAAGCAAGTGGTCGGCCTCGTCTACGGCCAGGCGCCGGAGGCGGACATCGACAAGCTGCCCTACTCGGGCGGCGACCTCTCGGCGGCCGTGAAGCGCATCCACGGCCGCTATCCGACCCTCAAGCCCTGGCTTGGCCAGGGCGTGGTCGGGAACGCCCCGAGCGGCTTCATCGTCCTGCGGGATACATCCCGCCGGGAGGAGCTGCGGGAGCTTATTCGCCAGGAAAATTTTGACCGGGCGCTCCTCTACACCCAGGCGACGGTTGCCGTTGGGCACGGTACCGATAACCTGAACGCCTGGCTGCCTTATGCGTCCTACACCTTCGGCGAGGAATGGATCGGCCAGGCCCCCAAGGG
>DASRUX010000296.1:0-15775 GCA_035655235.1 Rhodocyclaceae bacterium | reverse complement strand
TGGTTCTCCTGATCGATCCCTGGGCCATCCTGGCGGCCGGCTTTTGGCTGTCCTTCGGGGCGGTGGGGGCGTTACTTTTCGTCGGCGGCAACTTGGTAGGCCAGGCAAAGGGCTGGCGGGCCAAGATCGCCGCCTGGAGCGGCGTCCAATGGGCAGCAACCCTGGCCTCCCTGCCGGTGCTGCTTCTGGTCTTCCAGCAGTTTTCCCTGGTGTCGCCCATTGCCAATGCCGTGGCCATCCCGGTGATCAGCTTCATCGTCACGCCCCTGGCTCTCCTGGCGGCGGTGGTGCCCTGGGGGCCGATCCTCGCACTGGCCCACGGTATCCTGGCGGCGCTGATGGTGTTCCTGGAGTGGTGCGCCGGCTGGCCCGTTTGGGTTGCGCCGGCGCCTCCACTGGGGGTGGCGATTGCGGCAGCCGTTGGGGTTGCTTGTCTCTTGCTGCCCCGGGGCATGGCCGGGCGCTGGGCCGGGGCCTTCCTGGTGCTGCCGGCGGTGTTCTGGCCGGCGGTGAGGCCAGCGGACGGCGAAGCGCAAATTACGGTGCTGGACGTGGGGCAGGGGCTGGCCGCCCTGGTCCAGACCCGCAATCACGCCCTCCTGTACGATCCCGGCCCCCTCTATAGCGCCGAGTCCGATGCCGGCCAGCGGGTGGTGGTGCCCTATCTGCGCTTCATCGGCCTCAATCGCCTGGACGTGATGATGGTCACCCACCGGGATACCGACCACTCCGGCGGCATGGCCTCGGTGGCGGCCGGCCTGCCCGTTGGCGAAGTGCGGACCTCCATCGGCGGAATCGGCGAACCCTGCCTGGCCGGACAGGGGTGGGCGTGGGACGGCGTCAGGCTGTCGGTGCTGCATCCCGTGGAGGGCGACTACCGGGCCGGCGGCAAGGCCAACCACCTGTCCTGCGTCCTCAAGGTGGAAACAGCGGGGGGCTCCATGCTGCTCACTTCCGATATCGAGGCGGCGGACGAGGCGGCGCTGCTGGCGCGGAATCCCGAATCCCTCAAGGCAGACGTGTTGCTGGTGCCACATCACGGCAGCCGAACCTCCTCCACGCCGGACTTCCTCGACGCGGTGGGTGCCCAGGAGGCCATCGTCCCCGTCGGCTACCGCAACCGCTTCGGCCACCCCAAGCCCGATGTGATGGAGCGCATCGAGGCCCGGACAAATTTCGTCTGGCGCACTGATCGGGACGGCGCATTGACTGTCTACCTCTCGCCAGCCGGAACCCGCATCGAGGCCTGGCGGCAGCAGAGCCGGCGATACTGGCACGGTCAATGATAGAGTGACAAAAAAAGAGGAGACAACATGCCTTTCCGACAGAGAAATGTCCGGTGCTTCAGTCCGTCCGGACTGCACCGCATGGCTTATACGGAGTGGGGGGAGGTCGATAACCCGCGGGTGCTGATCTGCGTCCACGGCCTCACCCGCGCCGGACGGGATTTCGACTTCCTGGCCCGGGAAATGGCCAGCCATTACCGGGTCATCTGCCCCGACGTGGTGGGGCGGGGCCAGAGCGCCTGGCTCAAGGATCCCTCGGGCTACGTCATTCCCCAGTACGTTGCCGACATGATCACCCTCATTGCCCGGGCGGATGTGGCTTCGGTGCATTGGCTCGGCACCTCCATGGGCGGCGTCATCGGCATGGCGCTGGCGGCCATGGAGGGCACGCCCATCACCCGGCTGGTGATCAACGACGTGGGGCCGGTGATCACGGTGGATTCGGTGAAACGCATCGCCGATTACGTCGGCCTCGACCCGACCTGGACGAGCTTCGACGAGGCCTTGGCCTACATCAAGCTGATCGCGGCTTCCTTCGGCCCGTTATCGGAAGACGACTGGCGTTCCCTGACCGAGCATACGGTGCGCAAGCGGGCCGATGGCCGCTGGGGCTTCGCCTACGATCCCCGCATCGCCGAACCTTTCAAGGCCGCCTTTGCCGGCCCGGACATCGACCTGTGGGCCGAGTACGATCGCATTGCCTGTCCGACCCTGGTGGTGCGGGGCGCCGATTCCGATCTGCTGTCCCGGGACACCTGGCGGCAGATGGGGGAGCGGGGGCCCCGGGCGAGGCTGGCGGAAGTGCCCGGCGTCGGCCATGCCCCCATGTTCCTTTCCGAAGACCAGGTTTCCATCGTTAGAGACTTCTTATTGGCTGCATGAGACATATCACTATCAACGGCTTGCGCCTCGAATACCGCGATTACCCGGCCGTGGAGCCCGGCGGGCCGGTTCTCGTCCTGCTCCACGAAGGCTTGGGTTGCGTCGCCATGTGGCGCGACTTTCCGGAAAAACTGGCGGCCCGGACCGGTTGCCGCACCATTGTGTGGTCCCGGGCGGGGTATGGCGGCTCCGAACCCTATGCCCATGCCCGCCAGACCGATTACATGCATATTGAGGCCCGGGAAGCGTTGCCCGCCCTGCTGGCGGCCCTGGATATCGACCGGCCTTTCCTGGTGGGCCACAGCGACGGCGCCAGCATCGCCCTCATCTACGCCGGCAGCTTCCCCGATCGCCCGTTGGGCGTGGTCGCCATGGCCCCCCACGAGTTCGTGGAGGAGGAAACCCTAGCCGGCATCCGGGCTGCCCGGGAGGTGTGGGCCACCACCGACATGGCCAAGAAGCTGGGCCGCTATCACAAGGACCCGGAGCGGGTGTTCTTCGACTGGAACGACACCTGGCTGTCCTCCGCCTTCCGGGATTGGAATATCGAGGCATTCCTGCCGGCCATCCGCTGCCCGGTACTGGCGCTCCAGGGCCATGAGGATGAGTACGCCACCATGCGCCAGATCGACGTCATCGCCGACAAGGTGCCGGGGACGGAATTGGTCAAGCTGCGGGCCTGCGGCCATTCGCCCCACAAGGATCAGCCGGAGGCGGTGCTGTCGGCGCTGGCAGACTTCATCCAGCGTTCCAGCGGGTCCTGCCGGTAGTAGCGCTTGAAAAGCTCGTAGAGGTCGGGATATTCGTTGGCCACCACGTCGGGCATCTCGAAGAAGGATTCCGACAGGACGGCGAAGAATTCCGAAGGATGCTCGGAGGCGTAGGGATCGATGATGGTCTCCTCACCTTCGTCCACCCGGCGGCAGAAGTCGTCGTAGGCCTCCAGCATCGTCTTCTCCCACTCGGCCGGGGTAATGCCGGAATGCAGCGTCGGGAAGCCGTCGGCCTCGCCGTTCAGCATGTCCAGCTTGTGGGCGAATTCGTGGATCACCACGTTGTAGCCTTCCCCCGCCATCTGAGCGTCCTTCCAGGAGACGATAAGGGGGCCGCCCTGCCAAGCTTCGCCGGAAAGCACGTCGTCGTACTCGTGCACCACGCCGAATTCGTCCTCCTGGCGGCGGGGCACCACGAACTCGTCGGGATAGACCACGATCCCCACCCAGCCGCCATAGGCGCTCAACCCCAGTCGCAGGATGGGCAGACAGCCCTGGGCGGCGATGGAGACGCACAGGTTATCGGTCAGTTCCAGACCGCCGGCGGCGGTGAATTCCTTTTCTGCCAGGAAACGCTCCGCCAGTTGCCGCAGGTCGGCCAGCTCCTCTTCGGACAGGCAGGCGAGAAAGGGCAATCCGGCAATGGTCGTTCGCCAGAGATTATCGGGAATCGCCTGGGCGCGCCGGCCCCGGAACCAGTCCAGCAGCTTGCCGATCATGGCCGGCGGGTGGTGAGCCAGATGCCGGCGAAGATGAGGGCGATGCCGGCGTAGTGGTACCACTGGGGTACTTCGCCCAGAAGCAGCGCCGACAGCAGGGTGCCGAAGACGGGCATCAGGTGGATGAAGAGGCTGGCCTTGTTGGCGCCCACTTCCGCCACGCCGCGGTTATAGAACACATAGCCCAGGAAGCCCGGGAAGACGCCGACGTAGGCCAGGGAAGCCAGGGAGCCGAAATGCACGTTCATGGTCCGGCCCTGGGAAAGCTCCCAGAAAAAGAACGGGGCGATGGCGGCCAAGCCGACGGTGGTCAGCGCCGCCAGCATGAGCATGGGATGGACTCCTGCCGGCCGCCAAGCCAGCCCGACGGTATAGACGGCCCAGACCAGCACCGCCCCCAACATCCACACATCCCCCTGGTTGAGATGCAACCCCGCCAGGACGGCCGGATCGCCCCGGGCGATGATGGCGACGGCGCCGAACAGGGATAGCACCACCCCGATGCCTTCGATGCGCCGCAGATGCTTCCCCAGGAAGGCCCAGGAGATGGCGATGGTGGCGATGGGGATGAAGGAGTTGAGGAGCACCGCATTGGTGGCGCCGGTGTACTGGAGGGCGATGTAGGCGAAGGTGTTGTAACACCCGACCCCCAGGATGCCGAGGACGATGACCGCCTTCCAGCCTTTCTTCAAAAGCGGCCATTGGGACCTGAAATGGGGCAGGGCCAGGGGCAGGGTGAGGGCCAGGGCGATGGCCCAGCGCCAGAAGGCCAGGGCGAGGGGGGGAATATCGGCCCGGATGCCCCGGCCCAATACCATGTTGCCCGACCAGAACAGGACGGTGAGGATAAGCAGGAGATAGGGATTGGCGAGGTAGCGCAGCATTTGGAGAATTATGCCCTAACGGCGGACGGCCCTGCCGGCGGTATAATTTGCGGATGGTTTCCGTCGTCCACTCAGTCGCCGCCCAGAGCGACTTCGAACAGTTCCTGCATACCCTGTCTGAAGGCCTTGGGGCCGATGAAGCGCAGCGTCTGCGCGAAGCAGTCGAGTTTGCCTGGCACACCTATGCCGATGCCACCCTGGGCAGCGGCGAGCGCATCTGGTCCCACGCCCTGGGCATGGCGCTCATCATCGCCGGCCTCAAGATGGACAGCGATTCCCGGGCCGCGGCGCTGCTCTTCGCCGTCCCCTCCCATGACGAGCACGGCCTCGCCAAGATCGAGGAACGCTTCGGCAAGGCGGTGGCCCATCTGGTGGGCGGCATCTCCCGGCTGAACCGCCTGCGCCCCATCACCCGGGGATTCGTGGCCGCCAACCTGGAGGCGGGCGAAGCCAGCCCCCAGGAAATGAAGGCCCAGATCGAAGTCCTCCGGAAGATGCTGCTGGCCATGGTGGAGGACATCCGGGTGGTGCTGCTGCGCCTCGCCAGCCGCACCCAGACCCTGCGCTACTACGCCGCCAATCCGGACGAGCTGCGCGTCCAGGTGGCCCGGGAAACCTTGGAACTCTATTCCCCCCTGGCCAACCGCCTAGGGGTGTGGGAACTGAAGTGGGAACTGGAGGACATGTCCTTCCGCTTCCTGCATCCGGAGACCTACAAGAAGATCGCCAAGATGCTCGATGAGAAGCGCATCGAGCGGGAGCAGTTCATCACCGACGCCATCTCCCGCCTGCGGGAGGAGCTGAAGGCGGTGGGTATCGAGAAGGCCGAAATCTACGGCCGGCCGAAGCACATCTACAGCATCTGGAACAAGATGCGGAAGAAGGATGTGGAGTTCTCCGAGGTGTACGATGTCCGCGCCCTGCGGGTGATCGTGGACGACATCAAGGATTGCTACACGGTGCTCGGCATCGTGCACAACATGTGGACGCCGATTCCCAAGGAGTTCGACGACTACATCTCCAATCCGAAGGGCAACTACTACCGGTCGCTGCACACGGCGGTGCGCTGCCCCGACGGGCGTTCCCTGGAAGTGCAGATCCGCACCTGGGACATGCACAAGCACGCCGAACTGGGGGTGGCCGCCCACTGGCGCTACAAGGAAGGCAGCAAGCGCCATCCCGAGGACAATTACGACGAGAAGATCGCCTGGCTCCGCCAACTGCTTACCTGGAAGGACGAAGTCGCCGACAGCTCCGACTGGGTGAACCACTACAAGCAGGCCGCCCTGGACGAGACCCTCTACGTCATCACCCCCCAGGGCAAGGTGGTAGACCTGCCGGCGGGCTCAACCCCCATCGACTTCGCTTACCGGGTCCATACCGACCTCGGCCACCGCTGCCGCGGTGCCAAGGTGAACGGTGCTCTGGTACCCCTCAACACGGCCCTGGAAACCGGCGAACGGGTGGAAATCATCACCGCCAAGCAGGGCGGTCCATCCCGGGACTGGCTCAATCCCTCCCTGGGGTACATCCACACCAAGAGTGCCCGGGTCAAGGTGCGCCAGTGGTTCTCCAACCTGGCCCTGGAAGAGACCCTGGCGGAAGGGCGCGGCATCCTCGGGAAGGAACTCCAGCGCCTGGGGCAGACCGGCGCCAATATCGAGGAACTCGCCCACAAGCTCGGTTTCTCCAAGGCCGACGACCTGTTCATCGCCGCCGCCCGCAACGAGTGGAACCTGCGCCAGTTCCAGACCATCGCCCGGGGCGGCGACCTGCTTGCCGAAACCTTGCCGCCGGACGAGGTCCAGACCCGGCCCAGCAAGCCGGTGGAGGGCAACCAGGGCATCCTCATCGTCGGGGTGGACAAACTCCTCACCCAACTCGCCCGCTGCTGCAAGCCGGCACCGCCGGATTCCATCCAGGGCTTCGTCACCCGGGGCAAGGGCGTTTCCATCCACCGTTCCGACTGCAGCAATTTCGCCAACCTGGCGGCCCTGCATCCGGAGCGGGTGATCGAGACGGACTGGGGCGAGCAGACCACCGGCGTCTTTTCCGCCGACATCCTGGTGGATGCCCACGACCGTCAGGGCCTCTTACGGGATATCTCCGAAATCTTCGCCCGGGAAAAGATCAACGTCATCGGGGTCAATACCCAGTCCAAGCAGGGCAAGGCCCACATGGCCTTCACGGTGGAGATCGCCAATCTCCAGCAGCTCCAGCGCACGCTCGCTCTCGTCCATGAGATCGAGGGAGTGGTGGGGGCTCGGCGGGCCTGAGGTGGCCCGCTTCCCGGTTCAGGCCTTCCCGAGGCTGAGCATCAGGTCGGCCTGGGCGTTGTGGGGATTGGCCCGGCTGGAGTTCCGGCGCTGGTAAACCCCCTGGGAATTCATCTCCCAAGCCTGCTGGTTGTCCGCCATGTAGAAGCGCAGCCCCTCATTGATGACCCGTTTCTTGAGTTTCGGGTCAAGGACGGGGAAGGCCAGTTCGATGCGCCGGAAGAAATTGCGCTCCATCCAGTCGGCGCTGGACAGATACACGTCTTCCCGGCCGCCGGCGTGGAAATAGAAGACCCGGTGGTGCTCCAGCAGCCGCCCGATGACCGAGCGCACCCGGATGTTTTCCGATAGCCCCGGAACCCCCGGGCGCAGGGCGCAGACTCCACGGACGATGAGGTCGATGGTGACGCCGGCCTGGGAGGCTTCGTAAAGGGCGTTGATTGTTTCCGGTTCCAGCAGGGAGTTCATCTTGGCCACGATGCGGGCTTTCTTCCCGGCCCGCGCCAATTCCGCCTCGTTGCGGATGGCGGAAACCACGTTGGCCTGGAGAGTAAAGGGCGCCTGCCACAGGTGTTTCAGGGTGCGGGCCTTGCCCAGACCGGTGAGTTGCTTGAACACCTCGCTCACGTCGTTGGTGATCTCCTCGTTATTGGTGAGGAGCCCGAAGTCGGTGTAGAGCCGGGCGGTGCGGGGGTGGTAGTTGCCGGTGCCCAGGTGGGCGTATCGCTTCAGCTCGCCGTCTTCCCGGCGCACGATGAGGAGCGCCTTGGCGTGCACCTTGTAGCCCACCACGCCGTACACCACATGGGCGCCGACTTCCTCCAGCTTGGTGGCCCAGCCGATGTTGGCCTCCTCGTCGAAGCGGGCCATCAGTTCCACCACCACCGTCACTTCCTTGCCGTTCTGTGCGGCGCGGATCAATGATTGCATCAGAACCGAGTCCGTGCCGGTGCGGTACACCGTCATCTTGATGGCCACCACCTGGGGATCGACCGCCGCCTGCTGGAGGAGGTCGATGACCGGAGTGAAGGACTGGTAAGGGTGGTGGAGCAGCACGTCGCCCTGGCGGATGACGTCGAAGATGTTGGTCCCCTTGGCGATATTCTTGGGTACGCCGGGCAGGAAAGGCAGGAACTTGAGGTCCGGGCGATCCACCCAGTCGGGAATCTGCATCAGGCGCACCAGATTCACCGGACCGGGAGCGCGGTAGATGTCGGCTTCCGTCAGGTTGAACTGGGAGAGCAGGAAACTGGTCATGGAGTCCGAACAGTTGTCGGCCACCTCCAGGCGTACCGCGTCACCGAAATGGCGCTGGGGCAGTTCGCCCTGGAGCTTGGTGCGCAGGTTGGTGACTTCTTCCTCGTCCACGAAGAGGTCGGAGTTGCGGGTGACCCGGAACTGGTAGCAGCCCAGGACGTTCATCCCCGAGAACAGCTCGCCTACGAATTCATGGAGGATCGAGGACAGGAAGACGAAGCCATACTCGCACCCCGCCAATTCCTCCGGTAGGCGGATGACCCGGGGTAGGACCCGGGGTGCCTGGACGATGGCGGCGCCGGAGCTGCGGCCGAAGGCGTCCTTGCCCTCCAGTTCCACGGCGAAATTGAGGCTCTTGTTGAGTACCCGGGGGAAGGGGTGGGAGGGGTCCAAACCGATGGGGGTGAGGACCGGCATCATCTCCTTGCGGAAGTAGTTCTGGATCCATTCCCGCTGGGCTTCGTTCCACAGGGATCGGCGCAGGAAGCTGATGCCCTGCTCGGCCAGGCAGGGCAGCACCACCTGGTTGAAATGCTGGTATTGCTCGGTGACCAGGGCGTGGGCTTCCTTGCTCACCAGGCGGAAGGCCTCCTGGGCCGTCTTGCCGTCGGTGGTGACTACCGGGGAACTGCCGCGGATCTGTTCTTTCAGGCCGGCGACGCGGATTTCGAAAAACTCATCCAGGTTGCTGGAGACGATGCACAGGAAGCGCAGACGCTCCAGGAGGGGGACTTTTTCGTCCTGGGCCTGGGCCAGGACACGGCGGTTGAAGGCCAGCAGTCCAAGTTCGCGATTGAGGTAATTTTGGGCCGGAAAGCGGTGAGTATTGTGGATTCGAATCATGGGGGCGGCACTTTGTCGGAACTTTTCCAGTATATGCCCTTATCTGATAAGCCGTAACCTCGCGCCTGTTACAGAAATATGACGGCGCGGCCGGGTAGGGCGGGGTGATAGAATCCCTTCCCATCTGCATTTCCGCATCTGCGATGATTTACGAAACAGTCGCCGCCGTAGACCTCGGCTCCAATAGTTTCCGCCTCCAGGTGGGGCGGGTGGTCGACGACCAGATTTATCCTCTCGACTCCCTGAAAGAGCCGGTGCGCCTGGCCTCCGGCCTGACTGCGGACAAGTATCTCGACGATGCCTCCCAGGAGCGGGCCCTGGATGCCCTGCGCCGTTTTGGCGAACGCCTGGGCGGGCTCGACCAGGGGGCGGTGCGGGCGGTGGCCACCAACGCCCTGCGGGTGGCCAAGAATGCGGCGGAATTCCTGCCCAAGGCCGAGGCGGCGCTGGGCTTCCCCATCGAAATCATCGCCGGCCGGGAAGAGGCCCGCCTGATCTACATCGGCGCCGCCCACTCCCTGCCGCCCGCCAGCCACAAGCGCCTGGTGGTGGACATCGGCGGTGGCTCCACCGAGTTCATCATCGGCAAGCGCCACCAGCCCCAGCTCATGGAATCCCTGTACATGGGCTGCGTCAGCTATTCCCTGCGCTTCTTTCCCGACCGCAAGATTGACAAGAAGCGCCTGCGGGAAGCACAGGTGGCGGCGGCCAAGGAAATCGAACTCATCGCCCACGAATACCAGAGCCTGGGCTGGAAGGAAGCGGTCGGTTCCTCGGGTACCGCCCGGGCCATCGCCGACGTGCTGGAGATGAACGGCCTCAATCCCAACGGCGAAACCGGCATCACCCGGGAAGGCCTGGATCGGCTCTGCGAACTGCTGATCAAGGCGGGCTCCGCCGAGGACCTCGACCTGCCCGGGGTGCGCACGGATCGTCTGCCGGTGCTGCCGGGGGGTATCGCCATCATGTCCGCCATTTTCGAAGAGCTGGACATCGAGCGCATGACCTACGCCGATGGCGCCCTGCGCCTGGGGGTGCTCTACGACCTGCTCGGTCGATTCCACCACCACGACATGCGGGATTCCACCGTGTCCCAGTTCCGGCGCCGCTACCAGGTGGAGGGCGAGCAGGCGGAACGGGTCCAGGCGACGGCCCTGGCAGCCCTTGCCCAACTCCGAGCCGAGGGACCGGAGGAGGCCGAGGTGCAGTTCCTGACCTGGGCCGCCCAGTTGCATGAGACCGGCATTTCGGTGGCCCACAACGCCTATCACAAGCATGGCGCCTACATCCTGACCTACGCCGACATGCCGGGCTTCTCCAAGAAGGACCAGGCCCGCCTGGCCCTGCTGGTCCTCGGCCACCGGGGCAAGCTGGAGAAACTGGCCCGCATGCCCCTGGAAGACGGCAGCTGGGACCTGATTTTCTGCCTGCGGCTGGCGGTTCTCCTGCACCGTACCCGGGACGATCGAGCCCTGCCCGCCTGGCGGGCCAAGGGCACGGACACCGGCTACCAGCTGGAACTGCCGGCCGACTGGCTGGCCGCCAATCCCTGGACGGCAGCGGCTCTCAGCGAAGAAATCGCCGCCTGGCGCCAGATCGGCCGTGATTACGTGGTGAAGTCGAGGGCTCCCAGGAAAGCGGCGTGACTTCCACAGGTGGACATCCTTTGCCGAGCCTGCGGCTGGATGGCCGCAACGTTGTCCTGGCCGGCGAATGGACCTTGGCGGCGATGCTGCCCCGGCTGGCTTTCCTGAGGACACTTCTCGCCCAGGCCGCGGATTCCGAGCGGGTCTGGGATTTTTCCGGGGTGACCCGCATCGACAGCGCCGCAGCTACTCTGTTCTGGCGGACCTGGATGCGCTCCTGGCCGGCCGAGATGGAAATCTCCGCGGGCCTGCGCCACATCATCGAGCGGGCGGCAGCCCTGCCCGATACGCCGCCTCCGCCGCCGCCCAGGACCAAGACCCCTGTCGAGCTGGTGGGAGTGTTCATCCTGCGGGTGCTGCACAACCTTTACGGGCTGGTCACCCTGTTCGGGCAACTGATCCTGGATGTGCTCCACATCCTGCGCCATCCCCGGGACCTTCCCGCCCTGGAGTTCTCCGCCAACCTCTTCAAGGCGGGGGCCATGGCCCTCCCGGTCTCGGCCCTGGTGGGCTTCCTCATCGGCATCACCATCAGCTACCTGTCGGCGATCCAGCTGCGCATGTTCGGGGCCGACATCTTCATCATCAACATCCTGGGCATCTCCATCATCCGGGAACTGGGGCCGGTGCTGGTGGCGGTGCTGGTGGCCGGGCGCTCCGGTTCGGCCATGACGGCCCAGATCGGCGTCATGCGGGTCACCGAGGAAATCGACGCCCTGGCTACCATGGGCATTTCTCAGACCCAGCGCATCGTTCTCCCCAAGGTGGCGGCCCTGGCCTGCGCCATGCCGCTCCTGGTGGTGTGGACCTCGGCGGCGGCTTTGCTGGGGGGCATGGTGGCTGCCTATCTCCGACTGGGCCTGTCGCCGGCCTTCTTCCTGGAGAGCCTGCCCCGGGCGGTTCCCCTGGCCAATCTCTGGATCGGCCTCGGCAAGGGCCTCTGTTTCGGCTTCATGATTGCCCTCATCGCCTGCCATTTCGGCCTCCATGTCCGGCCCAATACGGAAAGCCTCTCGGCCCACACCACCGCGTCGGTGGTTTCCGCCATCACCATGGTGATCCTGGTGGACGCCATCTTTGCCATCCTTACCAGGCAAGTGGGGCTGCCCCAGCTATGAGCCGCCCGCCCGCCGTCGAACTGTCCGGTATCTGGACCCGCTACCGGGAGGTGGTGGTCCACCGGGACGTGAACCTGGTGGTGGAGGCCGGGGACGTGGTGGGTTTGGTGGGCGGTTCGGGGAGCGGCAAGACCACTCTCCTGCGGGAAATCCTCGGCCTGCTGAAGCCGTCGGCGGGAACCGTGAAGCTTTTCGGCGAGGTGTTGGACCGGCTGGATATCCTGGAGCGGCGGGCGGTCCGCCAGCGCATGGGCATGTTGTTCCAGCACGGGGCGCTTTTTTCGGCCCTATCGGTGTACGACAACATCGCCTTTCCCCTGCGGGAGTTGAAGGGCCTGGACGAGGACTGGATTCGCCAGCTGGTCCATCTCAAGCTGGAGATGGTGGAACTGGAGCTCCACCACGGCCGGCTGATGCCTTCCGAGCTTTCCGGCGGCATGGTGAAGCGGGTGGCCTTGGCCCGGGCCCTGGCCCTGGAGCCGGAATTGCTGCTCCTGGACGAGCCCACCGCCGGCCTCGACCCTGACCGCAGCGAAACCTTCGTCCGGCTCATCCGGCAACTCCAGCGGGAACTCGGCTTTTCGGTAGTCATGGTGACCCACGACCTCGACACCCTGGCCGGCCTCTCCAGCAAGATGGCGGTGCTGGCGGACCAGCATATCGTCGCCTACGGCACGCCGGCCGAGGTGATGGCGGTGGATCATCCCTTCATCCAGAACTTCTTCTGTTGCGAGCGCGGCCTCGCTGCCCTTACCAAGGCGAATTCCTGATGGAAAACAAATCCCACGCGTTCATGGCGGGCCTCTTCGTCATCCTCCTCGGCCTGGCGGTGGTGGCCGCCGTCTATTGGTTCGGCGGCCAGAGGGAGGAGACCCGGGAGTACATCGTCGTCACCCAGGACAATGTCACCGGCCTCAATCCCCAGGCCCAGGTGCGCTACCGGGGCATCCGGGTGGGCAAGGTGAGCGACATCCGCCTCGACCACAAGGATATCCGCAACATCCTGATCACCATCGAGGTCGACAAGGACGTGCCCGTGACCCGGGGCACCACCGCCAAGATCGGCTACCAGGGCGTCACCGGCCTCGGCCACATCCTGCTGGAAGAAACCGGCGGAGACATGACGCCTCTCACCCCCGGCCCCCATGGCGAGCCGCCTCGCATCGCCATGGAGTCCTCCCTGCTCCAGGAACTGGCCGATTCGGGCAAGGACGTGCTCAACGACGCCCGGGAGCTGATGGCCAGTGCCAAGGACCTCCTCAACGAGGGCAATCGCAAGAAGTTCTCCGCCATCCTGGCCAATCTGGAGAAGACCTCCGGCCAAGTGCAGCCCACCGTGGAAAATCTCAATGCCACCCTGGTTCAGGTGAGGAAACTCCTCAACGACGATACCGTCCGCAAGATTTCCCAGGCGGCCGGCGAAACCGGCCCCCTGCTGGCGGAAACCCGGACCCTGGTGGCCCGGCTCCAGACTACCGCCGACAAGCTGGACGTGGCTATCGGCGAACCGTCGGCGGGCGGTGCCGCCTCCCTGATGCCGCGGCTCAATGAAATGGCGACCGATATTTCCATCACCGCCCGGCAACTTAATCGGGTGCTGAAGATGGTCGAGGATACGCCCCAGAGCCTGGTGTTCGGCGCTCCGGCCGTGCCGCCGGGGCCGGGGGAACCGGGCTTCGTGGCGCCGGCAACCCTGGGAGGGAAGAAATGAAGAAGCTCCTGCTCCTCTCCTGCCTAGCCCTGAGTGCCTGCCTGACCACAGGCAAGCGGGGCGGCGATGCCGGCCCGGCTGTCTACGACCTGGGCCCGCCGGCCGTGCTGCAGGCGGATGCCACCGGCCTGCCGCCCCTTGCCGTGGAAATCCGCGCCCCCTACTGGCTCGACGCTTTGGGTATTCAATACCGGCTGGCCTATGCGGAGCCCGGGCGCCTGCGGGATTATTCCCAGTCCCGCTGGGCAGCGCCTCCTGCCACCCTCATGCAGCAACGGCTGGCGCAGCAGTTGGGGCTGGTGCCGGTGGGGCAGGGCGGGGCGGCGTGTCTCCTGCGCATCGACCTCGACGAATTCAGCCAGACCTTCGTTTCGCCCCAGGCAAGCCAGGGCATCCTCCAGGCCCGCATGGCGGTCCTCGACCGGGGACGCAAGGTCCTGGCGGAACAGGCGGTGAAGATCGAGAAGCCGGCGCCCAGCCAGGATTCCCGGGGGGGCATGGCGGCTCTGTCGGCGGCGGTTGGCCAGCTGGGCGGCGACATCGGCCGCTGGCGCCGGGAGCTGGCCGCTTCCGGGGCGCTCAAGAGCTGCGGGAAATAGGACTCAGGCGGAGACGATGCGCTCGGCGATGCGCTGCTTGAGGTCGGGCAGCTGCTGGTCGAAGCTGTCGTAGTGCATCAGGGACAGCCCGAAGACGCAGGCATAGAGGAGCAGGCTGCGGCTCTTGGCTTCGGCCTCCGTCATGCCGGCCCGGACGAAGAGCTTGCGGGTACATTCCAGGCGGTAGAGATCGACGGCTTCGACCACGGCGGCAGCCACCGCATCGTGGCGGGCCCAGTCCCGCACCGCCAGTTCGATGGACATGCCCTTGCGGTTGCGGCTGGCACCGTAGACTTCGATGACGTAGTGGAGCTGATCCCGTTCCTTGCCGGGTTCGACGGCGGTGGTCTTTTCGATATCCCGGATGCGGCCCTCACGCCAGCGCTCCAGAACGGCGGACAGGAGATCCTGTCTATCCTTGAAATGCCAGTAGAAACTGCCTTTGGTGACGCCGCAGGTCTTGGCGAGCACTTCCACCCGCAAACCGCCCACGCCTCCCTTGGCCAGAACGTCAATGGCAGCTTCGATCCAATCGTTGCGATCGAGCTGGGCTTTGGGCGCACCGCGGGCGGTGCGCTTGGCAGTATTCGGGGTCTTGACAGCTGCAGTTTCCATACGCTACCGTATGCATCTTCCATACGACACAGTATGGCGATTGTGCTGATTGCTGTGGCATCTGTCAAACCGGCCTGAAAGGAGAGCAATTTGAAGATTCTTGTCCCCGTCAAACGGGTAGTTGATTACAACGTCAAGGTTCGGGTGAAGAGTGACGGATCGGGCGTCGATCTTGCCAACGTCAAGATGTCGATGAACCCCTTCGACGAGATCGCCGTGGAAGAGGCCGTGCGCCTCAAGGAAGCCGGCATCGCCACCGAAGTGATCGCCGTCTCCTGCGGCGTGGGTGCCTGCCAGGAAACCCTGCGCACCGCCATGGCCATCGGCGCCGATCGCGGCATCCTGGTGGAAACCGACGTGGATCTGCAGCCCCTGGCAGTGGCCAAGCTCCTCAAGGCCCTGTGCGACAAGGAGCAGCCCCGGTTGGTGATCTGCGGCAAGCAGGCCATCGACGACGATTCCAACCAGGTCGGCCAGATGCTGGCTGCCCTGCAAGGCTGGCCCCAGGCGACCTTCGCTTCCAAGGTGGTGGTGGCCGACGGCAAGGCGAATGTCACCCGGGAAATCGACGGCGGCCTGGAAACCCTGGAAATCTCCCTGCCGGCCGTGGTCAGCACCGACCTGCGCCTCAACGAGCCGCGCTACGCGACCCTGCCGAACATCATGAAGGCCAAGAAGAAGCCCTTGGATACCGTCAAGCCCGCCGACCTGGGTGTGGACGTGGCGCCGCGCCTGGCCACCCTCAAGGTTGCCGAACCCGCCAAGCGCAGCGCCGGCGTCAAGGTTGCCGACGTGGCCGAACTGGTCGCCAAGCTGAAAAACGAAGCCAAGGTTCTGTAAGGAAAAGCCATGTCCATTCTTGTTATCGCCGAACACGACAACCAGAGCCTGAAGGCCGCCACCCTCAATACCGTCACCGCCGCCGCCAAGCTGGGCGCGGATGTCCATGTGCTGGTCGCCGGTGCCAATTGCGCCGCTGTTGCCCAGCAGGCCGGCCAACTCCAGGGCGTGGTCAAGGTGAAGGTGGCCGATGCCGCCCACTACGCTGACCAGACCGCCGAAAACGTCGCCGCCCTGGTGGTCGCCAATGCCGCCGGCTACAGCCACATCCTCGCTCCCGCCACCACCTTCGGCAAGAACTTCATGCCCCGGGTCGCGGCGCTGCT
>DASRUX010000295.1:0-6284 GCA_035655235.1 Rhodocyclaceae bacterium | reverse complement strand
CTTCCGCAATTGGTCTCGAACAAACGCCCCGTAGGCGTCCAGATCCTCGGATACCACTTGCATCATGTAGTCGCAATCGCCGGTGACGTTATGGCAGGAAAGTATTTCGGGCATGGCGGCCACAAGCTTTTCAAAGAGCAGCGGCGTTTCGCCGGCATGGTTCCCCAAGGTCACCTGGACAAAGGCGACGACCCCATACCCGAGTTTTTTGCGGCTGAGATTGGCCTGGTAGCCTTCGATGAACCCCTCCGCCTCCAGGCGCTTCAGGCGGCGCCAGCAAGGCGTTTCACTCAAGGCCAGCTTCTCGGACAGCTTCGCATTGGACAATCGGCCATCCGCCTGCAGCTCTCTCAAGATGGAACGGTCGGTATCGTCGAGGGTGCTGTTTGGTGGGTTCATTTCGTATTTGTCTCGATATTGAAATATTCGCCCAAATCATAAGGGTATTTGTTGAAAGAAAGCAGCAATATTCCTCGCTGCCTATAGGAAGATATTCCGTCCCTTGGCTTGCTATCGAGAGCTGTAATGGTCGACCTATCGAACCTCCTTGTTTTTGTCGCCGCGCTGGCGGCGGTCTATTTGTTGCCGGGCCCTGATATGGCCCTGGTCGTATCCACCTCGGTATTCCGAGGCCCAAGGAGCGGCCTGATGGTTGCCCTCGGCCTGGCATTGTCGCGGACTTTGCACGTCACCCTGTCCGCCCTCGGACTGGCGGCGTTGTTCCATGCCCATTCGATGCTGTTCGACGGCGTTCGCTGGCTGGGCGCGGCCTATTTGCTCTACCTTGCCTGGAAGATGCTCCGGGCCGAAGACGGTGCAGGAATGGTGCAAGCGAGCGCGGCGGGCGCCGGCTGGGCAGCGGTGCGCAGTGGGGTCATGACCAATCTCCTGAACCCCAAGGCCTTGATGTTTTGCGCCCTCTTGTTGCCCCAGTTCATCTCTACCCAACGGGACCTCGCTGCCCAATACGTGATCCTCGGGGCCATCGTGGTCGGGCTGGGAATGGCGTTCGACGGGGCCTACGCCCTGTTGGCGTCCCACCTTGCGAAACGCTTTTCAGGCTCCGCTTCCATTCAGAAGACCGCGAAGCGGGTGTTTTCGGGCGTCTTCGGCTTCGCGGCGGTTCGCCTGGCCGTCGGCGGCAACTGACATGCAGCCGCCGGGGCCCGTCTTACCGGCGGGCGGATTTCAGCCGGGCGTAGGCGACGGCGTCGCCGCAACGGTCATAGCGATAGCCGTCATAGAGGTAATGTTTCCCGTCGAAGGCGATGCCGAGGGAGGCCATCACTTCCCGATCCTCTGCCGTCGGCCGGTGAGGCGCCAGCCATTCTCCCGGCGCCTGCAAGGGCGGCCGGCCGGAGCGGGCGCTGTCCAGTTCGGCGTAGCGGAGGGCGTCCGCCAGGCGGTCGTAGCGGTATTCCCGGTAACGGTAGCAGCGTCCGTCGAAGCCGATGCCGTAGCGGATGATGCGGCGCCGCTCCTCTGCCTCCAAGTCCGCGGCGTCGAAAGGGGATGCGGACTGCGGGGCGGCGTCGGTGATGGCTTGGAGGGGCATTGGGGGGCTCTCTGGAGGGTTCCCGGCCCGCGCCGGTGTCACCCCTTAGAGAGCAGGGTCAATGCCGAGTTCTTGGGACGGCTGGGTGACGCAGGAGGGGGCCGCCCAGCCTCCGTGGTCGGCGGTCACTCCTGCGCCGCCGGCTCCCCGACCAGCTCCGCCACCTTGCGGGTGGAAATCCAATCCGCGACGGCATGCATGGTGGCGGCCTCCCGGCCAGCGAAACCGTGAGTGGAGTAGGCCTCGCAGGCGTCGCCCCGAGCGTTCTGGCTGCCTTGCACCGTAATCAAGGGGATGGCGCCCTTGCGGGAAACGACGCTGCCATAGCGGGTCAAGGGGCAGTCGTCGTCTTTGTGATGGACGAAAAGCTGGTCCGTCTTGGTCGCCTTCCAGTCGAAATCCCACATGGGGAGGCCATGGGCCTTGCGGCCGCCGGTGCCCGGGTCGGTGAAGGTCGCGGTGTGGATGGCGCCGTTCAGGGCCGGGCCCATCTTCTGGGCCAGGAATGAGCTGGACACGGTACCGTAGCTGGTTCCCATGACGTAGACCGACTGGGCCTTGAAGTCCTGGCGGAGGCGGTTGGCGACATCTGCCACGTCCTGGGCGTGCTGGTCGGAGGTGCGGTAACGGTCGTCGCAGTTGCGCCACTGGTCCTTGGGGCAATCCACCATCACGGTGAAGATGCGGTCGTTGATCAGATGGCGGCGGGCCCGGATGAGGAAATTGCCTTTCAGCTCGTAGGCGATACCGCCGTTCTCCTCCCGGATGCGCATGACCCCGGGGTAGCCGGGGAAGAGCAGCACGGCGACGGTGGGTTCCGTGCCGGCCTGGCGGCTGACTACGACGTTCAGCTCGGAGCCGCGGCTCAGGGGCACGGTCACCAGGCGCTCGTCCAGCGCCGGGGAGTCCTGGGCCTGGGCGGCGGTACCGGTCAGGAGGGCAACGAGAAGGGCCGTGGTAGCGCGCATGGTCATTCCTTGATGGCAAAGAACCGCCAGCTTAGGGGAGTACGCCGGGATATGCCATGGGCTGGCGTGCGAGGCGGGTTCCCTTGTCTTACCGCTTCTTGAGCAGCAGCCCGCACTCCAGGTGGTGGGTGTAGGGGAACTGGTCGAAGGCGGCGGCGGCCGCGATGCGGTGGGTTGCCTGGAGAGCGGCGACGTTGTCCCGCAGGGTTTCCGGGTTGCAGGAGATGTAGAGGATGTGGTCGAAGCCGCTGGCCAGTTCCACCGTGGCCGGGTCGAGGCCGCTGCGGGGCGGGTCCACGAAGATGGTGGAGAAGCGGTAGCTGCCCAGGTCGATGTCCTTGAGCCGCTGGAAGGTTTCCCGGCCGGCCAGGGCGGCGCTGATCTCGTCGCTGGAAAGCCGCACCAAGGCGACGTTGTCCACCTGGTTGGCGGCCAGATTGTAGTTGGCGGCCTGGACGCCGGTCTTGCTCACTTCGGTGGCCAGCACCTTGCCGAACAGGGGGGCGAGGGCGATGGTGAAATTGCCGTTGCCGCAATAGAGCTCCAGCAGGTCGCCCCCCAGGTCGGCGGCCTGGGCGCGGGCCCAGCCCAGCATCTTCCGGTTCACCCCGCCGTTGGGCTGGCTGAAACTGCCTTCCAACTGCTGGTAGCGGAGCTTGCGGCCGTCCAGCTCGAACTCTTCCAGCACCCAATCCCGATCCAGGACCACCTTCTGGCCCCGGCTGCGGCCGATGATGCCGATGCCCATCTCGGCGGCGAGGGCCCGGGCGGCGGCTTCCCATTCCTCGTCCAGGCGGCGGTGGTAGATCAGGGTGACCAGCAGCTCGCCGCTCAGGGTGGCGAGGAATTCCACGCCATAGAGGCGCTTCTTGAGGAGGTCGCTGGCCAGCAGCCGTTCCTTGAGGCGGGGCATGGCGGCGCAGATGGCGGCGTCGGCGGCCGGGAAGTCGGCCATGAGGATGGGGCGCTTGGGGTTCTCCGGGTCGAACATGGCGTAGTCCATGTCGTCGCCGCGGTGCCAGACGCGGAACTCCACCCGCAGCCGGTAATGGAGCGGTTCGGAGGCGAACACGGCCGGCTCGGGCAGGCCGAAGGCGGCGAAGTCTTGCCGGTAGCGGGCGACCTTGTCGGCCAGTTGCCCGGGATAGAGGGCGGGGTCGAGAACGGGAAGGGGCATGGCGGGGACGGAAAAACGGTGGGCGCGGAGTGAACGCAACTGGGCGAGGCCGGCAGTTTACTGTCTGCCGGCCGAATTGCCATGCCCCCGAGATTCCTGGCCGGTCCTCGGGGGGCGGATCACTCCGCCGTCAGGTCGCTTTCCGGCTTGCGAGCCGCGGCGCCCGGCTTGCGGCCCCGGGCGGCGGGCGGGGTGTAGCAGGACACCCGGCAGCTCAGGCCTTCAACCCGCTGGCCGTCCTTGAACTGGATGGTGGCGCAGCAGATGAGGTCGCCGGACGAGGAGAGGTCGGCAACCTGGTCCCGGACCCGGGGCAGGGGAATCCTGAGGGCCTCGGCGATTTCCACGTCCAGGTGGGGGCCGTTGGTCTTCAGGAAATCCAGGATGCTGGATTCGTTGGTCTTTGCCATGGAGAGATCCTCCGATTTCACAAAAGGCAAAACCCGGACCGTGGTCCGGGTTCGGTTTATCCCCTGGTTTCAGGGGAGGGGCAGCGTAGGTCTTAGGCGGCTTGGGCCATCAGCTTGTTGGCCGCGGCATTGGCGGAAGCCACGGTGGTTTCGATGGTGGCCTTGGCCTGCTTGGCGGACTGGGACAGGGTCTCGAAAGCGGTGTCGGCGTGGGTCAGGGCGGACTTGACGGCGGCGACGATGGCTTCGGAACCGGCCGGAGCGTGCTTCAGGGACTGCTCGATGGCGGCGGAGACGTTTTGCTTCAGGTCGGCGGTGTGGCCTTCGACGATCTGGGAGATGCCCTGGGCGGACTCGCTGAAGATTTCGTAGACGCTGCGGGAGTAGGCCACGGACTTGGCGACGGCCGGCTTGGCGATGGCGCGCTGGACGGCGATCAGTTCCTGAACATCCTTGACGGCCAGCAGGGCGCCGAAGCTGTTGGTGGCGTCGGCGATCAGTTCGCGGGCGGTGTTCAGGTTCAGGGCAGCCAGGCGCTCGGCGTTGGCCAGGGAGGCGTTGGCGATGGTCAGCAGGGAATCAATGGCGGCCTTGTTGGCGGCGGCGAATTGTTCGGTCTTGATCATTGTGAATCTCCTTGTGGGCCCGTTCGATGAGCTGGCTGCGGTTGTTTGGGATTGGGGGAAATCGTATTGCTGCGCTGCACAATCGACACTATACAGGAGTTTTTCAGGATGTCGAGAAATAATTGGTGCGGCGCAGCAAGGCGGGGCTTGAAAGCGGCTTCCGTAAAGGCTGCCGGCAGCCCCTGGAACGGAGTCCTGGACCCCCGGTCTATACCGTGGTTCGCGCATCCGCCAGACGAAGGAGACCGCCCTGGACTTCGGCTACCCCCGACCGCAGCTACAGCGCCCCGAGTGGATATCCCTCAACGGCCCCTGGCGCTTCGCCTACGACGATGACCGCCGCCATGCCAAGCCGGCGGACATTGCCGATTGGCCCCTGACCATCACCGTCCCCTATCCGCCGGAATGTTCCCGTAGCGGCATCGGCGATCCGGGCTTCCACGCCGTCTGCTGGTATCAGCGGGATTTCGACCTGATGCCCGGCGACGACCGGGTGATCCTGCGCTTCGGCGCCGTGGATTACGCGGCCAAGGTCTGGGTGAACGGCCTTCTGGCGGTGGCCCACGAGGGCGGCCATACGCCCTTCGCCGCCGACATCACCGACGCCCTCGATCCCTCCGGCCGGCAGACCGTCACCGTCCAGGTGGTGGATGACCCCCACGAGCTGATCAAGCCCCGGGGCAAGCAGGACTGGCAACTGGAGCCCCATTCCCTCTGGTATCCCCGCACCACCGGCATCTGGCAGACCGTGTGGATCGAGCGCCTGTCCCGCACCTATGTCGGCAAGATCCGCTGGACGCCCCATGTGGAGGGCTTCGCCATCGGCTTCGAGGCCCGGGTGGTGGGCGATCCGGCGACGGATCTCATGATCGACGTGACACTGCGCCACGGCCAGCGGGTGCTGTCCAGCGATTCCTACGGGGTCATCGACGGCGAGGTGGACCGGGTCATCTACCTGTCCGATCCGGGCATCGACGACTTCCGCAACGAAATCCTGTGGAGCCCGGAACGGCCCACCCTCCTGGATGCCACCATCCGCCTGCGTAGCGGTTCGGAAATTCTGGACGAATTCACCTCCTACACCGCGCTCCGTTCCGTTCGGCTCCTGCGGGACCGCTTCATGCTGAACGGCCGTCCCTACAAGCTGCGCATGGTCCTGGACCAGGGCTACTGGCCCGACACCCACCTGGCCCCGCCCGACGACGCGGCGCTGCGTCGGGACGTGGAGCTGGCCAAGGCCATGGGCTTCAACGGAGTGCGCAAGCACCAGAAGATCGAGGACCCCCGCTACCTCTACTGGGCCGACCGGCTGGGACTCCTGGTGTGGGAGGAGATGCCCTCCGCCTACCGCTTCACCCGCACCGCCATCAAGCGCACCATCAAGGAATGGACCGAGGCCATCGAGCGGGATTACAGCCACCCCTGCATCATCGTCTGGGTGCCCTTCAACGAATCCTGGGGCGTGCCCGAGCTGACGGCGGTCCATGAGCACCGCACGGCCGTCGAGGCCCTCTACTACCTGACCAAGACCCTGGACCAGACCCGGCC
>DASRUX010000294.1:0-4978 GCA_035655235.1 Rhodocyclaceae bacterium | reverse complement strand
AGGGGCAACCTTCTTCCTGAAGCTCCCCGTCGCTCCTGCCGGCCAAGCCCTCAACCCGGACTGAGGCCCTGGCCAGCAGCTGTGCCCGCCGGGATGGCCGCACTATTTGACCAAAGCCCTGTCTGACGGGATTGCCAACTCCGCTTTTGCTCCGGATAGGGAAAGACCATGAGAGAAAGTCCGGAAAGACCGGACTTCGACGACCTTCGCCGCCGCGCCGAACAGCGCCTTGAAGCCCGGCTGCCCGAAGGCATCTCCAGCGATGTCGATGTCCGCAAGCTCCTGCATGAGCTGCAGGTGTATCAGATCGAGCTGGAGATGCAGAACGACGCGCTGCGACAGGCGCGGGTGGAAGCCCAGGCTGTGCTCGCCCGCTACACCGAACTGTACGACTCGGCCCCCGTCGGCTATTTCAGCGTGGATCGCGCCGGGTTGATCCGCCAGCTCAACTTTGCCGCAGCCCGTTTGCTGGACGAGGAGCGTCCCCGCCTGCTGGGGCTGTCCTTCCGGCAATTCGTCGAGGATCGGGATCGCCCGATCTTCGATGCTTTCCTCACCAATGTGTTTGCCGGCCAGACCAAGGAAGTCTGCGAGGTACGGCTGGTGAGGGCAGATAGCGGCCAGCCGCTCTGTTTCACCCACATGGAGGCCGTCGTGGGCGAAGCGAGCCAGGTATTCAACGCCGTCGTCGTCGATATCACCGCCAAGGTGCTGGCCGATGAGGCCCTGCGCAGCAGCCAGCAGAATCTCGAAATGGCGGTCCACGGCGCGGACCTCGGCATCTGGAACTGGAACATGCGTAGCGGAGAACTGGTCGCTTCACCCCGTTTCCGGCAGCTTTTCGGGATTCCCGCGGAGGAGGCGATGAGCTATGAGCGCTTCCTGGAGGCTCTATACCCCGGGGACCGGGAAGCCATCGGCGACGCCGTGCGCCAAGCACTGAAGAGCCACGAGGAATACAACGTGGAGTGCCGCATCCGCTGGCCGGATGGCAGCATCCACTGGATCGCCGCGGTCGGCTGCGGTTTCTATGACGAGGTCAGCGGCGACATCACGGGCATGAGCGGCATCGCCCTGGATATCACCGAACGCAAGGCCCTGGAAGAAGCCATGCAGCGTCTGAACGACGACCTGGAGCACCGGGTCGCGGAGCGGACCGTTGCCCTGTCGGATGCCAACGAGGAACTGGTGCGCAGCAACCAGGAACTGCATCAGTTCGCCTATATCGCCGCCCACGACCTACAGACCCCGCTGCGCTCCATTGCCGGATTCGCCCAGCTATTGCAGAAGGATTTCGGCGGACTCCTGGGGGCCCAGGGAGATGCCTGGATCAACCAGATCGTGCTCAATGTAAGGAGACTGCACGAACTGATTCAGGATTTGCTCGTGTATTCCAGAATAGATACGCCGGGAACAGTCTTCGATCAGACCGACCTTCGCCTGGTTTTCGACAGCGTGGTCGCGGCCCTGGATGCCAGCATCCGGGAAACCGGGGCCGCTATCACCTGCGGCGATCTGCCGGTGGTCGTGGGAAGCCGCATCCAGTTGGCCCAACTGCTCCAGAACCTGATCGGGAACGGAATCAAGTACCACGGTGCGGAAGCCCCCCGGGTGCACGTAGCGGCCGAGCGCTCCGACAAGGAGTGGATCATCTCGGTGCGGGACAACGGCATCGGCATCCCGGAAAAGCACCGGGAGCGCATTTTCGAGATTTTTCGACGCCTCCATAGTCAGGAGGCCTATCCCGGAACCGGCATCGGCCTGGCCGTTTGCCGGCGGGTGGTGCAACGCCACGGAGGGCGGATTTGGGCCGAGTCTACGCCGGGACAAGGGAGTGTTTTCAAATTCACTCTGCCGGATCAATCGAAATAGAGCGGCCCGGATTTGATCGTCTGGGGAGGTTGCTCGGTTTGGCCGATGAACCGATCCTCTACCGTTGGTCTGGAGTGGCCAATCCGGGATCATTTACCAGCCGTTAAAGCCTACGGATCTTCCGGTGACACTTCTTCACCGGGTATGGACGGTGCAATGCCCGCCGGGAATTAGCGGCGTCCTTTCTTGTGCTCATACATCTTCTTGTCAGCCAGCGAGAGATAATCAGCAAGGCTCAGCGCGGATGATGGTTCGCATGGAACGATTCCGAGGCTGAAAGAAACTTTATAGGGCGTCGAAGCCTGCCGGTGAAAAAGATCGGTGTTTTCCTGGACCCGGGCCAGGATCGCTTCCGGCTGTCCAGAGTTCAAGGTAAACGCTGCAAATTCGTCTCCACCCAGCCGCGCCACGACATCGCTGTCCCGAAACGACTTCCGGAGTATCTGCGCCCCAGCCTGGATGAGGTGATCACCAATGTCATGACCGAGCTGGTCGTTCACCGTCTTCAAATTGTCGATGTCGGCAAAGATCACGGCACTTGCCGTCCCCTGGCGGCAGGCCACCTTGAAGGCTCGTTCTGCTTGCAGGAAGAACCCTCGCCGGTTCAGCATCCCGGTCAATACGTCGGTGACCGCAATGCGATCCTTTTCCCGGTCAGTGTCGTCCCGCCGTTGAAGCTCTTCGGCATGCTCCCGGGTCACCGCTCGCACTTCCGCGGTACAGGCCGAAACCTGCTCTTCAAGCGCCAGCTGGAAATCCACATTGCCCAGGGCCGCTCCCGACAACTCGCTGAGATGCCGCAGGATGGAAGCTTGGCTGGCAAGTAGCTCCGGATTTCCATCGCGTAGCCAAAGCGCCGCCAGTACGCCTATCGGTCGAACCGGAGGAAATGGAATAGCCAGTAGACTGGCCGTTCGATAGGAGGAGCCGCCGCGAAGCTGCTGGTCGATGCTCAGTGCAGGGAGGACTAGCGGCACCTCGTTTAGCAGGGCCTGCCGGGCATGCTGGTAGAAGACACTTTCCTGATCAACTGGCTGGAGTAAGCCTCTCGTGTCGAAGGCGGTGACATACTCCTCGTCACCCAGCATCACCAGCAACAAGGCGTCATCTGGAGCCGACAATTCTCGGAAGGCGGGCCCAACCAACTCCAGCACCGACTTGAGGTCATGGACCTGCAGCAGGTCTCGGGCCAGGACCAGCAGACGTCTGAGCAGCAAGGTGTCAGCGCTTGAGACGGGCGCCATGGATTGAACCCCTTAGATTTCCGGACAAAATTGTGAGACACGGAATCGGGGATAAAGGTCTATCTGTAGCGACCCAGATGCGGGTTAGCCCTGCCAGTTCCCGTAAGCGGTCGCAGTGATCTCCCGTATTTCGTCAATTGGCAGGCAGGCTGAATTGAAAGTTGCGGCGTGGATTCGGGGCTGTTCGCTGCCACGGTATTTGATGCCGTTTTCGACCAGGTTCTGAAGCAGCGTCGCCAACTGGATCGGGCCGCCCATGACGGTCGGCAGGATGTCCCGGGTCACGGTGGCACTACTTTCCCGGACGGCCGGATCGGCGTAGGCAATGAGGCCGAACGCCCGGCTTGCCGAGGGGTCAGACTTAAATACCCTGTCGCCAAGTGTTTTTCGGAAGAAATCCCGCTATTCATCGTCGGCGAACTCAAGGGCATGGTAATTGTGATGGCCGGATTCCCTGCTTTCTGAGCTTCTACGGCCATGAACCCTCAGAAACAGGGCCGGCGGGAATTCCGTTTCTCAAGAAGGTGATTGCCATGAAAAATCCTTGGACCAAGAAAAATCCCTGGATGAGCATGTATCTAAGCGGAGCCAATGCGGTGGCCGGTTCAATTCGCGGTAGCGCAACTGCCGCTGCCAAACGACAGGCAACCAGTTCAATCCATTCGGGAATCAAACAGTTAACCAATGCCTGGACCCGTGCCTTTCTGCCGGCTTCCCCTAGAAGCAGGAAGGGCCGGGGTCGGTAACAGGCGTGGGTGGGGTCTGGTAACCCCCCGGCCACTGGCGGCGGTTGGAGTGCCTAGACGGTTAACCCACCTCTAGGGTGCTCAAGAAAAAAGCGCAACATTTGCCGTGACGCATCCGGTCCTTTCGGGTCGGTGTAGGGCCCGCGGGAACTGCCGCCCGCCCAGGCGTGGCCTGCACCATGGACCAGCCAGTGTTCGGCAAGGGGCCTGCCGCCGGGCCGATGGTGGATGGTACGGGTATAGGCATGGCCCTTTGGCTCCTGCCCCCGCTGCACGGTTACTTTCGGATCGGTGCTGGCCTGCGCCGGGCGGGCCGGGGCGGGCTGGGCGCATTGACTGATGATCTGGTCCCCGTTGCAGGGATGGACGGTGGTATCCCGGTCGCCGTGAAAGACGATGACGGGGAAGGGCAATGTGCCGGTCGACTCCTGCCGCCCCCGAGGCGAAGCCCCACCATTCTGCATGGCCGCCAGGGCCGACGGAAGATCGCAAGCCACCCCATGCGGCAGCCCGGAATGAATGCCGACGGCTGCATAAAGCTCGGGGTAGCTGACGCCCATGGTCACCGCCATGGCGCCGCCCGCCGACAGGCCGGCGACATAAATCCGGTCGGGATCGACGGCATGGATATCGCCCACCTGGCGGGTCATGCCGGCGATAAGCGACGGCTCTCCCTGGTCCCTTTCCTGATCGGTCGCCTTGAACCAGTTCCAACATTTCGATCCGTTGGCGGTCTGGGCTTGGGCGGGATAGAGGACCAGGCACGGGGTTTCTTCCGCCAGTTCGTTCATGCGGGTGCCGGCAGCGAAATCGTCGGGATCCTGGGTGCAGCCGTGGAGCATGACGACGAGGGGCAGCGGCTGCCCGGCGTAGCCGCTCGGGACGTAGAGCTTGTAGCTGCGGGTTCCTGCCGGATTGGTGTAGGAGCCGGTGATGAACCGGGCTCCGTCAGGCAGCGGGTCGGGTGTCCGGATGGGACGGATTGGAGTCACCGGCGCCTTGAATCCGCGCCATTGCTCTTTCAGCGTATCCAGGTCCATGCCCGGCCAGGCTGCTCCGCCATGGAAAGGGGACTTCGGCCCGGGCGGTGGACGGGGCTGGGCTTCCTGTTCGGGT
>DASRUX010000293.1:0-4416 GCA_035655235.1 Rhodocyclaceae bacterium | reverse complement strand
ACCTTCGCCGCTTCAGGCGATCCCAAGTCCGTCCAGGCCTTATTCGACGCCCTGGCGGCCGATTCCGACCTCGTCCTGGGCAGCCAGGGCAAGGACGGCAGCGGGCACGAGAGCCTCAGCTGAGCCACTTCGAAACGGCGTAGATCGCCAGTCCCACCAGGCCCCCCACCAGGGTGCCGTTGATGCGGATGAACTGGAGGTCCTTGCCGACCTGCAGTTCCAGGCGTTCGCTCATGGTGTCCGCATCCCAGGTGCGGACCGTGTCGGGGATCAGCCGGGCCATTTCCTCCCGGCGGGATTCCACCAGGCCGGCGACCGTGTCCCGCAGCCAGGGGTTGAGGCTTTCCCGCAGGGCCGGGTCGGCGATCAGGGCGGCCCCCAGCTTCTCCACCCCGGTTTGGATGTGCCGGCGGATTTCCGAATCCGGCGCCTGGACATCCGCCAGCAGGCGTAGGCGCAAATCCTCCCAGACGCCTTCCAGGCTTGCCTGGAAGCCGGGGCTCTCCAGAATCTCCCGCTTGATGGCCTCGGCCCGCGCCCGGTACTCCGGCGACTCCCGCAGCTTGCCGGTGAATTCCCGGAGGGCGTGGTCGAAGCGCTGGCGCAGTTCGTGGCCGGCGTCTTCGCCCACCTCCCGCATCAAATCCTCCACGGCGCCCATGATGCCGTCGAAGGCCTTCCTGTCCACCGACAGCTTCTTCCATAGCCAACCGGTGCTGTCCCGGACCTTCTGGCGGATGTAAGGCTCCTTCTCGGCGACCAGGCCGTTGATATGCACCAGGGCGGCGTCCAGGAGGTGCTGGTGGCGGTTGTCGGCGGTGAGCACGTCCAGAATGTCCGCCGACAGGGGCGCCAGTTCGACGGCATCGAGCCGTTCCTTGAGCTTGTCTCGGATGAAGGTGCGTACCGGGTCGTCGTCCAGGGAGTGGAGGAGGCCCGGCAGCAGTTGAGTGATCTGGTCGGCGAGACTGGCGGCGTGGGCTGGGTCGGAAAGCCAGCGGCCGGCCATGTCGCCGAAATCCACCTCGGCCAGCCGGGCCCGCACCACCTCCGGCGGCAGGAAATGTTCCTCCACGAACTTGCCCAGGCTTTCCCCGATGCGGTCCTTGTTCTTCGGGATCACCGCCGTGTGGGGAATGGGCAGCCCCAGGGGATGGCGGAAGAGGGCGGTGACGGCGAACCAGTCGGCCAGGGCGCCGACCATGGCCGCCTCGGCGAAGGCCCGCACGTAACCGAGCCAGGGGAAGGCTTCCCGGAAATGGCCGGCAGTGAGGAAGAGGACCGCCATGGCAACCAGCAGGCCGGTGGCCATGGCCCGCAGGCGAACGAATTCCCGGCGGCGGTTGTCGCTCCCTAGGCCGGGCCGATCCGCGGCTCGCTTCTTACCTTGTTCCACGACTTGCATACGGAAGGCGGCTGATTAACCTTGGGGATTGTTCGGCCTTTTCATCTTACTTGCTGATGGGGAATTCTCCATGTCCATGATCGACGATCTCAAGAAGGCCAGCTTCACCGCCGTGGCCCTGGGGGCAGGCGTCCTCTCGCTGTTGCCGGCGGTGTTGCCGGTGGCGGCCCGGGGTGTGCGGCCGCTCCTGAATAGCGCCATCCAGGGCGGCCTGGTCTGCCTGGAAAAGGGCCAGGAGGCGGTGGCGGAAATCCACCGGATTCTCGACCAGGTGGCAGCCGAGTCCGAGGCGGCGCGCTATGGGACCCGGGGGGCCATGGCGGCGAACGACAGCGGGCCCGTCACGGCCGCCACCGGCGAGCCGGACCCGGAAGCGATGGGCTGACGCTCACCAGATAAAGAAGACGGTCACCCAGTTGGCCGCCATCAGTGCCACCGGCCAGGCCATGGCGAGGAGCGCCAGGGTCCCCCGGGCGAAGCCGGCGCCGGATTGCCGCACCAGGCGGAAGGCCAGCCACAGGCTGCCCAGGCAGCCGAGGGTGAGGAGGCCGATGCGGAAGGCCGGAACCCAGCCCAGCCACAGATGTTCCGCCTTCAGGTGGCTGATGGTGAGCATGGACAGGCCCAGGATGACGCTGGCCGCCGCCAGGGGCGTGAGAGCCAGGGTCAGCCGCTGCCAGGGCAGCTTCGCATTCTTCAGGCAACGGGCGGCCAGGGCGGGGCCGAGCCACAAGGCAGTGCCCAGGAGACCGCCGCCGATCAGCAGGTAGGCCAGCACCAGGGCGCCGTCCAGCCAGGTGAAGGCATCCCCGATTTCAGGGTGGTGGGTGAGTAGCCACCAGGGGGCATCGTTGTCGAGGAGGGCGAAGTGATCGTGCTCCACCAGCCAGTCGGCCAGCTTGAGTTTGAGGTGGAGGAACCAGGGGCTCAGGGTCCATTGGAAGGCGGCGGTGGCGACGCCCAGGACGCCGAAAAGGAGCGTCATGGCGTCCGGCGTGCGGGCCGGGAGTTCGGCATCCAGCACTTCGGCGGCGGGGGAGCGCAGCGACAGTTCCACAGCGCCCCGCTGGCCGGCGCAGCGGCCGCAGGAATGGCATTCGGAGGCGCTTTGCATACGCCGGATATCCACCAGGGGTGCGCAATTGACCCGTTCCTCGAAGGTGGCCGTCCGGTTCCAGGCCTCCCGGTCCACCCGGTAATGGAGGGGCGCGATCTTGGACAGGATGGCGAAGACGCCGGAAGCGGGGCACAGGTAACGGCACCAGATGCGCCTATCTCGGCCATAGAGGAGTCCCAACACCACGGCGGCGACGGTGGAGCCTCCAAGCACCAGGAGGGCGGCTTCCGGGTATTCATAGACGCTCACCAGCTGGCCATAGACCGTGGTGCAGATGAAGGCCACGAAGGGCCAGCCCGGCCACTTCAGCCAGCGGGGCACGGGCTTGCCCCGGCCGAAGCGGCTGGCGAACTCGGACATGGCCCCTTCCGGGCAGAACAGGCCGCACCACACCCGCCCCAGGGTGACGGTGGCGATCATCACCCCAGGCCACCAGATGCCCCAGAAGCAGAACTGGGCGAAGAGCCGCAGGTTGTCCCAAATGTGGGCGCCCTCCGGCGGGATGGGCATGAGGGCGGGGACGACCACCAGCACCGCGTAAACGACAACGACCGCCCATTGGACGGCCAGCACGGAACGCCGGTGGCGGCGCAGGAAAAGCCCCAGGCGGGCGAGCCGGCCTGAAGTGGGCGCAGGGAAGGCGATGACCTGTTCGACCATGATCTTTACCTGGCGACGATGCGGCCCTGGGCCGTGTCGGCGTGGAATTCGTCGAAGAACTTGTAGCTGCCGGGCTGCAGCGGATAAAAGACCAGGCTGCTAATGACCCCGGCGGCCAGGACCTTCTCCTTCTTCAGCTCGACGCTCTCGAACTCGGCGGCGCCGGGGCCCTCGTTCTTGATGGTCAGCCGGAACTTGGTATTGGCCGGAACCTCGATGGATTCCGGGATGAGGCGCCCGCCCTTGATGACCAGCTGGAAAGTCGGCAGCTCGTCGGCCTGGGCCGGGGCGCCGGCGAAGAGGGAGAGGGCCATCACCAGCCCGGCGGCGGCCACCGAGAACCAGGGACCGCTGCGCAGGAAAACGGGCAGATTCATGAAGTGCTGGAACATCGGGTTTCTCCTTGTCAGAAGGCCAGTTGGGCGCGCAGGCCGAAGATGCGGACGTTCTGCATGGCCGCGTCGGCGCCCAGGCGGCGGACGAGCTGGAAGTCCGGGGTCAGCTCGAACTGCTTGCTGATCCGGTGGCGGTAATAGATTTCGGCGATTTGCTCGGCGCCGCTCGGGGTGAAGTAGAGGTTGTCCGCCAGGGTGGCGGGCACCGCCGGGTCGTCGTTGCCTTGCAGGTCGTGGATGCCTGCGAGCGGCATGCGGTAGGCCTTGCTGGCCTTCAGCCAGCCGGCAGCTACGCCCACGGCGTCGGCGGCCTGGTTCCAGTAGGAGCCGTTGAATTCGGAACCGACGGTGAGCGCCCGGTCGAAGGGTACGTTGCCCCGGGCGATGTGGCCGTAGCGGCTGAACAGGGTGATGCCGTCACCCAGGCGCTGGTCGGCGGAAATGCCGAAGCCCGCCTGCTTCTGGGTGCTGCCGGAGAGGATGTCCGTACCCTGGCCCTGCTGCCAGGCGTAGATGCGGTAATTGCCGGTGAGTCCGCCCATCCACTTGACCTGTGTTTCCGCCTGGGCCATGAGGAGCGGCGTGGAGAAGAAGCGCTGGTAATTGGCGCCCCGGCCGGTCCCGAAAATGCCGAAGGACAGGCGCCAAGTGGTCGGTTTCCAGGTGTAGTTGTAGTAGGAGGCCACGAAGCCGGGCTGGAAGCCGTTGCGATCCACGCCGATCTGGCCGCCGGCGTCCAGCATGGGGTTATGGACGAAGATGGAATTCAGGAACTGGCGGGTTTCGTCGCCCGCCGCGGCGTTCTGGTCGAAGAAGCCGAAGATGTCCATCTTGCCGAA
>DASRUX010000292.1:0-18162 GCA_035655235.1 Rhodocyclaceae bacterium | reverse complement strand
CCAGGATGATGCGCAGGATGTCGTTGAGCTTGAAGCCATCCACCAGGGTGTTGCTGATGTCCTGGATACCGGCGGTGAGCACCGCCTGGGCATCCTCCTGGGCGCGCTCGACCGTCGCTTCCGGACCGTCGTCCGCTTCGTAGCCGAGGGGATCCCCCTGGGCGAGCAGGGTGTCCCCCAGGGTGTCGCCGAGGATGGACTGGGTACTCTCCGGTTCCTCAGCACCGGGGGCACCGAAGGAACGGAGCTGGCGGCCGAAGGTAGTCTGTTTCAGGTTCAGGTGGATGATGCGGGCGAACTCCGCCACCTCGACGATGGATTTCTGGACCGTCTCCTCGATGGCCTTCTCTTCCACCCCGACGGGATCCTTGAAACGGGCCATGACCTTGCGCATTTCCTTGTCCCGCTGTTCCGGCGTCAGGCCGACGACCCGGCAAATCTCGCTGGACATGCCGGCCAGGACCCGCAGGCGGTCTTCCTGGGTGGCGGGCCGGCGGACGGCGCCCGGCTCCAGCTTGCGCATGGTGTTTACGATAAGGGGTGGGAATCCCCATTCCCGGGCGATGGCGATCCCCAGGTCCTCGAAGCTGATGCCCAGCACCTGCAACGCCGCCTGGTCCTCGCCGCAGCCCTTCTGCTCCATCACCCGACGGATTTCGTCGGTTTCCTCGGGGAAGTAGTACTGGGACAGGAGGCGCCCCAGATTGTGGAACAGGGCGCAGATGAAGGACTGTTCCAGGTCCCGCATCTGGGCGGCCGCTGCCAGGTCCTTGGCGAGGATGCCGGCCAGGTTGACCTTCAGGAATTCTTCCTTCAGCTGGTTGGCGTTGGCCTTGTTCTGCAGATGCTCGAAAAGCAGCACGGTGATGGCGATGTTGCGGACGGTCTCGAAGCCCAGGACGATCACCGCCCGGGAAACCGTGCTGATGCTGCCGCCGCCGGCCGGCCGGTAATAGGCTGAATTCACCAGGCGCAGCAGCTTGTTGGTGAGGGCGAAGTCCTTGAGGATGGAGTTGGAGAGCTTGTTGATGCTCTCCGTCTCGCTGGAGGCCAGCTTGTTGATGGCGCTGACCGATTCGGACAGGGCCGGGAAGTCGCTCTTGTGCCGCATGCGGCGCAGCAGGAAATCGAGGGTCGATTGCTTGCCGGCACCGTCGCCCTGACCTTCGTCATCCGGAGTCAGATACTTGTCCAGGGCCTCGCCAAACTGGGCCGCCGTCTGGTAGCGCAGGTTGGAATCCCGCACCAGGGCCTTGGCCAGGATGGCCGCCAGGCGCTCGTCCACCGGGCCGACGCCCTCGGGCAGGCGGATGTTCTCATTGGCGATGCGGTTCATCACCTGGTAGATATTGCCGCCCTGGACGGCCCGCTGGCCGGTAAGCATCTCGTAAAGAATGAGGCCGGCGGAGAACACGTCGGTACGCTCGCTGACCTCCCGGTGCTGGATGTACTCCGGCGCCATGTAAGCCGGCGTGCCGGAATACTCGTCCTCCCCCGATTTCTGGCCCTCGACCTTCATGGCGATGCCGAAGTCCATGACCCGGGCCGTGCCGTTCTCGTCCAGGAGGATGTTGGAAGGCTTCAGATCCCGATGGATGATGCCCAGACTATGGGCGTGGGCGATGGCGTCGAGGATGGTCTGGAGGATGCTGACCGCCTTGACCGGCGGCAGGGCACCGCTGTCCCGCAGGAATTCGGCCAGGTTCTTGCCCGGCACGTATTCAAAAACCAGGTACAGCTCGCCGTTCTCCTCCCCCGCCTCGAAAATGGGGACGATGTTGGGATGGCGCAGCTTGCTGACCAGGCGGGCTTCGTCCAGCAGGGTCTTGTTGCCGGAGGATTCGGCACCGGCAAGGCGCACGGTCTTGATGGCGATTTCCCGCTGCAACTGCGGGTCGAAACCCAGGTAGACGACGCTCTGCGCCCCCCGCCCCAGTTCCCGCCGGATTTCAAAGCGACCGATCTTCTTCGTCATTCCTTCCCGTCCCCAATCCACACCAGCCGCGGCAAGCCGTCGGCTTCTCCCCAGAGGATTGCATTCTGGCCGAATTGTTGCGCCAATGCTACGGCCTCCTCCCGGGAGATATCGGGGATGAAGCAGCTTTCCTCGACGGGCCAGGCAGGATCGTCGGCGACGTTCTCGCCGGCGTAGGGCTCGAACCCCTCCTCCAGCAGGGAAACCTCAAGCTTGGCCTGGCGCTCGGCGTTTTCCCGGGCGGAAAGGGGCTGGGAAGCCGGATTGGCGGCGGTGACCACCGCCCATTCCTCGACGCCTTCCTCCCGCAGCCAGGCCGCCAGGGCCGGGTTGGCTCCATCGACGCGCAGTTCCACCGCCCCGCCGGGCAGGAAGACCTGGTAGGTGGTAGCGCGGTAGGCCCGGTCCAGATCAGTCGTCATCGGCTTCGAAATCGGCGGCGCCGATGAGGAGTTGGGCATCGGACACGGGCAGAGCTTCCACTTCCTTCAGCTTCCTGGACAGCACCCGGGTCCGGGTTTCCGCCTTGCCGATGCTGCTGCTCGCCTCTTCCAGCTTCTTGCGGGTATGGGCCAGGGCCTCGCCGAACTTGCCGAACTCGGTCTTCACCGCCCCCAGCACGGCCCAGACTTCCGCCGAGCGCTGTTCGATGGCCAGGGTCCGGAAGCCCATCTGCAGGCTGTTCAGCATGGCCGCGAGCGTGGTGGGTCCGGCCAGGCTGACCCGCCAATCCCGCTGCAGGGCTTCGGCCAAGCCCGGCCGGCGCAGGGCCTCGGCGTAGAGGCCCTCAATAGGCAGGTAGAGGATGGCGAAATCGGTGGTATGGGGCGGCTGGACGTACTTCTCCCGGATACTCTTGGCCTCGGCCTTGAGGCGGATTTCCACGGCCCGGGAGGCCTCCTCCGCCGCAGCCACGTCGCCCGTTTCCTGTGCCTCGATGAGGCGCTGGTAGTCCTCGATAGGGAATTTCGCATCGATGGGCAGCCAGACCAGGGCGCCGTCGTCCTTGCCCGGCAGGCGGATGGCGAAATCCACCCGTTCCTGGCTGTCGGGCCGCACCGCCACGTTACAGCCGTACTGGTCGGCGGTCAGCACCTGTTCCAGCAGGTTGGCGAGCTGAACTTCGCCCCAGGTGCCCCGGGTCTTCACATTGGTCAGGACCCGCTTCAGGTCGCCGACGCCGGCCGCCAGGGTCTGCATTTCCCCGAGGCCGCGATGGACCTGCTCCAGACGCTCGCTCACCAGCTTGAAAGATTCCCCCAGGCGCTGCTCCAGAGTGGCGTGGAGCTTCTCGTCCACGGTCCGGCGCATTTCCTCCAGCTTGGTGGCGTTATCGGCCTGGATGGCGCCCAGGCGGCCCTCCACCCCGGCCTTCAGGCGCTCGAAGCGCTCGTCCATGCCCAGGGAAAAGCGGCCCAGTTCCCGGGCAAAAGCTTCCAGCCGCTCCCCCTGGAGGCCGCCGAACTGAGTGATCTGGGTAGTGATGGCCTGGACCAGGCGGGTGGAGGCCTGGGATTGCTCCTCCCGGTCCCGGAAGGCTTCCTCGGCCTCCTCACGGCGGCCCCGGGCCAGTTCCTCGCGCAGCTCCCGTTCCAGGCGTTCCATGCCCTTCTCCACCGCTTCCTGCAGGGTGCGGAAGCGGATTTCCACCTCCATGCCGTCGGCTGCCCCCCGGGAAGCCCGGGTGAGCAGCAATACCTGCAGCCCGATCACGGCCAGGACGCCTCCCAGCAGGGCGAAACTCATCATGTCGCTCATGGCTCAATACTCCTGAAGGGGCGGATTTTGACAGAATATGGCTTATCCCTGTGAGGAGGACTCTCGGGAACCGGCCTGGGCATGCGGCCGTGTTAAGCTAACATCTTGGTCGTAGAACACTCATCGGGCAAAGGATCGCGGGTTTGAAGCAGGGTTGGTTCAAAAGGAATTTCGGCTGGATCGCCGACGACTTCCATCGCATGGCGGTACAGCTCAGGAAGCCGGACACCTGGATCCTGATCGGCATGGTGGTGTTCTTCGGCGTCATCGGCTACTACGCCTTCCAGCTCGCCCTGCGCATGGATTTCATGATGCGCCTGCGGCACATGACCTCCGCGGCCTGCCGGGAAATCGGCAACTCCACCACCGCCATCCTGTTCTTCGGCACCTTCTTCTTCGGCCTCACCCTGGTCATGGTGTTCGGCGAATTCGCCCGCTACCAAGATTACAAGGAGCGCCGAGTCCATGCCTATGCCCGCAGCGCCGCCCTGCAATGCGCGGGCTGGGGCGGCTTCGCCCTGATCATGGGGATCGGGATCATGTGGCTGCTCGAAAGCCAATGCGTCTGACGGCCCCTTCCTTCGTCAAACGGGGTTGCCCATGAGGATTCTCGTCATCGAAGACGTGAAAGCCAGCCTGCTGGTCTACAGCAGTTGCCTGCAGGCCTCCGGAGCCACCGTCATTGCGGCCGAATCCGGCTACCAGGCCCTGGAAGCCTTCGAGCGGGAGAACCCCGACCTCATCCTCCTGGACGTGATGCTCCCGGACATCGACGGCTTCGAGGTCGCCCGCCGCATCCGTGGCATGGAAAAGCCGGGCAACTGGACCCCCATCATCTTCGTGTCCGCCAAGACCAGCGACGAGTACCTGGAACAGGGCATCGCCGCCGGCGGCGACGACTACATCTACAAGCCGGTGAGCGAGGTGGTACTGAGGGCCAAGGTAAAGGCCATGCAGCGCATCGTCCAGATGCGCACCTCCCTGGTGGTCCTGGCCCGCAAGCTGGACTCGGCCAACCAGGAACTGGTGCGCCTGTCCTCCAGCGACGGCCTCACCGGCATGCCCAACCGCCGCCTGTTCGACGAAACCATCGAGCGGGAATGGCGCCGCGCCCGCCGCGACCAGACCGAAATCACCCTGATGATGTGCGATGTGGACCACTTCAAGGCCTACAACGACACCTACGGCCACCAGGCCGGGGACGACTGCCTCAAGCAGGTGGCCCTGGTCCTGCGCCAGTCCTTGGAGCGCGGCGCCGACTTGGCCGCCCGCTACGGCGGCGAAGAGTTCGCCATCATCCTACCGGGAACGGGACTGGACGGCGCCCTGATCGTCGCCCACAAGATGCTGAACAGCATCCGAGAACTGCGCATTCCCCACACCGGATCGCCCTTCGGGCTGGTGACCGCCAGCATCGGCATCGCCAGCCTGGTGCCCGGGGAAGGCCCCGCCGAGGCCTTGATCGAAGCGGCCGACCAGGCCCTTTACCGGGCCAAGCGGGAAGGCCGCAACCGGGTCTGCCACCCGGATTCCACCGCCGGCTGATTCAGAAAACGTTCTTCCAAGCCCGGATGGCGGCGAAAATGCCCACCGGGTCGGTGGCCGCTGGGTCCCGCTGCCGGGCGGCCTCGATTACGGCCGGCTCGGCGCAGCGCAGGAAGGGATTGGTGGCTTTCTCTTCCGCCAGGGTGGAGGGCACCGTGGACAAGCCGGCCTGGCGCTTTCCAGCCACCATCTCGATCCGCCGAGCGATGGCCGGGTTGCCGGGCTCGACGGCAGCGGCGAAGGCCAGGTTGGCCGCCGTGTATTCGTGGGCGCAGTAGATGAGGGTGTCGTCGGGCAGGGCCGCCAGTTTCGCGAGGGAGTCGGCCATCTGGGCCGGTGTGCCCTCGAACAGCCGTCCGCAGCCGGCGCCGAACAGGGTATCGCCGCAGAACACGGCCCCCGGCATGGCATAGGCGATGTGGCCGGCGGTATGGCCGGGGACGGCCAGCACCTCGAAGGCCCGCCCCAGTACCTCAATCCGGTCTCCACCTGAGAGCGGCCGGGTGCAGCCTATGATAGACTCATCCGCCGGCCCGAAGACCGCTGCCGGCCAATACTCGGCTAAGGCCGCCACCCCGCCCTGATGGTCGGCATGGTGGTGGGTAACGAGGATGGCTTCGAGTTGGAGGCCCTCGGCCTGGAGGCGCGCCATCACCGGCGCGGCTTCGCCGGGATCCACCACAGCAGCCCGGTCGCCGCGGCGCAGCAACCAGATGTAGTTATCCTTGAACGCGGGAATAAGATCGACTTCTAGCATGCCCAAACTATTGAGCGAAGCGCAGCAGATGTCAATTCCCGGCCTCGAGGACTGGCTGGACACGCCCCAGGGACGCTATGTCACCGGCTGGGAGCAGGACAAGCTGGACAACGCGGTGGTCGACGTGTTCGGCTACAACGCCCTCCAGCTCGGCCTGCCGGAATGCGACTTCCTGCGGGCCAACCGCATTCCCCTCCGGCAGAAGGCCGGCGAGAGCGGCGCGGTGGATGTGCTGTGCGACCTCACCGCCCTGCCCTTCGCCTCCCACAGCATCGACCTGGTGGTGCTGCCCCACGTCCTGGAATTCCATTCCGATCCCCACCAGATCCTGCGGGAAGTGGAGCGCATCCTCATCCCGGAAGGCCAGGTGATGATCCTGGGATTCAACCCCCTTTCCCTGTGGGGCGCCCACCAGCGCCTCGCCGCCAACCGGGATCGCTTTCCCTGGAACGGCGACTACCTGTCGGTGCTACGCCTGAAGGACTGGCTGGGGCTGCTGGGCTTCGAGGTGGACCGGGGCGCCTTCGGCTGCTACCGGCCGCCCTACCAGCAGGAAAAGTGGCTGCACCGCTGGCGTTTCATGGAGCTGGCCGGCGACCGCTGGTGGGGCTTCTATGGGGGCGTCTACCTGGTGCGGGCGGTCAAGCGCGTCCACGGCATGCGGATCATCGGGCCGAGCTGGAAAAAATCACCCATCGCCGCCAAGGCCCTGCGCCCGGTGGCCCAGAAGGAAAGACACATTGGCTGAAACTGTTGAAATCTACACCGACGGCGCCTGCCGCGGCAACCCCGGCCCCGGCGGCTGGGGCGCCATCCTGCGCGTCGGCAAACACGAAAAGGAACTGTGGGGCGGCGAGGCCGAAACCACCAATAACCGCATGGAACTCACCGCCGTCATCCGGGCCCTGGAGGCCCTGAAGCGCCCGGTGACGGCCCATATCCACTCCGATTCCCAGTACGTGCTGAAGGGCATCAGCGAATGGATTTTCGGCTGGAAGCGGAACGGCTGGAAAACCGCCGACAAGAAGCCGGTGAAGAACGCCGACCTCTGGCAGGAGCTGGACCGCCTCGCGAAAGAGCACAAGCTGGAATGGATTTGGGTCAAGGGCCACGCCGGCCACCCGGAAAACGAACGGGCCGACGCCCTGGCCAACCGGGGCATCGACGAACTCAGGGAGAAAAACACATGAGGCAGATCGTCCTCGATACCGAAACCACCGGCCTGGACCCCCGCCAGGGCCACCGCATCATCGAAGTCGCCTGTCTGGAGATGGTGAACCGGCGCCTCACCGGCCGCCACCTCCACAAGTACATCAACCCGGGGCGGGATATCGACGAAGGCGCCGCGGCGGTGCACGGCATCACCCTGGATTTCCTGGCCGACAAACCCAAGTTCGCCGACGTGGTCGAGGAATTCCTGGATTTCGTGCGGGGTGCCGAGCTGGTCATCCACAACGCGCCCTTCGACGTGGGCTTCCTCAATGCCGAATTGAAACTCCTGGGTATGGTGCCGGTGGAGACCGTCTGTGCCGGGGTGCGGGACACCCTGCGCATGGCCAAGGAACTGCATCCCGGCAAGCGCAACAGCCTGGACGCCCTGTGCGAACGCTACGAAATCGACAACTCCCATCGGACCCTGCACGGCGCCCTGCTGGATACGGAGCTGCTGGCCGAGGTCTACCTTTCCATGACCCGGGGCCAGAACAGCCTGATGATCGAGCCCGACGAGGAGCCCCGGGCCCAGGGCCCCGGCACCACCGCCCGCCGGGAACGGAAGCCCCTGGTGGTGCGCCGGGCCGACGAGGCCGAGCTGGCCCTCCACGAAAAAAACCTGGCCGGCATCGACAAGGAATCCAAGGGCCAGTGCCTGTGGATCGAACGGGCGCCCGAACCTGCCGCCGCACCAGCCTGATCCGGCCCGTCCCCGGCAGATCGGGGACGGCAGTGCGGCAAATTGCCGCACAATGCCGGCGGCAAATTCCCGGACCAAATCGCCGATAATCGCGCCATGAGCTTCACTTCCGGCACCCCGGACGTCACCCACCACCTGGCCTATCTGCAGCGCTTCACCACGGCGCGCTGGCTGGTGCTGGCGGCGATGCTGGCCCTGGTGCTGGCGGCACCCGGCCTTCTGGACATTCCCCTGCCCCGCCTGCCCCTGCTGGCCATCCTGGGCATCGCCGCGGCCTTCAATCTCCTGGTCCGCCTGCGCCTCGCCCGGGCCGACGGCGCCAGCTCCCTGGAGGTCGCCAGCCAGCTCGCCTTCGACATCGCCAGCCTGACCGCCCTCCTCTTCTTCAGCGGCGGCGCCACCAACCCCCTGGTCTCCCTCCTCCTGCCGCCCGTCGCAATCGCCGCCCTCATCCTGCCGGTTCGTCACGTCCTGGCGACGGGAATTCTCGCCCTGGGGGCCTACTCGCTCCTCATGGTGTTCTACCTGCCCCTGCCCCTGGCCAACCCGGCCCGGGCCACCCGGCTGCACCTCGTCGGCATGTGGCTCACTTTCGCCATTTCGGCGGCCATGATCGGCTGGTTCGTGGTGCGCATGACCGCCCTCATCCGCAGCCGGGACGCCCAGCTCGCCGCTGCTCGGGAACAGGCCATGCGGGACGAGCGGGTGGTCGCCCTCGGCACCCTGGCGGCCGGCGCCGCCCACGAGCTGGGCACGCCGCTGGCGACCATGGCGGTGATCGCCGGCGAACTGGAATACGACAAGAGCCTGTCCGAAGCCGCCCGGGCCGACCTGGCGGTGCTGCGCCAGCAGATCGGCGTGTGCAAGGAAATCATCACCGGCCTCTCCCGCCAAGCCGGGGCCGAACGGTTGGAGCATGCCCAGGGAGTGAAGGCCGACGCCTGGCTCGACGGGCTGCGCCAGCGCTGGCACGCCCTGCGCCCCCAGGCCAGCAGCGCCTTCCGGCTGCGGCAGGATGTGCCGCCCCCCACCATCCTGGCCGATCCGACCCTGGAGCAGGCGGTCCTCAACCTTTTGAACAATGCCGCCAACACCGGCAGCAGCGACATCGAGCTGGCCGCCACCTGGGACGAGGCCCGCTTCGCCATCGAGGTCCGCGACCACGGCCCCGGCTTCGCCGCCGCCACCCTGGCCCAGGCCGGCAAGACGGCCTTCCCGGTCCATGCCGGCGGCAGCGGCATCGGCCTCATGCTCACCCGCTCGGCGGTGGAGCGGCTGAACGGCCGGCTGACCTTGAGCAACCATCCCGAAGGCGGCGCCGTCGCCACCATCGAACTGCCCCTGAGCCCCACCCGCCATGAATGAGACCATCCTGGTCATCGACGACGATGCCACTTTCAACGCCGTACTGGTCCGCGCCCTGGACCGCCGCGGCCTGACCGCGCGGGGTGCCACCGACGCCGACGAGGCTCTGGCCCTGGCCGAAGAACTGCGCCCGGACCGCATCGTCCTCGATCTGAATCTGGCGGGCACCTCGGGGCTCAACCTCATCCCGCGCCTCCTGGCCATTCTTCCCGACGCCCGCATCGTGGTCCTCACCGGCTATGCCAGCATCGCCACCGCCGTGGATGCCGTGAAGCTGGGCGCGGTCCAGTACCTGGCCAAGCCGGTGGAGGTGGATGCCATCCTGGCGGGCTTTGCCGAGGGCGAAGCAGCGGAACACGAATTCGCCGTCCCGGATGAGCCCTTATCGGTAGATCGGCTGGAATGGGAGCACATCCAGCGGGTGCTCCGGGAAAACGACGGCAATATCTCCGCCACCGCCCGCGCCCTCAAGATGCACCGCCGGACCTTGCAGCGCAAGCTTTTCAAGCGCCCGGCCAAGGCCTGAATTCAGGCGGCCGGGAAACCGGCATCCCTGTCCCGCTGTCTGCAAACTACGGCATCGAGCCCATCCACAGGCCGGTTTCCGGTGCCTAGGATGTTCGTTTATGAAACTGGAGTTTGCACCCACAGGCCGCCTCATGCAGACAGGAATCGCCATGCCCCGGGATCCGCGCCAGCACTCGCCCTCGCACGCCCCCGTACCACGCGAGGGGGATCGGCGCCAGGCCAATGTCCTGCGGCGCGTTCCCCTGTCGGGCGGGCTGGGCCTGGTCTTCAACGACCGCCGTTCGTACCGGGAACGGCGCCGGACTCGCCATGATTCAGCCCTGCCGCCGCCCTGCGCCCTGCTCCAGCACCGGGACAGCCAAGCACCTCGGGGATTTCTGGGCCAGGTATCGGCCTGGACCCGCACCGCCCTGGGGGGCTGGATCCTGCGCCGCCTGAGTCAGCCGTGGCGTGCTAGGACTCGTCCGCCGGCGGGGCGACCTTGATGATTTCTTCCAGGGAGGTAGTGCCCTGGGCGACCTTGAGGGCTCCCGAGATGCGCAGGGGGCGCATGCCCTCCCGGTAGGCCTGGTCCCGGATCTTGGCCACCTCGGACTGGGGGCGGATGTGCTTGCGCAGCTCCGGCGACATGAGCAGGATTTCGTAGAGCCCCAGGCGCCCCGTATAGCCGGTCATCCGGCACTCCAGGCAGCCCACCGGCTGGTAGATCTGGGCCGGCCGGTTGGATTTCCAGGGGGAAACCAGGCTGTCCCACAGGGCCTCGTCCTCGGCTCGCAGGTTCACCGCCTTCTTGCAGTGGGGACACAGGGTCCGCACCAGGCGCTGGGCCATGACCCCCAGCAGGGTGGAATTGATGAGGTAGGCCGGCACCCCCAGGTCCTGGAGGCGGGTGATGGCCGAAGGGGCATCGTTGGTGTGCAGGGTGGAGAGCACCAGGTGGCCGGTCAGGGCGGCCTGGATGGCCATTTCCGCCGTCTCCAGGTCGCGGATTTCGCCGATCATGATGATGTCCGGGTCCTGGCGCATGAGGGCCCGGACGCCGTCGGCGAATTCCAGGTCGATGCCACGCTGGACCTGCATCTGGTTGAAGGAGGACTCCACCATTTCGATGGGGTCCTCGATGGTGCAGACATTCACCTCCGGCGTCGCCAGCTGCTTCAAGGTGGTGTAAAGGGTGGTGGTCTTACCGGAACCGGTGGGGCCGGTGACCAGGACGATGCCATGGGGCGCCTGGGTCATGCTCCGCCAGCGGGACTGGTCGTCGTCCGAGAAGCCCAGCTCCCGGAAATCCCGGACCAGGACGCCCGGGTCGAAAATCCGCATGACCAGCTTTTCGCCGAAGGCGGTGGGCAGGGTGGACAGACGCAGCTCCACCTCCTGGCCGTCCGGGGTGCGGGTCTTGATGCGGCCGTCCTGGGGGCGGCGCTTCTCGATCACGTCCATGCGCCCCAGGAGCTTGATGCGGCTGGTCATGGCGGTCATGACCCCCATGGGAATCTGATACACCTGGTGCAGCACCCCGTCGATGCGGAAGCGCACGATGCCCAGCTCCCGCCGGGGCTCGATGTGGATGTCCGAGGCCCGCTGGTCGAAGGCGTACTGCCACAGCCAATCCACGATGTGGACGATGTGCTGGTCGTTGGCGTCCAGCTGGCGATTGACCTTGCCCAGTTCCACCAACTGCTCGAAGCTGGACAGCCCCGAGGTGCCGCTGCCGGTCTGGGCGGCCTTCTTCACCGACTTGGCCAGGTTGAAGAATTCCACCAGGTAGCGGCTGATGTCCGCCGGGTTGGCGAGCACCCGCCGGATGTCCTTGCGGAGGATGGGCTTCAGCTCGCTTTCCCACTCCCGCAGGAAGGGCTCGGCGGTGGCGATCACCACCTCCCGGGTGGTCAGCTGCACCGGCAGGATGCCGAAGCGGCCCGCATAGGTGCTGGACATGACATCCGCCACCCCGGTGAAGTCGATCTTGAGGGGATCGATATGGAAGTAATCCAGGCCCAGCCGCTTGGCCATCCACTCGGTCAGGGTTTCCTGGGTAAGGAGCCGGCTTGGGGATTCCAGGCTCCGCCATTTCTGGTCCCCGATGACGACGAAGGGATGGATATTGCCGCCGTGGAGCCGGCGCTCGGCGCGCAGGGCGTCGGCATCGGCCTGGGGCACCAGACCGTCCGCCACCAGCATGTCCAGCACTTCCGGCAGGGTCAGGCGATGATCGGGGATAGGGCTCTTGCTCATGGGCGCGAATATAGCATGCGCCTGTTCTTGTGATCCGCTGGGGCTCAGTGCCTAGTCGGTTCCCGCCCCTGGGCCAGCAGCCGCTCCTCGATGGCGGCGGCCGGCACCGCTTCGCCGAACAGGAAGCCCTGCCCCTCGTCGCAACGGAGCAGCCGCAGCAACCGGGCCTGCTCTTCCGTTTCCACCCCTTCGGCGATCACCCGGAAATTGAAGGTGCGCCCCAGGGAGATGATGGTGGAAACCAGGGCCATGCCCTCCGGCCGCAGCACCATGTCCCGCACGAAGGAGTAGTCGATCTTGAGCACGGTGACGGGGAGCTTGGAGAGGTAACCCAAGGAGGAATAGCCGGTGCCGAAATCGTCGATGGCGATGCCGATGCCCATCTCGCGAATCTTCTTGAGGACGGAGATGTTCTTCTCGAAGTCCTGCATCAGGGCCGATTCGGTGATTTCCAGTTCAAGCCCGGCGGCGTCGTCGCCGTTGCCCGACACCACCCGGGAAACTTCCGAATGGAAATCCTTCCTCAGCAGTTGGATGGTGGAGGCATTGACCGCCACCCGGGGGGCGAAGCCGGTGCGTTCCTTCCAGCGGTGCCGGTCCTCCACCGCCTGGCCCAGGGCCCAGCGCCCCACCTCGAAGATGAGCCCGGTTTCCTCCAGGAGTGGAATGAAGCGGGCGGGCAACACCAAGCCGCCCTCCGGGTCCTGCCAGCGCAGCAGGGCCTCCAGCCCGGCCAGGTGGCCGTCCAGGAGATTGATCTTGGGTTGGTAGTAGAGGACGAATTCCCCGTTTTCCTGGGCCCGGCGCAGCTTGTTTTCCATGGCCAGGGCGCGGGATACCCGAGCATTCATCCCCGGGCCGTAGAACAGGTATTTTTCCCCGTACTCCCGGGCCCGCTGCTGGGCCGCCTCGGCATTGCGCAGGAGGGTATCGGCGTCGCTGCCGTCGGCGGGGAACAGGGCGATCCCGATGCGGATGGATACCCGCAGCTCCTCCCCCCCCAGGTTGAAGGGCTGGTTGAGGGATTCCAGGAGCTTTTCCTCGACCACATGGGCCACCTCTTCCACCCCCTGGGTGCCGTTGAGGAAGACCGCGAAGGCGTCCCCCCCGATGCGGGCCGGGGTATCCGAATCCCGCACCGTGGCCCGGACCCGGCCGGCGATCTGGCGCAGGAGCTCGTCCCCCGCCTGGCGCCCCAGGGTGTCGTTGAGGTTGCGGAAGCGTTCCGGATCGAACACCAGGATGGCCGCGAAACCGTTCTGGCCATTGACCCGGGCAAACTGGTCCACCCGCTCCTGGAGGAGTTGGCGGTTGGGCAGATTGGTGAGGGAGTCGTGATAAGCCAGGTAGCTGACCGTCTCGGACTTGGCGATGTAGTCCAGGGCGAAGGAGACATCGGAAGCCATCTCGGTCAGGAGGTGCATTTCCTCGTCGGTGAAGAACCCGGGGGACACGGCATACATGGCGAAGACGCCGGTGAGCTCGCCGCCGACCCGCAAAGGCAATGCCACCATGGAGCCGAAACGTCCGGAAGCCCCAGGCACCATGCCCACGCCGGCATCCGCCGGGAGGCGGTTGCTGAAGACGGCCTTGCCTTCGTGGAAGGCCTGCCCCACCAGTTGGAGGTCGGCAAAGGCAGCGGAGAAGTCCCCTTCCTTGAGTTCCCTGCGCATGTCCTGGTCCAGCCCGGCAGAGGCCATGGGAAGCAGTTTCCCGGCCGGCTCGGCGCCATCGCCCTCCAGGCCGATCCACGCCAGGCTGAAGCCGCCGTGGTCCACCGCGATGCGGCACGCCGCCCGCAGGAGATTTCCCCGGTCCCGGATGCGGACGATCGCGGCGTTGATTTCGCTCAGCACCGTCTGGACCCGCATCAGGCGGTCGATCCGGTCCTGCTGCCGGCGGCGTTCGGAGATGTCGGCGAACATGCGGATGGAGCCGGACACCGCCCCCGCCTGGTCGTGGAGGGGCGCCGTCCACACCCCCACGTCGATGCGGGTGCCGTCCTTGCGGAAGCAGATTGTCTCCGTTTCCTGGGAGGCCACCGGGGCATCCGGGCCGCAGATGGAAGGCAGGGAGCATTCCTGGGAACCGTCCAGGGTGCCGATGCACTGGTCGATGACCTCGTCGGCCTGCCAGCCGAACAACTTCTCGGCGGCGGGGTTCCAGGTCTGGATGCGGTTCGCCTCGTCCAGGGCGACGATGGCCAGGGGAGCCGCTTCCACGATGGCCTGGAGGGCATCCCCCGCCGCCCTCGCCTCCTCCTGGGCCTGGAGCTTGGCCTGGCGCAGGCCGCGCTTTTCCAGGGCCTGGCGAGTCGCTTCGCCGATCCGGGCCAGGCGGTCCTTGAGGAGGTAATCCCAGGCGCCGCGGCGCATGACTTCCACCGCCCGGTCCTCGCCGATGACACCGGAAACGATGATGAACGGAATGTCCAGCCCTTGCTGTACCAGGAGGTCCAGGGCTTTGAGGCCGTCGAACTGGGGCAGGTTGAAGTCTGAGTAAATGATGTCCGGCCGGTTTCTCAGCCCGGCCAGATAGTCGTCCATGCCCTCCACCCGCTGCCATTCCACCTCGAAGCCACTGCGGCGCAGTTCGTGGAGGAGCAATTCGGCGTCGATGGGGTCGTCTTCGACGATCAGGGCGCGGAGGTGCTTGGCCATGGGCATGGAGTTCAGCCGCTCAAGGTAGCCGGGGCGACCTCGTCGCCGCCCGCAGGCAAGGTAAAGAAGAAGGTGGCGCCCTGGTCCGGCGCCGATTCCGCCCAAATCCGGCCGCCGTGGCGCTGGACGATGCGCTGGGCCACGGCGAGGCCGATGCCGGTGCCCGGATACTCGTCAGCCCGGTGCAGGCGCTGGAAGACGCCGAAGAGCTTGTGGGCGTAGTGCATGTCGAAACCGATGCCGTTGTCCCGGACATGGACCTGCAACTGCCCGCCCACGATGTCGGCGCCCACCTGGATGCGGACCGGGTCGCGCCCGGCAGTGAATTTGACGGCGTTGTCGAGGAGGGCCAGGAAGACTTCCCGCAGAAGAGCCGGGTCGGCCGGCCAGGAGGGTAGATCCTCCGGCTGGAATTCGACCTGGCGCCCTTCGTAGGCCAGGAGGACATGGTGCATGCATTCGGCAACCATGCGGCAGAGGTCCACCGGCTGCCGATGCAGGGGCTGGCGCCCGAGGCGGGAATAGGAAAGCAGGTCCCGAATGAGCTGGTCGAGGCGGACCGCCCCGTCGGAGACCAAGTCCAGGTACTGGCGGGCTTCCGCCGGCAGCTGTCCGGCGTAATCCCGGGAGAGGATGCGGGAAAAGCCGCTCACCGCCCGCAGGGGAGCCCGCAGATCGTGGGAGACGGAATAGGACAGGGCCTCCAGTTCGCCATTGACGGCCTCCAGCTCCCGCCGGCACTCGGCCAATTGCCTTTCCGGATCGTCGCCGTCGCCGGGCCGACGGTTGGGAATGTGGCCATGGTCCTCGAAGACGGCCACGAAATAGCGGGGCTCGCCCCGTTCGTTGCGCACCAGGGATACCGTCTCGCGGAAACGCTGGAAGACCCCATCCTTGCGCTTCAGGCGCCGCTCCTGAGCATAGTCCCGGATGGCGCCGTTGAGCAGGCGCTTCTTCTGGGGCTGATCCAGTTCCGCGTCTTCGGGATGGACGATTTCCGGCAGGTCCAGGGATTGCAGCTCGTCGTCCGAGTACCCTAGCATCTGGCAAAGTCGGTGGTTCACCCGCAGAAAACGTCCATCGGTGCCCACATGGGCCATGCCCACGGCCGACTGCTCGAAAGTCGCCAGGAAGCGCCGCTCGCTTTCCCGGAGGGCGGCCTCGATGCGGTAGCGCTCGACGGTTTCCAGTTGCAGGGCATCGTTGTAGCGACCGAGCTGCTTTTTGGCCCGCTCCGCCAGTTGCTCGCTGCTCTGCTTGAAGGACAGTTCCGCCTGCTTGCGCTCGATGGCGTACAGCAAGGAGCGCAACAGCAGTTCGCCGCCGGTTTCCCCCTTCACCAGGTAATCCTGGGCGCCGAGGTGGACGGCGGCAAGGCCGGTCTGGTCGTTCTCCGAGCCGGTAAGCACCACCACCGGCGTTTCCGAAGCCCGGCCGAGGATGGCCTCCACGGTGGCGATGCCGAAGCTGTCGGGAACCGAGAGATCGGTGAGTACCACGTCGAAATGCTGCCCCTCCAGGCAGGCCAGGGCTTCTGCCAGCCCCTCAGCCCGGGTGAGGCGCAGGTCCGCCGCCCCCGCTTCCCGCAACTCCTCCTGCAACAGCCGGTAGTCGACCGGGTTGTCTTCGAGGAGCAGGACATTGAGGGCGGCGTTCATGACAGCTTGGGCAACTTGACGACGGTCAGCCAGAAATCCTCGATAGCTTGGACGACCCGGATGAACTGATCGAAATCCACCGGCTTGCTCACATAACAATTGGCGTTCAGGCGGTAGGAACGGATGATGTCCTCTTCGGCCTGGGAGGTGGTCAGAATCACCACCGGAATGCATTTGAGGTCGGGATCGCCCTTGATGGCCACCAGCACCTCGGTCCCGTCCATGCGGGGCAGGTTCAGATCCAGCAGGACGATGTCCGGCCTGGGGGCGTTGGCGAAGGTTCCTTCCCGGCGCAGAAACTCCATGGCCTCGACGCCGTCCCCCACCACATTCAGGGTATTCCGGATCTTCACGCCGCGCAGGGCTTCCTGGGTCAGGCGAACGTCTCCGGGGTTGTCCTCCACCAGCAGAATTTCGACCGATTTGCCGAAACATTCACCGTGCATGCTTCGCCCCCCCATCTATCCAGAAGCCAAAGGGAAGACCAGGAAATCGCCCCCCTTCCTCCTGTACCTCGACCTCCAGCCACTACCAAGCCTTCGTTGGTAATTGACAGCAGCCGTTCCGTTTAGCTCCCCGCCCGGCGGCATCCCAAAGAAAAACGCCGCCGGGCTTGCACCGCGGCGGCGTCATGGGGACGGAAAACCGGATTACTTGCCGCCCGACAAAGCCAGCATCAGATCGTTGATGCGCTTCACGAAGCCGGCCGGATCGTCCAGTTGGCCACCTTCCGCCAGCATGCCCTGCTCGAACAGCAGCGCCGCCCAGTCATCGAAGCGGGATTCTTCATACTTGAGGCGCTGGACGGCCGGATGGTTGGGGTTGATCTCCAGGATGGGCTTCACGTCCGGGGCCTTCTGGCCGGCGGCCTTCAGCATCCGGGCCAGGTTGCCGGAGAGGTCGTGCTCGTCGGACACGAGGCAGGACGGGGAATCGGTCAGGCGATGGGTAACGCGAACATCCTTTACCTTGTCGCCCAGGGAGGCCTTCACCTTTTCGATCAGTTCCTTGTACTCGTCGGCGGCCTTCTCGGTTTCCTGCTTCTCGGCCTCGTCCTCCAGCTGGCCCAGGTCCAGGCCGCCCTTGGCGACGGACTGGAGCTGCTTGCCTTCGAACTCGGTGAGGTGGCCCACCACCCATTCGTCCACCCGGTCGGTCAGGAGCAGCACCTCGATGCCCTTCTTCCTGAAGATTTCCAGGTGGGGGCTGTTCTTGGCGGCGTTGAAGGTTTCCGCCGTGACATAGTAGATCTTCTCCTGGCCTTCCTTCATGCGGCCGATGTAGTCCGCGAGGGAGACGGTCTGCTCCGGGGTGTCGGCCTGGGTGGAAGCGAAGCGGACGAGGCCGGCGATCTTGTCCTTGTTGGCGAAGTCCTCGCCGATGCCTTCCTTCAGCACCTGGCCGAAGGCTTCCCAGAACTTGGCGTACTTCTCCTTGTCGTTCTCGGCCATGTCTTCCAGCATGGACAGCACCTTGCGGGTGCAGCCGTTGCGGATGGCGTCGATGTCTTTGCTCTGCTGGAGGATTTCCCGGGAGACGTTGAGGGGCAGGTCGCTGGAATCCACCACCCCGCGGATGAAGCGCAGGTAGAGGGGCATGAGCTGCTCGGCGTCGTCCATGATGAAGACCCGGCGCACATAGAGCTTCACGCCGTGGCGGGCCTTGCGGTCCCACAGGTCGAAGGGCGCGCGTGCCGGGACGTAGAGGAGCTGGGTATATTCCTGCTTGCCTTCCACCCGGGCGTGGGTCCAGGCCAGGGGCTCCTC
>DASRUX010000291.1:0-10725 GCA_035655235.1 Rhodocyclaceae bacterium | reverse complement strand
AGGCAGACCTCGAACCCGCCGAGTTCATCGGCATGACCTACGCCCCTCTGTCCCGCCAGTACCAGCTGGGCGATGACACCAGCGTCAATTACCTGGTCCGTGCCGTCCGTAATGTTTGAGGCGGTACTCTTCGACCTGGATGGCACCCTGGCCGATACCGCGCCGGACCTGGACAAAGCGCTCAATCGCCTGCGTACCGAGGAGGGCCTACCGCCCCTGCCCCATGATTTCCTCCGACCCTTCACTTCTCAGGGAGTGCGGGGCCTGCTGCAGGCGGGGTTCGAGATCGATCCGGAACATGCTGATTACGGACGCCTGTCGGGACGCTTTCTGGAGTTCTACGCCGAGGACATCTGCTCGGAAACCCGGCTGTTCGACGGCATCCCCGAGTTGCTCGACACCCTGGAGAAGACCGCCATCCGGTGGGGCATCGTGACCAACAAGCGGACCCGCTTCACGACGCCGGTCGTCGCGGCCCTTGAGCTTTCCCACCGCACCGTCTGCGTGGTGAGCGGCGACACCACCGCCATGCCCAAGCCCTCGCCCCTGCCCGTCCTGCATGCCTGCGAACTGCTCGGCTGCCGGCCCCAATCGACCTTGTTCGTCGGCGATGATCGTCGGGACATCGAGGCGGGCAAGGCGGCCGGCACCCGGACTGCGGCAGTCTCTTATGGCTACCTCGGAGACGGCGGGTCGCCCTTCGACTGGCATGCCGATTTTGTCGCCGACCATCCCCGGGAACTCCTGGACTACGTATTGGGCGTCCGCCGCGCTTGACTGGGCCATCCACCCGCGCCCCTGGCATAATGCTTTCCGGAGCGGGTTTCCGCTCGGCGAGGGATGGAATGGACTCCAGAAAGACATACCCCGGTGGGCGGACCGCCAACGGCAGAGGCTTCGCGAAGGTCGCGGCAGCGCTGGCCATGGCCTCGCTGCTTGGCCCGGCAACCGCCCAGGACTGCGATGCCCGCTGGCCGCAGCTGCAGTTTGTCCGGGACGATCTGCAGCGAGCCGCCAATGAGGGGGACCTGGCTTCCGCCCAGGACTATGCCGACCGGGCCCGACGAAGATTCGACAATCTGGCCACCCTGGCCACCCGCTGCGAGTGCCCATCGGCAGCCTCCAAATTCGAAGAGGCGGCCACCGACATGCGCCACGCCCAGGATGCGGAATCCCGCAAGGATCTTCGCTCGGCCGCCAGCGAAGCAAGGACGCGGTTCGAAGCGGCCCAGGCCCAATTGCAGAATTGCCGAAAACGCTAGGCCCGCAAACCATCACCATCGAACACACCATGAAAACAAGAAACCATTCTTCCAAGGCGCGCCTGGCCGTCCTCGTTGCCCGCCTCATCCTCGCTGCCGCCACCGTAGCCGGGGCGGCAAACTCGGTCGCCGACGAATCCGTCGGCATGGTGAAGACCTACCGGGCACCGGCCTATGTGGTCCGCTCCGGCCAGGAATTGCCGGCCCAACCGGGCATGCCCGTCTACGCCGCAGACCGCCTGAAGACCGGCAAGGAAGGCGCCCTCGGCGTCACCCTCAAGGATGACACCTTGCTCTCCAGCGGCCCGAACAGCACCCTGGCCCTGGAGCGATTCGCCTTCAATTCCACCACCCACGAAGGTGGCATGCTACTGAACGTCATCAAGGGCACCCTCTCCATGATTTCGGGGCTCATCGTCAAGAGCAACCCGGAAGCCGCCCGCATCCGGACGCCCCAAGCCACCATCGGCATCCGGGGCACCGAATTTATCGTGGAAGTCGAGGGCGAGGAGTGATGGCGCGAATCCTGTTGCTACTCCTGGCCGCCGGCATCCTGGGCGGATGTGCCAACAAGGAACGGATCGTCCTTCTGCCCGGCCCCGACGGCAAGGTGGGGAAGGTCGTGGTGGATAGCCGATCGGGCCAGACGACCCTCAGTACCGCCTTCGCGGCCGTGGATGTGTCCGGCCAGCGCGCCGAGGCCAAGACCCTCGGCGAAGCGGAAGTCCGGCAACGCTACCAAGCGGCCCTCGACGCCATGCCCCAACGCCCGGTTTCCTTCACGCTCCAGTTCCTGTTCGACAAGGCCCAACTCGTGCCGGAGGCCCGGGCAACCATCACCGCCGTTGCCGAGGAATTCTCCCGCCGTAGCGTCGGCGAGGTTCTGGTCATCGGCCATACCGACCAGGCTGGTGAATCCCAGTACAACATGGAACTTTCCCGCCGGCGGGCCGAGGCGGTCCGGGAAATGCTCCTGCGGGTAGGCATACCCAAGGAAAGCATTGAAATCCAATGGCGGGGCGACCGGGAACCGGTTTCCACGACAGGAAAGCAGGACCAGAGAAACCGCCGCGTGGAAGTGAAGGTCCGGTAAAGCGCCCCTCGTCGCCAGACGGCTACCTCCGGGCACGGATGCGGTCGGGGCCGACAACCTCGTCCCAACTGCTGTCGTAACCGTCGTAGTGGATGCGATAGCGTCCCTGGGACTTCACCTCAAGGACGCTGCCGGGATACCAGCTTCCGTGCCATTCCACATCCACCGCATCGCCCCGGACGAGGCCTTCCTTGGACGAGACGGCCGCGGAAACCTTGGGAGCCACAGCAACGGTTTCCAGGGCCTTGATACGATTCCGGGCGATGCCGGCGAAACTGCCATTGGGGTATTGCCGCAGGTATTCCTGGAAATCCGCCTTGTCGTTGCTCGCCTTGATACTGCTCCAAAACTCCATCTCCACGGCTGCCGAACTCGGCCCGACCGGGGTGACGACGGGATTGGACGGGGTCGTCTGGACATTGACCGTGACTGGGCCATTGATGAAATAGAAGTCGCCATCGGTCTGGTCGTAGATGGCCGGATTCTGGTCGTGGCCGACGCTCTTGGCCTTGGCGATGACCGAACTGCGCAGCTTGCGAACCCCTTCGTCCAGACGCATGCCCGGGGTGCCGATGATGGGCAGGAACTCCCGGGTGAACAGGCCGTTGGGGTTGTTATCGTTGTCGGAAAGCTTGTCCAGGGCCTGCTGGCCGATACCCGCCGAATACACCACCAAAGTGCCGTTGGGCGCCTGGGGAATGGCCAGCCCGCGGGTAGCGCCGATGCTGCGTCCGTAGGCTTTCTTGAAGGGATTGTCCCGGCAGGCGTCAATGACCAGAAGGCTGAGCTTGGCCTTGGCATCCGACAAGCGCTCCAGCACCCGCTGCATGTCCACGGCCTCATCCACCAGATCCTGCTCGCTCTTGACCTTGATATCCACAGGCAGGAGGAAATTGCTGCCGCCGGCCTGGACGCCATGGCCGGCGTAGAAGAAGACCCCCACGCCGCCGCCGGAGACTTTCTCGACGAACTGGCCGATGGCCTGGTTCATCTCCCGGCGGGTGAGGTTGGTATAGGAAAGGACCTCGAATCCCACCTTCTTCAGCTGCTGCCCCACCGCCCGGGCATCGTTGGCGGCCTTCTCCAGCTTGGCGACCTCCTGGTAGGTATCGTTGCCGATGACCAGGGCCACCCGCTTCTCCGGGGCGGCGTGGCCGGTGCCGAGGAGCACCGTATGAACAAGGACGAGGGCAGCAAACAGGCGGCGGATCATTGGCAAACTCCTTCTGGGCAACAGGAAGAATATTGCCCGAAAGCGACCCGATCTGCCTATTTGGATGCTTCCTGGATGGCCTGCACCAGGACATCGGCCGGCTGGGCGCCGGAAACGCCGACCCGCCGATTGAAGATGAAGAAGGGAACGCCGCCGACACCCATTTCCTCGGCGTGGACAATCTCGTCCTGGATTTGGTCGGCGTCCTCGTCCGAGGCGAGGTAGGCGCGGACGGCCGCCGGGTCGTCACCCAGCTCGGCGGCGATCCGGGCCAAGGTTTCCTTGCTGCCGATGTCCTCGCCCAGTAGGAAGTGGCCAGCGAAAAGCCGCTCCACCAAGGCATCCGCCTGGCCATTGCGCTGGGCGCGGCGGATAAGGCGATGGGCCTTCAGGGTATTGGGCCGGATGGCGATGCGCTCGAAGGCGAATTCGATGCCAGCCTGGATGCCCGCCTGCCGGGTCCGCTCCCAGATGCGCCGGACCTGCTCCGTGCCGCCAAACTTGTGCTCCAGGAAGGGCAGGTAGGCGTCTCCGTCTTCGGGCGTATCCGGATTGAGCTGGAACGGATGCCAGACCACCGAGGCTTCCTCTCCCACGCGGCGCAACGCTTCTTCCAGATGCCGTTTGCCGATATAGCACCAGGGGCAGACCACGTCGGAAATGATATCGACCTGAATTGTCATGACGTTGCAGGAATTTGGGATTCGGACATTGTAGCGGGCACCAGCCGGCCCAGCATCCTGAGCACCTCGCTCCGCACCCGCTCCCGGAGTTCGGCGGGCGCCATGACCTCGCAATCGGCGCCGTACTTGAGGATATCCATGAGCAGCTCGGGATCGTTGGCGTAGGGCAGCCTCAGCTCATAGGCCCCGTCATCCAGCAGGCGGCCCGACTGCTGGGGATGCCACTTCTCCGCCGCTACCCAGCGAGCCCGTTCGGGAGAAAAGCGCAGCACCGCCCATTTCACCTCCTGCCCGGCGAAGATGCCGTAGCCAGCCCCGAGGACGGCATCCAGGCTTTCTTCCGGCACATCCCGAGCATGGGTATCGAGGAGTTCGACGCGGCGGATGGCATCGACGGAAAAGCTGCGGAGCCCATTCCTCAAGTGGCACCAGGCATCCAGGTACCAATTGTCCCGGTAGTGAACCAGGCGCTGGGGCGACACTTCCCGGTGGGTCGTCTCGTTCGTACCCCGCGCATAGTAGTCGATGACCAGGCGCCGACGCCGCAACAATGCTGCCCCCACCGCCTGGAAATTATCCAGCCGCACCTGCCGGGCGCCCACCGCCAGAATGCGGATTCGCTTAACCACCTCCTCCGCTGGGTTGTCGGCCACGCCGATGAGGGCGGTCAGCCGGGCCAGGAGCGGCTGGATGTGAGGGCCGAGCAAGCCGCCGGTATCCAGGTTGGACAGGAGATGCTGCATGGTGAGCAGGGCGTGGATTTCCTCGGCGGAGAACCACAACCCCGGCAATTCATATTGGCCACCTACCTGGGGCGATGCCTTGTCGAAACGGTAGCCGCCCGCTTCCCGGTCGAAGACGATGGGAGCATTCAAGCGGTCCCGCAAATAGGCCAGATCCCGCTTGAGGGTCGCGCGGGAAATTTCCAGGCAGTCCTGAAGATCCTTGAACGATACGACTGGTCGCTCATTCAAGAGCTGGTCGATTTTGTAGAAGCGTTCGGTCTGATTCATGGTGGCGGCTCTTCCCCACGGCGGGTGGGCAAGTTTACCCGCAGGAAGGGCCGCGTAGCCGAATCGCGCTCAATACCCCCGGCCCCGCACCCGAGCCACCCTTCGCCAGCAGGCCGGCGTTTCCAGGAGAGCCAGCTGGGGCCCGGGCTCGCCGAAAATGATCTGGGCCTGGGAACGCAGCATAGCCTCGTAGCGGGAAATGCCCACCAGGCGATCAAAGAGAGATTGCAGGCGCTTCATCATGGTGATTTCCTCCACGGGTTGTCGTCGCGGACATCATGAAGACCCTGGGGCTCATGACATGAGCCCCACCGGGCTTATGCAGGGAAAGACAGCAGTTTTCCCCGGGCGTTCTAGTTATGGAACCAGCCTTTCGCGCCCAATTTACCTCGGGGAAAAACGGTAGGCCCTCAGGTGAAGTTCTGATAAGGGTGCGGCAAAGGCCTGTAATCGCTCCTACCCGATCCACAATTTTCCCTGCGGCACCTACCGGAGAGGCTTGACTTACCCACAAATTTGCGTCCGCAATCTGTCATAGGAAGCTTCCCGTCCTACTACAGGAAGTGCCCCATATGGAATTGTTAAATCCATTTAAAATCAACAACGTAAAACAATGCATATCATTTCGGCAGAGTAGAGAAAGTCCTTACGGGACGACTACTTAGCTGATTTCCTCAGGAGTTGCCCCCACACTTATCCACAGGAAATGTGGATAAGGGGAATCCCGTACCCGGATTGCCTTTGACCCGGCTCATTGTTTCCACCAAATACTGGTGCTAGGCTGAAACAATATATTTTTTCTACCTTATATCCCATGTCTGCCGAATCACTGGACAACGCCCTCCCCAATGCCGACCAGATCCGTGACATCCTGCGCAAAGTCGTGGATCCGGAACTGGGCGCCAATATCGTCGACCTCGGTCTCGTCTATCGCATCGAGCCCTCTCCGAACAGTGTATTGATCGAGATGACCATGACCTCGCCGGCCTGCCCCATGGGCGACATGATCATGGACGACGTGAACGACGCCCTTGCCTCTGCCCTGCCGGAAAACTGCCGGCCCGATGTCCGGTTGGTCTGGGAACCGCCCTGGGAGCCGTCGATGATGAGCGAGCGGGTCAAGGCCCACTTCGGCTGGTGAGCCCCAGGCCGGCTTGCCGATGAGCGACCTGCGCCCCGCCGCCCGCCTTCCCTTGCTCCTCCTCGGGATGGCATCCCTGGTCGTGGGTGTCCTGGCCGGCTTGGCCCGCCTGGACTGGCCCTTGCCCCAGGCCGCTATCGATTCCGCCGGCTGGCACGGTGCCCTGATGATCTCCGCATTCTTCGGCACCGTCATCAGCCTGGAGCGAGCCGTCGCCGTGGGCCAACGCTGGGCCTACGCCGGTCCGGCCTGCGCCGGATTGGGCGGTGTGGCCCTCATGGCGGCGGTGCCCCTGGCCGTTTCCCAAGCCCTGTCCGTTCTTGGCGCCACGTTCCTGGTGGCAGCCAGCCTCCAGGTCCTGCGTCGCCAGGCGGCGGTCTTTACCGGCATCCTTGCGGTCGCCGCCTTGTGCTGGCTGGTGGGCAGCCTGGCCTGGTGGATTTCCGGGAGCCTATTCCCGGCGCTGCCCTGGTGGCTGGCCTTTCTGGTGCTCACCATTGCCGGAGAACGGCTTGAGCTCACCCGTTTCATCCCCACGCCCGCAGCGGCCAAGCCCCTGTTCCTAGTCATCGTGAGCTGCCTGCTCTCGGGGGCCACCCTGGCCCTGTGGCATGACGAAGCGGGTCTCACCTTCTTCTCGGCCGCCCTCCTCGCCCTGGCCCTCTGGTTAATCCGCTACGACATCGCCCGCCACAACGCCCGGCAGCAGGGGCTCACCCGCTTCATCGCCCTCTGCCTTCTGTCGGGATACGGGTGGCTCGCCATCGCCGGGCTATTGGGGATAGGCGGCGCCTTGGTCCCCGGCAATCCCTTGCGGGACGCAGCCTTCCATGCTCTGGGGCTGGGATTCGTATTCTCCATGGTCTTCGGCCACGCCCCCATCATCTTTCCGGCGGTGACCCGCCTCAAGATTCCCTATCACCCCTTCTTTTATCTGCCTCTTCTGGCCCTCCATCTTTCCCTGGTGCTGCGGGTCCTGGGCAGCGTGGAAGGCGACTTCGCCTGGCGTCACGCCGGCGGACTGGCCAACGCCTTGGCGCTTCTTCTCTTCATCGCCACCATGGTCGCCAGCGGACTGCGCGGCCGCCGATAGAGTGGATTCCCCACGCCCGACCCCGCTTCGGAAGCTCTTCATTTACTGATTCCGCCCAATTTGGCAGAAGGCTTGGCGGGAATAAATTGTCCCTGGCTCATAGCGAAGATGAGCAGCGACTCTGCGAAGTACGCCTCCCAGCCGGTTGAGGGGCAAATCACCGGCAGCCAGCCATCGGGACCCCCTCTTGCGTCTACTCCAGCCGAGGGGCTGGCCGCGGCGCCGGCGGCGGAACGATCCGCCCCGGCCGCCAGCGAGACGAACTTACCGCATCGAGCTGATTCCTTCCCGGAACTGCACCCCATGCAGCTTACGGGATTTCCCCATTTCATATACCCAATCGGCCTACTGTCGATGGAGTGCCCTCCTCCCTATCATCTGCGGCACAGAACAAGGGAGGTAAGCCATGCGGAAGAACGATCTCAGGATCGTAGCCGTTTTCATTTATTGCGCGATCGTTATCGGCCTGCTGGCCGTGACGCCCTGGATCGATTGGGCCAGGTATGGGAATGCCTGGGTCGCCAATTTGGCCGGGCTGCCTGTCCTGCCAGCCCTTTTCCTCGTCTTCCGGAAATCACGATTCGCTTGAGCAGGGCATCAGCCTCCAGGTGGGCTTTTTCATCGCGCCCTCCGATGTTCCGCAGAAGAGACGTTTAGAATAGCGGTTTCGCCCTATCCGCCGTTCCGAATGTCCAAGTCGTACCGGGTTTGGCTGGCCCTGGCTTGGCTCTGGGGGCAAGCCACCCTCGCCTCTGCCGTATCGAACGCGCCCATCCTGGCGCTGAGTTCCTACATCGAGAACAGCCGCAACTGTTCCCAGCGCGTCGTCGACTGGAATCGGGAATACTCCCGCCGGACCATGACCGGGGAAACGGGCCGGGACTTCTACTACCGCGTTCTCGAATTCCAGGACTGGGGCCCCTGCGGCCGCCCCTTCTTCCGCCCGGTATTGTGGGAGCTGCGCAAAGCCTGGGTCATCTTCTCCAAAGGACTGGTCACCGAGGCCCAGTTGGAGGCCAAGGAGGCCGAGCTGATCAACCTCCTTTTCGCCGCCCTCCGGGACGAGAAGCACGGCAGCCAGATCGTCAAGGTCTACGAAGCCCGCACTGCCGGCCGGCTCATCGACCTGGAAAATCCCAAGCAATACAGCTCCTGCACCTTCTTCGGCGACGAGCCCCGCTGCATGGAGTGACCCGGCGGCCGTCAGCCGCCATGGTCAGCTCCACACATCGGCCGGGGCCAGGAGGCGCTCTACCGGCTGGTCGAACATGAGGTGCTCGTCGATGAGGGTACCCACGTCCTCAGGTTTGACGCCGGTATACATCACTCCTTCCGGATAGACCAGGACGCTGGGCCCCAGGTGGCAGGGGCCGAGGCAGCCGGTGTTGGTAAGCAGGAAGCCGGCGGTCCATAGATTCCGGGCGGTGAATTCGTCGGCGAAGGCTTGCCATACCTGTTGGCAGCCCTTGTCTTGACAGGAACCGCGAGGATGGCCGGCGGGACGGCCCTGGACGCAGACGAGAATGTGCTTCTTGGGTTTTGCCATGGTGATCTCCTTGCTGAATGACCAGCCAACGCAAATCCGATGCCAGGCGATACCACGAAAAAGCAATCGCTTACACAAGACACCCCTGTCGTTTATCCGACAAATCCGGACTTTTTCGCCTTTTTCCGCCAATCGGGCGCTTCAAGGGGATGGTCAATAGGCGTGATCTATGCCCTTGGCAATCCCTCCTGGACATTCCCTTTGAATACGTAGGGACACGTATTGCCGGCCCATCTCCCTCTGACTAACGTAAATGCAAGTAGGAAAACCCCCATCCACGAGATCAGACCATCCTGGTTAAAACCAAGCCGTCCAAGAAGCGGCAGGCGTTTCTTTGAGAGGAAAAATCATGCTAAAGAGCATAACAATAGCGGCACGGGTTTACCTGTTGGCGGGCATCATGTCGGTAGCCCTGCTCATCGTCGGGTACATGGGGTTCCAGGTTCTGGACGCTGCCCGGACGGGCCAGGATGTAGCTGCCCACGAACAGGTTCTGTGGATGTTCATGGTCGGCGGCGTGGCCCTTTCGGTCCTGCTCTCCTATTTCGTAATCGGTAGCATTCTCCAGGACATCGGCGGCGAGCCATCGATTGTGGTGGGAATCGCCAACCGCATCGCCGCCGGCGACCTTTCCAGCAAGATCGCGGTCAAGTCCGGCGATACCAACAGCCTGATGGCAGCCATGCAACTGATCACCACGAGCATCCAGTCGCTCGTCGCAGACGCCAACATGCTGTCTCAGGCGGCCATGGACGGGAAGTTCGCCACCCGGGCGGACGCCAGTAAGCACCAGGGTGAATACCGCAAGGTCGTCGACGGCGTAAACGGAACCCTGGACGTCGTTGTCGACAAGCTGGAGTGGTATCGCTCCATCATCGACGCCGTACCCTTCCCCGTGCATGTCACCGACCTCGACATGAAGTGGACTTTCCTCAACAAGGCCTTCGAGAAGCTGATGGTGGAACAAGGCTATGTCCACGACCGTGAAGATGCCGTCGGCCGGCCCTGCTCGACAGCCAATGCCAATATCTGCAAGACCAAGAACTGCGGCATCGCCCAGCTCAAGGTGGGGGTCAAGGAAAGCTTCTTCGACTGGTGCGGCATGAACTGCAAGCAGGATACCGCCCCCGTCCTTAACGCCAAGGGTGAAACCGTCGGCTACGTCGAAACCGTTACTAACCTGACCTCGACGCTACGCGTCAAGCACTACACGGAACACCAGATCAATATCGTCGCCAAGAACCTGATGAATCTGGGGAACGGCAACATCGACCTCGATCTGAGCCTGCCCTCCGCCGACGAGCACACCACCGAAGTCGCCGCCCAATTCGGCAAGATCAACGACAGCTTCAAGAAGGTCGGCGACGCGCTCAACGCCCTGACGGCCGACGCCAACATGCTGTCCCAGGCGGCCATCGAAGGGAAGCTCGCCACCCGGGCGGACGCCACCAAGCACCAGGGCGACTTCCGGAAGATCGTCCAGGGGGTCAACGACACCCTCGACGCCGTGATCGGCCCCCTCAACGTCGCTGCCGGCTACGTGGATCGGATTTCCAAGGGCGATACCCCGCCCAAGATCACCGATGCCTACAACGGTGATTTCAACGTCATCAAGAACAACCTCAACACCTGCATCGACGCCATCAACCAGCAGGCCGCCGCCGCCCAGGGCATCGCCACC
>DASRUX010000290.1:0-12864 GCA_035655235.1 Rhodocyclaceae bacterium | reverse complement strand
GCGAATGTTTTCAGTCCGGTCTTCCGGGCTGAAGCCCAGGTCGCTGCAGAGGCCATGCCGGACGTTGTCGCCGTCCAGGACAAAACAGGCGAAGCCCTTCTCGTGCAAGCTGGCTTCCAGACTCGTTGCGACAGTCGATTTGCCAGAGCCGCTCAGGCCGGTCAGCCAAATAGTGAGCGGTCTCTGGCCTAGGTGAGCGGCACGTTCCGCCGGTGTGACGATTCCGTGATGCCAGACGATCCTTGAAGAGTCCGCCATCTCCATTCCCTAGTCGTTGATTGTCGCGAGGAGCGAGGAATTAGCCTTGCAGCAGCTTCAGCACGTTCTGTGGCAGTTGGTTGGCCTGGGCCAGCATCGCCGTACCCGCCTGTTGCAGAATCTGCCCTCGGGTCAGGTTGGCAGTTTCCGCCGCGAAGTCTGCATCGCGGATACGGGAGCGGGACGCCGACATGTTCTCGGACGAGATCTGCAGGTTCTGGATGGTGGTCTCGAAACGGGACTGGATGGCGCCGAACTTGGCTCGCTGCCCATTCACTGCCGAAAGCGCAGAGTCGATGATGGCCAAGGTCCGCTGGGCTGAATCCACCGAGCCCACATCCAGGTCGCTCACCTTCTGCAATTGGCCTGCCGACGCGGTTCCTGTGAAGAAGGTGGTCGAGTTGTTGGCAGCCACCGTCGTGGCGATGCTGAAGCTCTTTTCCGAGTCGAAAGTCAGCTGGCCGTTCACCGACGTGCCGTTGCCGACACCAACGGATACGCCGCCGACACCACCCGTGCCGCCGACGGTGATCGTATTGGAGCCGGAAGTCGCGTTGCCCAGGGCGATTTGTTCTCCGGAAGCATTGAGCAAGGTGATGCCGTTGCCTGCGTCGTTGACGCGAGCGGTGACGCCAGTCTTGGAATTGACATCGTTGAAGGCATTGACTGCGGAAGCCAAGCCATCGGCATTGGCGCTGCCGGTCGTGAAGGAAATGGTCACTGCATTGGAGTTGTCCGAATACAGGTCCAGCTTATAGCTCAGGTTGGCAGCGAAGACGACTTCGACTTCGGTCTTGGCGGTGGCGGTGACGCCGGTGTCGCTGCTGACCTTGTTGATGTTGGTGGCCACCGTCTTGGCGCTGTCGGCCGGGGGGCCGGCGCTGATATTGACCGCCTTGCTGCCCACGGAGCCGCTGATGGTCAGGGTGTCGGCCACAATGGCGCTGGCAGGCTTGGTGCCCGCGGTATAGGCTGCCGCAGCGGAAGCGGTGCTGGCCCGGGTCCCCAGGACGGTGGTGCCTACGGTCAGGTCTCCACGGGTGCTGGTGGAGTTGGCCGCCAGGGAACCGATCCGGTAGTTGCCGTACTGGTTGGTCTGGAAATTGGCGGTGGTGGCCTGGATGGTCTGGCCGGCATTGGCGCCTACCTGGAAGGTGGCGGTGCCAAAAGTTCCATCCAGCAGCTTCTGGCCGTTGAATTCAGTGCTCTTGGCAATGCGGTCCAGTTCGGAAGTGAGCTGGGTCACTTCGGCGTTCAGCGCTTGGCGGTCGGAAGCGGAGTTGCTGGCGTTGGAGGATTGCACGGCCAGTTCGCGAATCCGCTGCAGGATGTCGCCGGCGGACTGGAGGGCGCCTTCGGCCGTCTGGGCCAGCGAGATACCGTCGTTGGCATTGCGGCGGGCCTGGTCCTGGCCTCGGATTTGGGACGTGAAGCGCTCGGCGATCGCGAGGCCGGCAGCATCATCCTTGGCGCTGTTGATGCGCAGGCCGGAAGAAAGGCGCTGTAGGGACGTGGCCAGCGAACTCGCCGATGTATTCAGGTTCCGCTGAGCGTTCAGGGACGCAACGTTTGTGTTGATAACCTGTGGCATTTTGCCTCTCCATATTGCTTTCGGATCAGTGAGTGTCCAAGTCCTCTACGGAGCGTTACCGGAGTGGTTGAACATTTGCGCTACCCATCAAGCGAGAAGCGTGCCAAGGTCTAAGTCATTGTCTGGGTAAAGATAAATTGTTCTGGTTGCCGGCTTTTTCGAAGGGGGCGGCAAAGTTTGCCGGCATGGGGCCTTGCCCGGCGGATCAACTTGCCGGCATCAGCGGGGAATCCGCTCAGAGCCGTGTCGCCACATATCCCATAGGGCTTGCGTCAGATGGTGGGCAAAACCTTGGGCGTCGAACAGGGCGGAGGCGGCGGCTTGGGAACGCAGTCTGGCTCGAAGGTCGGACAGATAGCGAAGGTCCTTGCCCAGGCGCAACGCAGCCTGAATATATTGGTCGTCCGAGGTGACTGTCCATTCCGGCAGGCCGGCCGCGGCCATCAAGCTGGCGCCCTGTCGCGAGTGCATGCTGTTTCCGGCCAGGGTAAGCGTAGGGACGCCCATCCACAGGGCTTCGCAGGTGGTGGTGCCGCCCGGGTACGGGAAGGTGTCGAGGATCAAATCGATCGAATCGTAGGCCGCCAGATACCTATCCCGCGGCATGGCGCCGTGGAGCGAAACCCGCTGCCCGGATATTCCGTGCCGCCGCAGGCGCTCCAGGGTTTCGGCTGCAATGCCCGGATCGCTGAACTGCTTGCACTGCCAGCGCAGACGCGAGCCGTCGAAAGCGGCCAGGATGGCGCTCCACGCGGCAAGGACCCTGTCGTTGGCTTTTGCCAGGTTCTGAAAGCATCCGAAGGTCAGGTGTCCCGCTTTCAACGCCGGGAGCTCCGCCACGGGTGGGGCGTTGTCCGGTGGGGTGAAGCACAGGCGGGTTTCCGGCAGGTACAGGATTGTTTCGCTGAAGTGGCCTTGCTGCTCAGGGGGAACACCTATTTGATCGGCGAGGATGCAGTCCATTTGCGGCAAGCCGGTCGTCGCGAAATAACCCAGCCAGCTTGCCTGGACCGGCGCCGGCCTCCTGGCGAACAGGGGGAGGCGGTTGTAGGCCGTATGACCGGATAAGTCGAGGAGGATGTGGATACCGTCCTGATGGATCAGGTTCGCCGCGGTCCGGTCATCCAGGCCGGCGATGGGATGCCAGTGGGTACAGCAGTGCCGGATGCGACGGGAAAGGTCGTCCTCCCGGTTGCGGGTCGGATAGGCGACGATTTCCACTGGGGCGGCGCCCAGGTTCTCGAGGACGCCGGCCAGGAAGAAACCGACCGGGTGGTTGCATAGATCTCCCGAGACAAGGCCGATGCGCAATTTGCCGGGTTGGATATCGACATGCCAGGCTTCGTAGGGATCGCCGGCGCTGAGAGTCGCCTGCCGGCCAAATTGCCGGGCTTTCTCCAGGCGATCCCGGGGTGTACCGCGCTCGCCGTAGTTGAGGTTGAACAGCAGATTGCTGTAAGCATCGAAATAATCGGGCTTCAGCGCCAGGGCTTTGCTGAAAAGCGGGTCTGCTTCGTCTCCCCGGCCCAGAATATTTAGCAGATTGCCCAGGTTGTTCAGGGCGACGGGAATATTGGCATTGATGGCGAGGGCTTGGCGAAGGGATTGCTCTGCTGCGAGAAAGTGGCCTTCGTCCTGCTGCACGTTGCTCAGATTGATGAGGGCGTCGGGATAGCAAGGCCGCAGGCGCAGGGCTTCTTCCAGGTGGTGGCGGGCACCGGAGAGGTTTCCTTCCTGGCGCAGGACGCACCCGAGGTTATTGTGAGCCTCGGGGAACATGGGGCGCGCTTGCAGGGCACGCAGGAGTAATTGCCGGGCTTCGTCCAGTCGCTGGCGCTGGCGCAGATTGTCTCCCAGGTTGTTTAGTGCGTCCGCATGCTCCGGATTCATCGCCAGCACCCGGCGATAGAGCGCTTCTGCTTCTTCAGGATGTCCTGCTTCGTCGAGCGCGGCACCCAGGTTACAGAGAGCCTCCTGATCGTCCGGCATCAGTTCGACCGACTTCAGCATGGGCTCCAGGGCTGCCTGGGCCCGCCCCTGTTGCCACAGCGCCGCTCCCAGGACCTTCCAGAAAAATCCGCGAGTCGGGTAGGCGAGAGTCAGTTTCCGCGCCAGGATTTCCGTATCCCCATAGCGGCCCTGGGAAAAGCTTTGAAGGAGGGCGTCTACGCCGTCATCCTCAGATAGAGGGTTGGCGGGTGAGGGGGAGTCGCTTTCCACGGAGAGGGCTGATTTGATGAGGGGGTGCAAGTCCGCCATGGAGCCCGCCGGCCTTTCCAGCCAGGAACTCAAGGCATCGGCGACGGTGGCGGACAGACCATGTTGTCGTCCGAGGGCCAGCAGTTCCCAGGATGCATCCCTCTGATCCGATAAGTACAATGCCCCCAGGTAACCAAGCCAATGTCTTTCAGTCTGGCCCTGTTGGAGGGCGTTGCTGAAATGCTCCAATCCCGCCTCGGGCTGTCCCAGCGCGATCGCCAGGAGGCCGAGATGGAAGTTGGCCTCCCCATGTTCGGGGGCGACATCAAGAACGGCACGGTACAAGGTTTCCGCTTGATGGAGATTGCCGGCCCGGTGAAGGGCAAGGCCTTGCTGAAAGGCTTCCTCGACAATTTGGTTGGCTTCCGGGGGGCTGCTCATGGGTTCGGGCTTCGATGACGGCGTGCGGCTATTGTATTGTTTCCGTCCGTGTATGATTCGACCTCCAACAGGTGGTGTCTTTGACTTCTCGTCGTTCCTCCTCTTTTGATTTTCAGGCATTGGTCCGCGACTTTGCAGCCGGCCGGCATGAACGGGTTCTGGCCATCGGCAAGGAAGCGCTGAAGCGCTTTCCCGAGCATGGCGAACTCCTGAAGCTGCTGGGGTGCGCGAGCTATGCCTGCGAATCCTATCCGGAAGCGGTGCATTTCTTCCTGGAGGCGGCGGCCTGCTTGCCGGGCGATGCGCAAACCTTCAGCAACCTGGGCAACGCCTTGGTCAAGACCGGGAATATCGCAGCTGCCTTGGAGGCGCACCAGGTCGCCCTGAATCTCCAGCCTCACAGTCCGGAATGCCGGGCCAACCTCGGGCATGCCTATCTCAGCCAAGGGGAACGGTTGCTGGCATTGGAGCAGTTCTGGCTGGCTTTCGACCAGGATCCGGGGAACCGGGAATTGGCCGCCCTCTGCCGGGAGTTGGTGGAGCAAACCGGCGATCGGCAATTACTGCTCGCTTTTTGCCGCCTCAACGTGGAGCGGCTGCCGGATGACGGTTCCGCTCTTGCCGTCCTTGGTGGCATGGTGTTGTTGGAAGGGGACGCCGAAGAGGCGGAACGTCTTCTCCAGCGGGCCGTGGCCTGCGAACCGGGAAACGCCGTCGCCTGGTCAAATCTCTCCGTCGTACTGCAAGGGAAGGAGCAACTGGAGGAGGCCGTCGAGGCCGGCTATCGGGCTGTGGAATTGAGCGACCACTGGGCGGTTCCCCATAACAACCTGGGGCTGGCGCTGAAGGACTTGGGACGGCTATCCGAATCCGAAACGATACTGCGGCAGGCTATACGGATCGATCCCGCTTACCCCGAAGCCTGGAGCAACCTGGGGCTGACTGAGCAGAGCCAGGGGTATATCGCCGAGGCGGAGTCTTGCTTCAGGAAAGCCCTGCAACTGAATGATCAGTACTTTCGGGCCCATTCAAACCTTCTCTTCCTGCTCAACTACTCGTCCGATTACTCAAAGGAAATTCGTCTCCGGGAGGCCCGGGCATTCGGACGGGCCGTGGCCAAGATGGCTCGGAAATATTCTGACTGGAACTGCAAGCCTGAGCCAAAGCGCCTGCGGGTAGGACTGGTATCGGGAGATTTGAGAAATCACCCCGTCGGGTATTTCCTGGAGAGCTTCCTGGGCAGCCTGGGTTCTCTGGGGATCGAATGGATCGCTTATCCCACCAACCTGCAAGTCGATGACTTGACGGCGCGTATTCGGACGTCGTTTGCAGCCTGGCACCCCTTGGCCGGGCTGAGCGACGAGGAAGCCGCCCGTCTGATCCACGGCGACGGGGTTCATATATTGCTGGACTTGGCCGGGCATACCGATCACAACAGGCTGTCTGTTTTTGCCTGGAAACCCGCTCCGGTGCAGGTGAGCTGGCTGGGGTATTTCGCTACGACCGGCGTGGCTGAGATGGATTACATCCTGGCGGATCCGGAGGGGGTGCCGGAGACGGCACAGGATCAGTTCATCGAATCGGTAAGATACCTGCCCGAGACGAGATTATGCTTTGCTCCGCCGAAAACGGATCTCCCCGTTTCCAGCCTGCCGGCGCTGTCCAACGGGGCTGTGACCCTGGGATCTTTCCAGAATCTGTCCAAGATCACCCCGGAGGTTCTGGAAGTATGGGCCCAGGTGCTCCATGGCATACCGGAGGCCAGGCTGCGCCTGCAGTGCAGCCAGCTGGCCGATACGGCCGTTCGCGAACGGCTCCTTGGACAACTCCGTTCTCTGGGGATCGATTCCAATCGGGTGGCACTGCATGGCCCCATGTCCCGCGCCGATTACCTGGCGGCTTACGCCGAAGTCGATTTCCTGATCGACACTTTCCCCTATCCCGGAGGAACCACAACCTGCGAGGCTCTGTGGATGGGGGTGCCGACCCTGACCCTGGCGGGGGACTCGATGCTGGCCAGGCAGGGGGCCAGCCTGATGGACGCCGCGGGATTGCCGGAATGGGTTGCGGCGGATCGGAAGAGTTTCGTTGCCAAGGCCATCGCTTTTGCGGCGTCCCCCGGGGAGTTGGCAGCGTTGAGAGCCGGTCTGCGGTCCAGAGTCGAGAAGTCTCCCTTGTTTGACGGAAAGCGCTTCGGCGAGAACTTTGAGGTTGTGCTCCGGGGGCTTTGGGACGAACATGCCCGCAATCATTATTCGACCACGAAAGCACTGGATTGATGGACACCAAGACATTCCTGCACGTTGGCTGCGGCCCGCAAAGCAAAGAAAACACAACCCCGGGATTCAACACTGACGTTTGGCGAGAGGTGCGCCTGGATATCAACGAGGCGGTGGAGCCGGATGTTCTTGGATCGATGACCGACATGTCGGCCCTTCCCGATGGCTCGGTGGATGCGATCTATTCCAGCCATAACATCGAGCACCTCTATCCCCATGAGGTTCCGGTGGCCCTCAATGAGTTCTTCCGGGTCCTGAAGCCGGACGGTTTCGCCATCATCACCTGCCCCGACCTCCAGTCCGTGTGCGCTTTGGTTGCCGCAGGCAAGCTCCTGGATACTGCTTATGTTTCCCCGGCGGGGCCGATCGCGCCCGTGGATATCCTCTACGGTTTCAGGCCGTCCATGCAGGCCGGCAATCTTTACATGGCCCATCGTTGCGGCTTTACCCTGGACGTGTTGCTGGCTACCCTGGAAGCCACCGGTTTTTCCCAGGTGGCAGGGATGCAGCGGGGAGCGCCTTGCTTCGACCTCTGGGTAGTAGCGTCGAAGCTACCCCTGGACGAGACGGCGATCAGGAAGTTGGCCGCCGAGCATTTTCCGGGTTGAGTTTTCGGAAGGACTGGCCTGGCTACGCCGAGACAACCCGGTTCTTCCCCGTTTTCTTCGCTTCGTACATGGCCTCGTCGGCTCGTTTCAGGACAACCGCCTGGGCATCGTCCGGCTCAAAGCGGGTGACCCCGGCGCTGAAGGTGATCAAAACCTTCTGGTTGTCGTGCAGGAAGATACGCCGGGTCAGCTCGCGCTGCAGGCGGTTCAAGACATGAACGGCGTCCTCCAGCCCCGTTTCCGGCAAGAGGATGACAAACTCCTCGCCGCCGTAGCGAGCCACCGAATCCTGGGGGCGCAGGGCGTCCTTGCAGACTTCGGCCAGGTGGATGAGGGCCTTGTCCCCGGCGTCATGGCCGAGGGAATCGTTGAGCTTCTTGAAATTGTCCAGGTCGATGAGGGCCAGGCATAGCGAAGTCTCGTGCCGTTTGGAACGAGCCATCTCCTTGACCAGCATGTCTTCCAGGCCCCGCCGGTTGAGGGCCCCGGTGAGCTGGTCGTGGCGCACCAGGTGGCTGGTCTGCTCCAGCTCCCCTTCCAGCTGCTTGATCCGGGCCTCGGAATCCTTCACCCGCTCCTGGGTGGCACGCAGCTCATCCCGGGAGCGCAGGGCGGTGATCTGGATGGAGCGGGTTTCCTGCATGACTTCGCCGATGACCTCTTCCAGTTCGGAGATGTCGTTGGCGGCACTGATACGGGTGGCGCAGGCTTCGATCTTGTCGTGATAGCCAGAAGTGGCGTCGGCGAACTCGGCCAGATGGTCCACAAAGCCGGCCAGCATGCTCTTGATGGCCTCCTTGGCTTCCTGGAGGCTTTGCTTCAGCTGGCTCTGCTTGTAGATGACCTCCTTGAGGCGCCGTTCGGCATCGTCGATGGTCCGCTGGGACAGGGGCTTGTCGATGATTTCCCGCACCACCTCGATCTGGCCGTGGAGCCAGCGGTCGTCCATGACCAGTTCGGTGACGTTCTCCACCAGGAGGCGCAGCAGGTTGAGCAGGCTCAGGCGAAGTTCCGCCCGGTCCTCGGCCAGAAGCTCCAGCTTGAAGGCGAAACGCTTCAGACGGGCCAGGATGCCTTGCAGCTCCTCCAAGCGGACCGCCTTGCGGATGTCCTCCGCCAGGGCCTTGGCATCGCCGGAAAGCTGGGGTGACTCCATCAGTTGGGTGGCAATGGCGGTTTCCAGGGTGAAGGCGAAAAGTTCCTTCAGTTCGGGCAGCAGGTCGCTGGGCCGGCTCGGAGGCGGGGCGGGAGTCTTGGGTGCTAGCTCTTCCGGCGCGGCCTCCTCGGCGACCTCCCCTTCGAAGGCCATGTCCGCTTCCTTGCCCTGGGCCCAGGAGCGCAGGAGGTTCTGCAGACGGTTGAACAGGGTTTCGGGATTGGCGCCGGCGCCTGCGAGGATGTGCTCCAGGGATTCCCTTTTCCGGGCCGGGGTGATGCCGGCCTGCTTGGCTTCCCACTGGCGCAACAGGTCGGTGATCAGTTCGCCCCAGGCAAGTTTCTGGCTCTCGCACAGGGTGGTGACGAATTCCGCCAGGTGGGCGCGGTATTGTTCCCAGTTGGACTGCTTGACGGCTTCATCCAGGTTGCGGGCCAGGCGCAACTGATCCGGAGACACCCGGGGCAATGCCGCCGCCAGGGAACGCAACTGCTTTTCCGGGAAAGGTTCCTTGTCCGCCTTGTTGCCGGAAATCTCGCTATACAGGATGCGGTAGTTGTCCGGCGTCGGTGGAATCCGGCGGGCCGCCAGGAGCCGCAGGGCTTCCCGGGCGATTTCAGAGGGATTGGATAACGTTGCCATGTCTTGATTATCGTCCGGTCAGGCTATAATCCCGCCGCCGCTTGCCCCCGTAGCATGAAGGTCGTGCAGTTGCCTTGTAAGCATCAGGTCTTGGTTCGATTCCGAGCGGGGGCACCAGGCTCTTCCGAGTCGATGACGGCGCCGTATCCGAGGCGCATGGACAGGGCGTTTGCGGCCTCCTGCATCGCTATCGCCGCCGGGCTGTCCCACTCCACGTTGAATTCCCCCACCGGACCCAGGGAGGTGATGGCGGCCACCATGCTGCCCGTGTGGTCGAACACGGGGGCGCTGAAGCCATTGATGCCTGGGGTCAGGCTACCGGTGGCGCGGGAAATGCCCCGCTCGCGGATTTCCGTCAATACCTTCTCCAGTTGCCGGCGCACGGTGGTGACGGCCACCTTGTTGGTTTCGGCCGTTTCCTGCAATTCCTTGTCCAGCATCTTCTTGAGATAGGGGCTGCGGAAGAACGCCGCAAAGGCTCGGCCGGTCGCCGACTTGGTCAGGGGGAGCACGGTGCCCGCCCGCAGGGTGATGGTTACCGGGCCGCCGGCATCGATGATGCGCACGATGGTGGCGCCATAGTTGCCCCAGACGGCCAAGGCCACGGTTTCGTGAAGCGACTCGCACAAGCCTTCCAGGATGGGTCCCGCAAAACGGACCGGGTCGAGGCGGCCAAGGCTGGAGAGGCCAAGATCAAGGGCGTAGGCCCCCAGATCGTAACGTCCGCTGGCGGCATCCTGCTCCACCAAGCCCATGCGCATGAAGCTCACCAGGTAACGGTGTGCTTTGGCGGCGGGCATGCCGGCGTTGGCGGCGATGTCGCGCAGCATCATCGGTCGGTTGGTCGCCACCAAGGCCCGCAGTAGCCGGAACCCTACCTCGATCGATTGTATGCCTTGCCGCTCGGCGGCCACTCGGGTTGCCATGACTTCCACTCCTCCTATAAGCTCGACTACGTATTCTAAGCAGGTATCCCCTTCTTGCAGGGGGGAAATATAATGCAATTCGGTATTGACTAACGGAGGCAGAGGTAGATGCGCGCTGTACTGGTGGCAAATCCCAAGGGCGGGGCAGGCAAGACGACGTTGGCGACCAATCTCTGCGGTCACTTTGCCAACCAGGGCAAACAGGTGACTCTTTGCGATCTCGATCGGCAGCAATCGGCGCTACGCTGGATGGCGTTCCGCGATCCCGCCATGGCGCCGGTGACCGGCTATTTCGCCGGCAATCACCTGACGGTGAGTCTCCCGCAGGAGTCGGACTGGGTGGTGATGGATGCGCCGGCCGGGTTTCAGGGCTACAAGCTCTCCGACTATCTGCGCACGGTGGATAAGGTTATCGTTCCCCTAGTGCCTTCCGTTTTCGATATGGCCGCCACCGAGGATTTCCTCAATTCCATCCGCAGTGAAATGCGGGGGCGGCGCGGCACCATCGGCATCGTCGCCATGCGGGTGGATCCCCGCACCCGGGCAGCCGGCATGCTCGAAGAATTCCTGAAGCATTTCGATATTCCCATCGTGGCCTATCTCCGCAACACCCAGAACTACGTCAACGTGGCGGCATCCGGGCTGACGGTCTTCGATCCGCCCCGTGCCCGGCATCGTCGCGACTTGGAGCAATGGGAGCCCCTGATCGACTGGTTGGGGAAATAGAGATTGACAGCGGCTGCCCCGGCGACCATAATTCCGCTTCTCTGACGGACGCGGGGTGGAGCAGTCTGGCAGCTCGTCGGGCTCATAACCCGAAGGTCGCAGGTTCAAATCCTGCCCCCGCAACCAATAGTTCAGCTTAAGCCTCGGTGTTACAACCGGGGCTTTTTGCTCTCGCGTTATCACTCGTGCCTATGTCTGGATTGGGGCGGGTGTCAGGGCTTCCGCACTCGGGCGCCATAGGCGATCTGTCCGAAGATATTGGGTTGGGAATAAGCGGAGCGATGTATTTCGACTGCTCGCCGGGCGGGGATGTCTATATCGGATTTGGAGGATATGGACATGGCCCGAGGCACCGTTGTCAGCCTGTTCGATTGCCTGTTGGACGTTGATGACCCAAGGCTGCCGGGCAATGGCATGCGGTATGATTTTCGCGAGATGCTGGTGATGATGATTGCGGCGACGTTGTCGGACTGCGATACGGTGGAAGAGATGGCGGACTGGGCGCGCATGCGGGAATCGTGGCTGCGGCGGTTTCTTCTGCTCAAGAACGGCATTCCCTCGGAGGATACCTTCCTGCGCCTTTTGCAGATTCTGGATCCGAAACAGTTCGCGGACTGTTTCCGGCGCTGGATGGGCGGCATGGTCACGGGCCTGGGGCGAATGCTGGCCATTGATGGCAAGACGGCCCGGGGTTCGGCCGCCGGTGGAGAATCGCCCCTTCATCTGGTCAGTGCCTTTGCCACCGACCTGGGCGTTGCCCTGGGCCAAGAGAAAGTGGCCGACAAGAGCAACGAGATCACGGCCATTCCGGAATTGCTCAAAGCCCTCTACCTGCGGGGAATCCTGGTCAGCATCGATGCCATGGGATGCCAAAAAGCCATTGCCCGGCAAATCACGGCCAAGGGCGGAGACTATCTGCTGGCCGTGAAAGGCAACCAATCCAGCCTGCGGGAAAGCATTGAATTGGCCTTTATCGATCGCCATGAATCTACTGAAACTCATGAGCAACTGGAGAAGAGCCATGGCCGGCTGGTCATCCAGATTGCCCGAGTGCTGCCGGCCAAGAAGGTGGTCAATTCGACCGACTGGCCCAAGGGCAAGACCATCGCCCGCATCGACTCTCTGCGGATGGAGTCTGGCAAGAGCCCTGTCTCTGAAACCGAGCGTCGCTACTACATCAGTTCCAGGGAACTGGATGCGGCAGAACTGTGGCACGCGGTCCGGGCTCATTGGGGCGTGGAAAACCGCCTGCATTGGATACTCGATGTGGTCTTCGGCGAAGACGCCAGCCCCATGCGCAAGGACAATGCCCCCCAGAATCTCTCATTGCTCAAGAAGATCGCTCTCAACCTCATCCATACCACTTGCCCGGGCAAAGCCAAGGTGAGTTTGCGTATCAAGCGCAAGCGGGCCGCCTGGGATGACGACATCAGAATGGGCATGCTCGGAATTCACCCTCGATGATGGCCGAGTGCGGAAGCCCTGGGGCGGGTGTCCTGGAGGTCTGGAGGAAACTGGCTTTTTTGGGGCAAAAAAACGCCCGCGCAAGGCGGGCGAATGGCACTGGTAACGCAAGTGTTGCAGAGAGAGAGGTGAATCTATCAAGTGCTCGCCATGCGTACCAGCCACTTTTTGTTATTCATCGAGTTAGTTTCGCTTAACCGTGTGTGCCTTGTTGGCGATATATATCGCCTTCGGTTGGCTCTCTCTTGGCGGGCTGCCAAAAACTGCTTGACGTTGTTTTTTGTGTCTATATAATGCGCACCTCTTTCGCGGCGCCGGTCGGATGGCAGGGGTAGCGAAGGGGGAAGCGGCAGGAAAGCAGTAGCGAAGGGGTTGACAGGCAGTTTGAGCTTCTTCATAATTCCGCTTCTTCGCTGATTGCGACAACGACGCAGCAGCGAATGTTCTTTAACAATGAGACAACCGATAGGTGTGGGTGCTTGGGATGCGAAGCGGGCTTAGGTCCGTGAAGTATTGAAGCATTCGCACTGTAAATAGGTAGAGAAATCTACCGTCAGTGAGATGCGAGTTTTGT
>DASRUX010000289.1:0-9345 GCA_035655235.1 Rhodocyclaceae bacterium | reverse complement strand
GAGCATGACATCGGGCCACACGCGCTTCAGGCGCTCCCGGGCGAAGATCGGCCCAGCAGCGACGCCGATGACTTCGATATCGTCGTCCGCATCCAGGATTTCCTTGGCGATCTGGCGGACGACGGCGGAATCGTCGACGATGAGGACCTTGATCTTCCCCATCACTCGAACTCCTCGATGGGTAGCACATCCTGGAAGCTCAGCCAGGCATCGCCGCTCCACACGTCGAACAGGAGCCGGCGGTGCCCGGCGCCGCCGACGTGCTCGCCGGTGATGAGCATGCCCCGCTCCGCCAGGAGCCGACGGGCCGTCTCCAGGTTGCGCTGGCCCACATCGGACTCCGGCCGGACCACGGATCCGGGAAACATGTTGCCGCCCCCGAAGATTTTCGCCTGGTACTCTTCCGGCCGGGTATTGGCGAGGAGGATCTGGGTATCGAACAGGAGAAAAGCCTCGTCGGCATACTTGCCCGACAATTCCTCATCCGGCCGGCGGCTGCGGCCGGGCAACATGAAGTGGCACATGCCGCCGACATGGCGCACCGGATGCCACAAGGTCACCGAAATGCAGGAACCGAGGACGGTACGCAAACGCACTGCCCCGCTGCCGAACCACAGATCGCCCGGATTCAGATGGATTTCCCTGACCGGGCTGTCCGTCTCCATCATGGCTTGATGTAGATGGTGGGCTGGACAGCCCGCAGGGTCTCGTTGATGCCGTTCAGGGTTTCGGAATGGCCGATGATGAAATAGCCGCCGGGCTTGAGGCGCTGGGAGAGCTGGGCCACCACCTTGCGCTTGGTCTCCTGATCGAAATAGATCATGACGTTGCGCAGGAAAATCACGTCGAAGGTACCCACATCGGGCAGCTTCTCGTTGAGGTTGATCTGGGAAAAGCGCACATGGTTACGCAGCCGCGGATCGATAAGGAAGGTGCCTTCCTGCTCCCGCACTCCCTTCAGACAATACTTCTTCAGGTACTCCGGCGGCATGCCCCGAGTCCGTTCCATGGGATAGTGGCCACCGGACGCCATGCGCAGCACCTGGGTACTGATGTCGGAGCCCATGATGCTCCAGGGGCCGTCGATACCCAGCTCATCGGCCAGCACCATGGAAATGGTGTAGACCTCCTCGCCGGTGGAACAGGCAGCGCTCCACACGTCGAACTGGCGGCCGGCAGGCCGTCCGGCAAGGATGCGCTGGCGCAGGAAGTCGAAGTGCTTACCTTCCCGGAAGAAATAGGTTTCGTTGGTGGTCAGCAGGTCCACCATGACCTGCAGCTCCCCTCCCGCCTGGGGGCCGGACACCATCCGGTAATACTCGGCGAAGCTCGACATCTGGTAGTGGCGGACGCGCTTCGACAGGCGCCCGGCCAGCAGCACCTTCTTGGCATCGGACAGGCTGATGCCCGCGATCTTGTAGATCAGCTTCTGGAACTGGGAGAACTCGGCGTCGCTGAGGACCGGGTTATATCCGTCCGAGACGCTGTCCCGCCTGGTCGCTACGGTGGGAGTGGACATTGAACCCCTCAGTTGGGCAAAGCGGGAAGGTCCGAGCCTTGTCCCAGGTTGGAGATGAGGGTCATTTCCTCGACCGACAGCACCTGCTGCACGTTGAGGAGGATGACGAACTTGCCGGCGATCTTGCCCATGCCCTCGATGAAATCCGTGCGAATCTTGGCGCCGAAGGCCGGCGGCGGCTCGATTTCGCTGTCGGGAATATCCAGGACGGCGCTCACCGAATCCACCAGCACGCCGATATCCTGGGTGGTGTCGCCATCGGCGATCTCGATGATGATGACGCAGGAACGACGCCCCACCTGGGTCGGCTGGCCGCCAAAGCGGGCCGCCAGGTCGATGACCGGCACCACGGCGCCCCGCAGGTTGATGACCCCCCGGATGAAGGCCGGCATCATCGGAATCTCGGTCAGATGGCCGTACTCGATGATTTCCTTGACGTTCAGAATGCCCACGGCAAACATCTCGCCGCCCAGGCTGAAAGTCAGATATTGCCTGACCTCGGCAGCCACCTGGACCGCCGAAGCGACGGCTGTCCTTTGCACCAATTCTCCCATTGCCGCTCTATCCCTTGTTATCCGTTGCAACCCGGAATCGCCGCATCGGCTGGCCATCCCGGGCCTGTGTCAGTTGCGAATCATAGCACTGCCGGCCGCGATGCCGGCTGTCCTCAAAAGCGTTCGAAACCCTCGGAAGCCACCGCCGGGGCACTGCGGGGCGCCGGCTTGGACGCCGGCTTCCCGGCCCCAGGAGCCGCCCGCGGCGCCGCTGCCCGGCTTGCCCGGCCGGCTTCCTTGACGGTGAAGAACTGCATGAGCTGCTGCAACTGCTCGGCCTGGGCCCCCATCTCCTCGGCCGTCGCCGCCAATTCCTCGGATGCCGAAGCGTTCTGCTGAGTGGCTTGATTGAGCTGGCCCATGGCGCCGTTGATCTGGCCCACCCCGCTGCTCTGCTCTTCCGAGGCCGAAGCGATCTCCTGCACCAGGTCGGAGGTCTTGCGGATGCTGGGCACCATGGCATCCAGCAGCCCTCCCGCCCGCTCGGCCTGCTTGACGCTGGAGCCGGCCAGTTCGCCGATCTCCTGGGCCGCCACCTGGCTGCGCTCGGCGAGCTTCCTCACCTCGGCCGCCACCACCGCGAAGCCCTTGCCGTGCTCCCCGGCCCGGGCCGCTTCGATGGCGGCGTTCAAGGCCAGCAGGTTGGTCTGGTAGGCGATGTCGTCAATGATGCCGATCTTGTCGGCGATCTGCTGCATGGCCGCCACCGTTTCCTTCACGGCGCTGCCCCCTTCCGCCGCTTCCTTGGCCGCCTTGCTCGCCATGTCGTCGGTGACCCGGGCATTTTCCGTATTCTGGGCGATGGACGCGGTCATCTGCTCCATGGAGGCCGTCGTTTCCTCCACCGAGGCCGCCTGTTCCGACGAGGACTGGGACAGGGACTGGGCCGTCGCCGACACCTCCTCCGCCGCGCTCGACAGGGCATCCGCCGAGCCCCGCACTTCGCCGATGATGTGGGAGAGCTTGCCGATCATTTCCCGAATGGCCGCCAGCATGCTCGACTGATCGCCGGTGCGGAGGCTGACTTCGACCGTCAGGTCCCCGGCGGTGACCCGGTTCACCACGTCGGCCGCGTAGTCCGGTTCGCCGCCCAGCTGCCGCAGCAGGCTACGGGTAACGAAAAAGCCGATGGCCGCGACCACCACCAGGGTTGCCAGCGCCACGGCGATGGACAGCGAGGTTGCAGTCGCCCTGGCGGCGACCGCCTCGTCGGCACCCTTCTTGCCGAGCTCCTGGTTGTAGGCGATGTGCTCCTCGATGGCCGTATTCAATTTTTCCGCCAGGCCGGCGGCTTTGCCCAGGGAATCCCTGGCCTCTTCCGTCCGGTTCTTCCGCGACAGGGCCAGGGCCGGCTCGACAGCTACGAAGTACTCCGCCAGGAGGGCTCTTTCGGCCATCAGCATGGCCTTGTCCTTCTCGTCGGCGGCCATCCCGTCATCCAGATATTTCTTGAAGGCGGCCTCGACGCCGGCCTTGGCTTCCAGGATCTTCCCGTCGATTTCCGCCATCTTGGTTTCGTCGGTGTTGAGGATGTGCCGATAGACCCGCACCCGCACCTGGCTCAGGGATTTCATCCCATTGTTCAGGACCACCAGGCTGGGCACGGTATTGACGTTGCCGAAGTTGGCCGCGTCGTACACCTTGGACATCTGCTGGTATCCGATTCCGCCCAGGAGGCAGATACCGAGCAGTGCCGATAGAACCAGCAAGGTCATTTTTCTTGTGACAGTCATCGTTGTGCACTCCCTCAGTTCTTGTTCAGTTGGACGTTTCCGGCAGGGCCGGACGATATTGACTACTTATTCGGTTCTTCTCTTCTTCGCTACCGATACAACGCTGGATCAATGCCTGGATATCGAGGATCAGGGCCACTTCCCCGCTGCCGAGGATGGTGGAGCCGCCGATGCCCTGGAGATGCCGGAAAAGCGATGCCAGGGGCTTGATGACGGTCTGGAACTCGCCCCGCAGCTCATCCACCACGATGCCCGCCTTCTGGCCGGCATAACGGACCACCACCACGTTTTCCCGCTTGGGCCGCTGCCCGGCCACCCGGAACAGCTCCCGCAGGCGGACGAAGGGCAGAACCTCGCCCCGCAGGTTGAGGTAGTTGCAGTCGTTATCCAGGAACTGGAGTTCCAGGCACTCGACCACGTTGTCCAGGGGAATGACGTAGGAGGCCTTCTCCACCCCCACCAGGAAGCCGTCGATGATGGCCAGGGTCAGGGGCAGGCGGATGGTGAAGCAGGTGCCCTGGCCCAGTTCGGTGCGGACCTCGACGCTGCCCCGCAGGGCCTGGATATTCTTCCGGACCACGTCCATGCCGACGCCCCGGCCGGAGAGGTTGGAAACCGTCTCGGCGGTGGAGAAGCCGGGTTCGAAGATCAGGTTGATGATTTCCTGCTCGGAGATGCTCTGGCCGGCGCCGATGAGGCCGCGCTCGATGGCCTTGGCCCGCACCCGATCGGCATCGATGCCGCCGCCATCGTCGGAAACCTCGATCACGACGCTGCCCGAGTCGTGGTAGGCGTTGAGCTGCACCCGCCCCCGCTCCGGCTTGCCCTTGGCCACCCGGACTTCGGTGGGCTCGATGCCATGGTCCATGGCATTGCGGACCAGGTGCATGAGGGGGTCGCCGATCTTTTCCACCACCGACTTGTCCAGTTCGGTCTCGCCGCCCCGGATGGCCAGTTCGATGTCCTTGCCCAGTTCCTTGCTGATGTCCCGCACCACCCGGTGGTAGCGGTTGAAGGTTTCGCCGATCTGCACCATGCGCAGTTGCAGGGCGGCGTCCCGGATATCCTCCACCAGCCGGTTGAGGATGGAGGTGGATTCCACCAGGGCCATCTGGCGGCTCTTCATGGCCACCAGGTTGGCGCTGGCGCCGGCAATGACCAGTTCGCCCACCAGGTCGATAAGCTGGTCCAGCTTGTCCGCCTGGACCCGGATCAGGCGGGCTTCCGCCGCCTTCTTGTCGGTCACCTGTTTCTGCTTGGTGACGGCGGCTTCCACCAGCTCCCGTTGCACCACTTGCTCGTCCACCAGGATCTTGCCCAGGGGAGGCGGAGCTTCGGCGGATTCCGCCAGGCCGGCGACGCTATCCTGCTGCTGGCGGTCGAGGCCCATTTCCAGCTCCTGCTGGGTCAGGGCGCCGCTCTTCACCAGGATTTCGCCCAGGCGCATGTTCTCTTCCGGCAAGGATTCGATCAGCGCCACGTATTCCTCGATACGGCTGTGGGGCGGCAGGATGTGAAGTTCGCAGTCGTCCCGCACGAAGTCGAAGACCCGCTCGATGGCGGCCTTGTCGGAGGGGCTGCGCAGATCGACCTCGAATCCCAGGTAGCAGCATTCCGGATCCATCTCCTCCGCCAGGGGCAGGGCGTCGAACAGGGTGACGATATGGACGATCTCGCCCAGGGACAGGAGGTAGCGCAGGAAGGCCAGAGGATCCATGCCGTTCTTCAGCACATCCCGGCCGAAGCGCACGGAGATGTGCCAGGCGTCGTTGGCCACATGGCCGCCGCCGCTCACATCCACGTCGGCCACCGGCACGTCCGGATGGGCGGGCTTGGCCTGGGCGGGCATGGCGCCGCCGTTCAGGTGGGCGGCGAGCTTGCCGATCAGGACCTCATCCTGGTCGCTGGCCAAATCCTCGTCGGCCATCCGGCCGGCCTCCACCTTGTCCAGCATGCCCAGGATATGGTCGCTGCAGGCCAGGAGAACGGAAACCAGCTCCCTGGAAAGGTCGAGTTCATTGTTGCGGACCCGGTCGAGAACGTTTTCCACCGAATGGGTGAAGCGTTCGATGGCCCGGATCTCCACCACCCCGGCCGCCCCCTTGACGGTATGGGCAGCCCGGAAAATGGCGTTGATGAGCTCCGCATCCCGCTCGCCCTGTTCCAGGCGCATCAGCCCCGCTTCCAGCTCGGCGAGCTGATCCCGGGCTTCGTGCACGAATACCTGAATGATCTCTTCCATTGCCTCTCCGCTCGGTTAGGGATGCATCAGGCGGGCTCGCTGGCCAGGATGACCAGGGGATCGCCGAAAAACGCCGCCATGTTGTAGAACTCGATCACCTCCCGCACCGCCGCGCTGTGCTCGACGATGCGCATGGCCTTACCCTGCTGGGTGGCCTCCTGCTTGGCCAGGATGAGGAGCTGAATACCGGCGGTGTCCATCTCCTCCACCCGGGACAGGTCGAGGTCCAGCTGGTCGCCGGCCGCCAGGGCATCGAGCAGTTCCTTCTTGAGGTCGGCGGCATGGTAGATGGTGAGGTCGCGATCGATGGAAAGGCAGTTGTCGGCCATCAGAAGAGCTCCACTTTGGGTCCGTTGTCGGACGCTTTCCCGGCGCCTGCCCCGAAGACGGCTTCCTGGTGCGACTGGCGCTGGGAATGCATGACGTAGGTATCGAAAATCTCCTCCAGGTGCTGGGACATGGACTCGTGGGCCAGGGTCTCGTCCTCCGGCCGCTCCAGCCGGTCCGCCATGCGCCGGAGGAAATCGTTGAGCCGGCCCAGGGCGTCGATGACCGTCTCGATCTGCTGGCGGGTCACGTCCTGGAACTGGACGCCGGCGATGGCATCCATGAACATGCTGGCCAGTTCCTGGCTGCTGCCGGAAATGGTCTGCATGACATCCCCCTGGGTGGCGACCAGGGCCGCGTAGTCCCGGCCCAGTTCGTCGAGCTGGGAAGCAAAGCTGTCCAGCACCTCCTGATCCTTGTCCAGATTGGACTGGGAAAGCTTGTCCTGGAACTGGGATTCGATGGCATGGGCCATCTCCGAAATTCCCTGGTTGATGCGGTCGACGGCATCCTCGGTCTCACCCGAAAGCTTTCTCACCTCGTCGGCCACTACCGCGAAGCCCCGGCCCGCTTCGCCCGCCCGGGCCGCCTCGATGGCGGCGTTCAGCGCCAGCAGGTTGGTCTGCTTGGCGATGCCCCGGATGAGCTGGACCAGGGATTCCAAGGAGTGGGCGGCGCGGACCACCTCGTTGATGCGCTCCTGGTCCCGGTGCCCCTCCTGGATGCGCTGGGCGATGTACTCGCGCATGGTATCGATGAGGCGCTTGTTCTGTTCGATGCGGGCATGGGTGGCGGCGGCGTTCCGGGCGGACTCGTCGTTGGACTCGGCAACGAAGCGGTCCAGCTTGGACACCGTCCCATCGATGGTGCTCAAGCGCTCGACGATGGAATAGGCTGCCTTTTCCGTATCCTGGATGGTCAGGGACAACTGCCCGCCGACCATTTCCTTGAACTTGCCGAAATGGCGCAGTTCATCCGCCACCTGCTTCAGGGCATCGAGCCGTTCGGCCTCAAGCTTGCTGTGCCGCTCCCGCTCCGCTTCGCTGCCCAGGTGTTGGTCCCGGTAGAAAGCGATGGACACCAGCCGCTGTCCGAGGTGGGTCGCCAGGACGATGACCACTGCCCCCACCATGTCCCCAAAGGGAGCGGTGAAACCCAGCCAGGGCAGCAGGGACTGGTGGAACCACTGGTTGAAGAAATAGACCGTCAGCGCCACCCCGAGGGCAACGATGCCGACCACCAGGGAAAGCCTACTGTAATAGGCCGAGGTACTTTGCATAGTGTCAGCGCATTACCAGCTTGATGGTGTTGAGAAGCTCGTCGGCGGTGGCCGGCTTGACCAGCCACCCCGAAGCGCCCGCCGCCTTGGCCTCGGCCCGCTTGGATTGCTGAGACTCGGTGGTGAGGAAAAGGATGGGCATGAACTTGTAGGCGGGCAGTTTGCGGACTTCCTTGATGAAGTCGATGCCGTTCATGCCCGGCATGTTGAGGTCGGTGATCAGCAGGTCGATCTTGGCGCCGGCGCTGAACTTCTTCAGGGCTTCCGCCGCATTGCCGGCCTTTTCCACGGCATAGCCGGCCTTGGACAGCACATTGGAAATGCTGAGCAGGATGGTTGCCGAATCGTCGACCAAAAGAATGGTTTTCATGATGTCCTCCGCTTGAAATTGCTTTGATCCTGTCCAGGGTATCCGCCCCCCGCCCCGGGAGGGCCGTCGGTCGGCAGATACGTTCCGTCAGGAGATTGTGACTTTTGCCTGAGTCGGTTCGACCCCAGCCCAGGGTATCCATAATGCCTGCATCAGCGAAGCCTGTCAGTCAGCGGATACGGATTTTGTCAGGAGATTTACTGAAGCCTTGTAGGAAAAATCCTAACCGGATTGGCATGGAAGCTCTCCCGGCCCGGCCGCGAACCAATTCCGAAAACCCGGTGCCGAAACGAGAACCGCCGGAACGGCCGAGGCCGCATCGGCGTCCCGACTCCCAGGAAGAACAGTGAACGCTCCCACGGCCCAAGCCCCAGCCCAGGATTGCCTTGTCTCCCGCTACCGGGATGTCCGCGCGTGGACCGAAACCCTCGCCGCCCCCCTGGGCGAAGCCGACCTGACCGTCCAGTCCATGGACGACGCCAGCCCCGGGAAATGGCATCTCGCCCATACCACCTGGTTCTTCGAGCAATTCCTGCTCAAACCCCTGGTGCCGGGCTACCGCGGGTTCTGCGATGACTACCCCTACCTGTTCAACTCCTATTACGAGGCCGTCGGCCCCCGGCATCCCCGGCCCCGCCGCGGCCTCCTCACCCGCCCGCCCCTGGCGGACATCCTCGCCTACCGCCGGGCGGTGGACGAGGCCATGGTCCGGCTCCTGGAGCCCGGCCTTGCCCCGCCGGCCCGGGCCCTGGCCGAACTGGGGCTGCACCACGAGCAGCAGCACCAGGAGCTTTTCCTCACCGACCTCCTCCACCTCTTCGCCCAGAATCCCTTGCGTCCCGCCTACCATCCGGCCGCGGCCCAGCCCTTACCAACGGAGGCCGGAACCGCCTCCCCCACCTGGCAGGAATTCGACGGCGGCCTGGTGGAAATCGGCCATGCCGGCAACGGCTTCGCCTTCGACTGCGAAGGCCCCCGCCACCAGGTATATCTGCGCCCCTACGCCCTGGCATCCCGGCCGGTCACCAACCGGGAATGGCTGGATTTCATGGCCGACGGCGGGTACCGCACACCCGGCCACTGGCTCTCCGACGGCTGGGCCCGGGTCCAGGCCGAAAACTGGGATAGCCCCCTCTACTGGGAAGAAGACGACGGCACCTGGCGGCAGATGGGACTCCGCGGCCTGGAGCCCCTGGATCTGGAAGCTCCGGTCTGCCAGGTGAGCTATTTCGAGGCCGACGCCTTCGCCCGCTGGGCCGGCAAGCGCCTTCCCACCGAATTCGAATGGGAGCACGCTGCAGCGGACATACCGGTGGCCGGC
>DASRUX010000288.1:0-9723 GCA_035655235.1 Rhodocyclaceae bacterium | reverse complement strand
GGGTAGAGCATTTCCTGCATGCCAGGGCCGCCCTTGGGACCTTCGTAGCGGACGATGACCACGTCGCCGGACACCACTTCGCCACTCAGGATGCCTTCCACGGCGTTGTCCTGGCTTTCATAGACCCGGGCCTTGCCGGTGAATTTGAGGATCGAGTCGTCCACCCCGGCGGTCTTCACGATGCAGCCGTCCTCGGCGATATTGCCGTAGAGCACAGCCAAGCCGCCATCCTTGGAATAGGCATTGGCCAGGTTGCGGATGCAGCCGTGGGTGCGATCCAGATCCAGTTCGTTGAAGCGGCGATCCTGGGAAAAGGCGGTCTGGGTCGGGATGCCGCCGGGCGCTGCCTTGTAGAAATCGTGCACCTTGACGTCATGCTCCCGCACCACGTCCCAAACGTCGATGGCTTCGCCCAGGGTTTTGGCATGAACAGTGGGGCTATCGCGGTGAATGAGGCCGGCCCGATCCAGCTCGCCCAGGATGCCCATGATGCCCCCGGCGCGATGGACATCTTCAATATGGTAGTCCTGGGTGGCGGGTGCCACCTTGCACAGACAAGGCACCTTGCGGGAGATGCGGTCGATGTCCTGCATGGTGAATTCCACGCCGGCCTCCTGGGCAGTCGCCAGGATATGGAGCACGGTGTTGGTGGAACCGCCCATGGAAACGTCCAGGGCCATGGCGTTCTCAAAAGCCTGCCGGTTGGCGATGGAACGGGGCAGCACGGAAGCGTCCTCCTGCTCGTACCAGCGCTTGCACAGCTCGACGATGGTACGGCCGGCGCGCAGGAACAGGTCCTTGCGGTCGGCATGGGTGGCGACCACGGTGCCGTTGCCCGGCAGGGACAGACCCAGCGCCTCAGTCAGGCAATTCATGGAATTGGCGGTGAACATGCCGGAACAGGAACCGCAGGTCGGGCAGGCGGAACGCTCGAAGTTATCGACATCCTGGTCGGAGCAACTGCTGTCCCCGGCCTTGATCATGGCGTCGATGAGGTCCACCGAAATAACCTTGCCTTCCCACTTCACCTTGCCAGCTTCCATGGGACCGCCGGAGACGAAGATGGCCGGAATATTGAGGCGCATGGCGGCCATCAGCATTCCCGGGGTGATCTTGTCGCAATTGGAGATGCAGACCATGGCATCGGCGCAATGGGCGTTGCACATGTATTCCACGGAATCGGCGATCAGGTCCCGGCTGGGCAGGGAATAGAGCATGCCGGAGTGGCCCATGGCGATGCCGTCGTCGATGGCGATGGTGTCGAATTCCTTGGCAATGCCGCCCGCCGCCTCGATCTCCCTGGCCACCAGTTGGCCGAGGTCCTTCAGGTGCACATGGCCGGGCACGAATTGGGTGAAGGAATTGACCACGGCGATGATGGGCTTGCCGAAATCGCCATCCTTCATGCCGGTGGCGCGCCACAGGGCGCGAGCGCCGGCCATGTTGCGGCCGTGGGTGGAGGTATGGGAACGGTATTGGGGCATGACGGTACTCCAGGGGGCTGTGCCGGGCGGCACCAACTATAATTGCGGAATTCTAGCCCAATCGCCCCGCCGATGCTCCTCCACCCCCAGTTCAACCCCATTGCCTTCAAGCTTGGCCCGGTCGCGGTGCATTGGTACGGCATCATGTACCTGCTGGCCTTCGCCCAGTTCTTCCTCCTCGGGCGGCACCGCATCCAGCAGCGCCCCCTATCGGGCTGGACCATCGAGCAACTGGACGACATGCTTTTCTATGGCGTGCTCGGCGTCATTCTAGGGGGCCGGCTGGGCCAGGTGCTGTTCTACGAGCCCGGCTATTACTTTTCCAACCCGGTCGAGATCATCGCCGTCTGGAAGGGAGGCATGAGCTTCCACGGCGGCTTCCTCGGCGTCCTCGCCGCCATGACCCTGTGGTCCCGCAAATATAGGAAGCCCTGGCTGGAAGTCACCGACTTCATCGCCCCCCTGGTACCCCTGGGCCTCATGGCCGGGCGCATCGGCAATTTCATCAATGGCGAGCTGTGGGGCCGGGCCGCCGATCCGTCGCTGCCCTGGGCCATGATTTTTCCCCAGGCGGGCGATGCCCTACCCCGCCACCCGTCCCAGCTCTACCACGCCGGGCTGGAAGGATTGGCCCTCTTTGCCATCCTCTGGCTCTACTCCGGCCGGGAGCGCCCCCGGGGCGCCGTGTCGGGCGCATTCCTCGTGGGCTATGGTATTTTCCGCTTCTTGGTCGAATACTTCCGGGAGCCGGACGCCGGCATCTTCGGCCACTCCTACACCATCAGCATGGGCCAGTGGCTGTCCCTGCCCATGATCCTGGCCGGCCTCGTGATGATTTATCTCGCTTATCAAAAAAGGAACAAAGCATGAGCAACAGCACCCGCCCCTTCAAGGTCCTCGGCATCCAGCAGATCGCCATCGGCGGTCCGTCCAAGGACAAGCTGCGCACCCTCTGGGTCGACATGTTCGGCCTGGAAGTCACCGGCAATTTCATGAGTGAGCGGGAAAACGTCGATGAGGACATCTGCGCCATGGGCAAGGGTCCCTTCAAGGTGGAAGTGGACCTCATGCAGCCCCTGGACCCGGAGAAGAAACCCGCCGTCCATGCCACCCCGCTCAACCACGTCGGCCTGTGGATCGACGACCTGCCCAAGGCGGTGGAATGGCTGACCGCCAACGGCGTGCGCTTCGCTCCTGGCGGCATCCGCAAGGGCGCCGCCGGCTTCGACATCTGCTTCCTGCACCCGAAGGGCAATGAGGAATTCCCCATCGGCGGCGAAGGCGTCCTCATCGAACTGGTCCAGGCCCCCAAGGAAGTCGTGGAGGCCTTCGCCAAACTGGCCGGCTGATATGGCTGCCCCGGACGATCCCCTGGCGGAAAGCCGCGCCGCCCTGGCGCCCACCCTGGAGGCCACGGCCTCCATCCTCCCCTGGGTAGGCAAGGACAAGAAGCCCCGCTTCCCGCCGGAAGCCGCCAAGCGCTGGCAGGAAGTCTGCGATCGCCTGGCGGTGTGCTGGTTCGAGCGCCACGAGGATGGGCTGGCCGGCCTGCGGCCGGCAGTCTTCGAGCTCTACTCCGTGGCCCTGGAACTGGGCGAGGCCAACTGCCTTCGCCTGGCCGAGGCCCTGGCCAGCGCCACCGATCGTCTGGAACCCAACGGGGATGTGAGCCATCCCCGCTTGGTGGCGGCCCTCACCGCCACCTTCGAATCCCTTTCCATGCCGGGCAGCCTGGAGCAGGACGCTTTCCCTGACCGGGCACAGCACTTTGCCGACCGCCTGGAATTCTGTGCCGATCCGCAAAATGCCGACCAGGTCCGCTCCCCGGTTCTGGACCGGCTGTTCGTGGATGAGGCCGGCGACTGCCTGGAACGCATCCAGGAGGCCCTGACCGTCCTGCCCGCCGACGTCTACGGCATCCGGCTGGCAGCGGAAGACATCGCCGGACTGGCCGAGCCCCTGGACCTGGACGATATCAGCGCCCTCGCCCACCACCTGGTCCGGCTGCTAACGCCGAAGCCCGGCGAGAAGGTCGACCTGGACAGCAACGAGACTCGCCGCGCCACGGTCCAGGCCCTGACCGCCGAGTTGGAGAAGGCCGTGGACGCCCTCCTCCAGTGCTGACCCCTTGGCCAAGCTCAATTACAAGCATCTGCATTACTTCTGGGTGGTCGCCCAGGAGGGCAGCGTCACCCGGGCGGCAGAACGCCTCGATGTCGCCGTGCAGACGGTAAGCGGCCAGCTTTCTCTCCTGGAACGCTCCCTGGGCAAAGCCCTGTTCGCCGCCCAGGGGCGCGGCCTGGTCCTCACCGAAGCCGGGCGCATCGCCTTGGGCTACGCCGACCAGATATTCCAGCTGGGAGAGCAGATGGTGGATGCCCTGGACGATGCCGAAGGCAGCCGCAACCTGCGCCTGGTGGCCGGCATTTCCGACGGACTCCCCAAGCTGGTGGCCCACCGGCTCCTGACCTCGGTGATGGAGCAGTTGGACAACATGCGCCTCATCTGCAACGAGGGGGAATTCCAGGACCTCCTCGCCGACTTGGCCCTGCACAAGCTGGACGTGGTCCTCACCGACCGCCCGGCGCCCACCGGCGGCAACCTGCGGGTGTTCAGCCACTCCCTGGCGGAGCTCGAGGTCGGCATCTTCGGCACCAAAGACCTGGCCGAGCGCTACCGCGCCGATTTCCCGGCCAGCCTGCAGGGCGCCCCCCTGCTACTACCCACCCGCCACAACATGGTCCGCGGCCAGATCGACCGCTGGCTGGAAAGCCACGGCGTCCGCCCGGACATCGTGGGGGAATACGAGGACAGCGCCCTCCTCCAGACCTTCGGCCGTTCCGGCCTGGGGCTCTTCCCGGCGCCCCTCGCCCTGGCCGACGAAGTCCGCCGGCAACTGGAGGCCGAACCCATCGGCCCCATGGACGGGGTTCGGGAGCACATCTTCGCCATCTCCAACGAGCGGCGCATCCGGCACCCCGCCGTGGAAGCCCTCTGCAGCACCCCGCTCCAGTGACCCGCTAGACGGGCCCGGTGGTCTTGTGGATGAAGACCGCCCGGCCCACGTCGGTCACCCACACCAACCCGTCGCCCACCTGCCCCGTCTGGGCGACCTTGACGATGCAATCGACGATAGCGTCCGCCACCTCGTCGGGGGCGACGATTTCCACCCGGGTTTTGGCCGTGTAGTCGGTCAGTTCGTCCTTGATGTTCTTGCGCTGGGTGTGGCGGGCGGGAGCGGAACAGCCCTCGGCCTTGCTCACGGTCATGCCCGGAAAGCCTTCCAGTTCCCGCAGGGCGTCCCGCAGGGCCGGCAGCTTGTTGGGGCGGATGATGGCTTTGATCTCTTTCATGCTTCCACCGTTTCCTCGTCCAGTTCCTGGTCAAACCACCGGTACAGGGTGGGCAACACGACGAGGGTCAATAGGGTTGATGTGATGAGGCCGCCGATGACCACGATGGCGAGCGGCCTTTGGACTTCGGAGCCGGGCCCCGTCGAAAAGAGGAAGGGGATGAGGCCCAGCATGGCCACGGTGGCGGTCATCATGACCGGCCGGAACCGCAGCCGGGCGCCTTCCAGCACCGCTTCCCGGACGCTCATGCCCTGGTCCCGCAGGCTGCGGATGTAGGACACCAGCACCACGCCGTTCAACACGGCGATGCCCCACAGGGCGATGAACCCCACCGAGGCCGGCACCGACAGGTATTCCCCGGTGACGAAGAGCCCGATGACCCCACCGATGGAGGCAAAGGGCAGGACGGTGATGATCAGGGTGGCGAAGCGCAAGGAATTGAACAGCAGGAAGAGCAGGAAGAAGATGGCGCCGATGGTGATGGGAATGATGACCATCAGATGGCCCAGGGCCCGCTCCATGTTCTGGAACTGGCCCCCCCATTCCAGATAATAGCCTTCCGGCAGTTTCACCTGGCTATCCACCTTCTGCTGAAGTTCGGCCACGAAGCTGCCCAGGTCCCGATCCTTCACATTCACGCCGACCACGATCCGGCGTTTGCCCAGCTCGCGGGAAATTTGGGCGGGGCCGTCAGCCACCCGGATATGGGCCACGTCGGCCAGCCGTGCCTGGGCGCCATCCGCCGAAGTCAGCAGGATGTTGGAAATGGCTTCGATGTTGTTGCGGAAGTTCTCCGGCAGGCGCACCACCGCCGGGAAGCGGCGTTCGCCCTCGAAGATTTCGGTGGCGATCTTGCCGCCTACTGCCGTCTCCAGCAGGTCGTTTACGTCGGCTACATTGAGGCCCAGGCGGGCGATGGCCTGGCGATCGATCTCGATCTGCAGATACTGCTGGCCGGTAACCCGCTCCACCCGCAGGTCCTGGGCGCCCTTGATGCCCTGGGCGACCTTGGAAATCTGGTTGGCCAGCTTCTTGAGCTGTTCCAGGTCGTCGCCGAAAACCTTCACGGCGATGTCGGAACGCACCCCGGTGACCATCTCGTCCACCCGGTCAGAGATGGGCTGGGCCATGACAATCTGCACCCCGGGCAGGACCTTGAGTTTTTCCCGAATGGCCTCGGCGATGTCGTCCTGATTCCAGCCGGCGGGCCATTCGCTGCGGGGTTTGAGGCTGACGATGGGCGTCGATTCGTTGGGCCCCTGGGGATCGGCCGGGCTCTCGCCACGGCCGACGCCGGAGACGGCGGATTTCACCCCCGGCACCTCCATCACCAGCTTCATGGCCTGGTTTTCCATGCGGATGGACTCATCCAGGGAAATGTTGGGCACCCGGTTGATGCCGGGCACCACCGAACCTTCTTTCATTTCCGGGATGAAAGCCGATCCCAGGAAGGGAACGATGGCCAGCGCCAGGGCGAAGGCGCCCAGGGCGACCGTAACGGTCTTTTTCTGGTTGGCCTGGGCGAGGTCCAGGAGCCGCAGATAGGGGCGCTTCATGGCGGCGATGAGGCGGGTGTCGTGGTCCCCGTCGTGGGCCGGCGGCTTCAGCAGGTAAGTGGACAGCACCGGCGACAGGGTGAGCGACAGCACCAGGGAAATCGCCAAGGCAATGGCGATGGTGTAGGCGAGCGGCGCGAACATCTTGCCCTCCATGCCCTGCAAAGTCATGAGGGGCAGGAAGACCAGGATGATGATGCCGACCCCGAAGATCACCGGCGTCGCCACCTCGACCACCGCCCGCAGGATGATCCGCACCTGGCTCTCGCCCCGATGGGCGGCGCTCCCGAGCTGGGCGAAGGCGTTCTCCACCACCACCACCGAGCCGTCCACCATGAGGCCGATGGCGATGGCCAGCCCCCCCAGGGACATGAGGTTGGCGGAAATCCCCAGGCGGTTCATGGCCATGAAGGTGAGGAGCGGCGTCAGCACCAGGGTGGCGACCACGATGAGGGAGGAGCGCACGTCCCCGAGGAAAAGGAAGAGCACGATCACCACCAGGACTACGCCCTCCAGGAGCACCTTGGTGACGGTCCACAGGGCGGCATCCACCAGCTCGGAACGGTCATAGTAGGGGACGATCCTGAGGCCGCCGGGGAGCATGTCCTTGGCGTTGATCTCGCCCACCCGTTCCTTGATCTTGCTGACCACCGCCTTGGCGTTGCCGCCGGCGATCATCATCACCACGCCGCCCACCGATTCGGTGACGCCGTTCTTCACCAGCGCCCCCTGGCGCACGTCGTGCCCCAAACTCACCTGGGCTACGTCCCGGACGTAGACCGGCACGCCATCCTTTTCCTTGAGGACGATGGCCCGCAAGTCCTCAAGGTCCCGCACCAGGCCGACGCCCCGGATCAGATACTGTTCCGCGTACTGGGGCAACACCCCGCCGCCGGCGTTGGCGTTGTTGCGGGCCACCGCCTGATAGACATCGGCGATGGCCAAGTGGTAGTGGCGCAGCTTGTCCGGGTTCACCAGGACTTGGTACTGCTTGACGAAGCCGCCCTGGGAGTTGATCTCGGCCACGCCGGGGATGGAGCGCAACAGGGGCCGGACCACCCAGTCCTGGGCGATGCGGCGCTGGGTCAGTTCTTCCTCGGTGAGAGTGCGGCTGCCGTCGTCGGGGCGCTCCAGGGTGTATTGATAGACCTCGCCCAGGCCGGTGGACACCGGCCCGAGAACGGGTGTCAGGCCCGCGGGCAGCCGCGAGCCCACTTCCAGCAGGCGCTCCATGACCAGCTGCCGGGCGAAATAGACATCGGTGGCGTCGGTGAACACCAGGGTGATGAGGGACAGCCCCGGCTTGTTCAGGGAGCGCATTTCCACCAGCCCCGGCAGGCCGGTCATGGCTACCTCCAGGGGCACGGTGGCGAAGCGCTCGACCTCCTCGGGGGAGCGGCCCGGGGCCTCGGTGGCGATCTGAACCTGGACGTTGGTCACGTCAGGGAAGGCATCCACCGAGAGCTTCCTGGCGGCGTCGATGCCAAAAACCAACAGCACGGCGGCAATCACCGCCACCACCAGCCGCTGCTTGAGGGCGGTGCGGATCAGGGACTCGATCATCCTTCCAGTTCCTTGCGCTTGCGCTCGTTGTTAAGGTGGAAGGCGCCTTCGATGACCACCTTGTCACCAGGCTTGAGACCGGAGACTACCGGCCGGCGGCCGCCGGTTTCCGGGGCCAGGGTCACCTTGGTGAGACGGAAGCTGCCGTCCCCGGCGGCCACGAAGACGTGGTCCTCGTCGTTCTCCCGGACCACGGCAGCGGCGGGCACCACCAGACGCACCACCGGCTTGGCCTCGATGAGCATGGAAGCCAGCATGGCGGGTTTCAGCCGGCCGTCGGCGTTGTCCAGCTCGGTACGGACCAGGACGGTGCGGGTTTCCGGATTGACGGTCTGGCCGACGGAGATGAGCTTGCCGAGGAGCTTTTCGTTATCCAGGGCAGGCACTTCGATGGTCACCGACTGGCCGACCTTGACCTGGCTCACCTGCTGCTCGGGCACCTGGGCCACGGCCCACACCCTGGACAGATCGGCCACCGAAAACAGGGCGTCGGTGGGCTGGACCACCTGGCCGTGGGCGACCTTGCGCTCCACCACCACGCCGGAGAGGGAGGACACCACCGGCGTCACCGAGTCGATAGCGCCGGTCTTGCCCAGGCGCTCGATGGCCCCGGCGCTCACCCCCAGGACCCGCAGCTGGTCCCGGGCAGCCCGGGTCTCGGCGCTGGCGATGTCGTATTCGCTTTCCCGGCGCTGCATCTCGGCGGCGCCGATCACGTCCGCCTGATACAGGGCGCGGGCCCGCTCGGCATTGCGCCTGTTCAGCTCCATCTGGGCCCGGGACTTGAGGTAGGAAAGCTGGGCGGCGGAAAGCTCGCTGCTGTTGATCTGGGCGAGGCTGTCGCCCTTCTTCACCTCCTGGCCGACCATGGCGTGGATTTCGGTCACCCGGCCGGTAACCGTGGCGCCAATGCGGGCCAGGCGCTGCTCGTCGAAATCGACGCGGCCGGCCACTCGCAATGTCTCGGCAATGGGCGCCGTCGCCACGGGAGCAACCTTGAGCTGGGCGGCCAGGGCTTCGGCCGGCTGGACCACATAGGGATCGACCGGCGCAGCTGCCGCCGGGGCCGCCTTCTCCTGATTGCAGGCGGCCAGGCCGGCGACGGCAAGGACCAGGGAAAGGATGCGGAGGGAAGAAAAGCGCGGGAGCGGGGTCATTTTCTGGTTTCTCACGGCAGGGGCTGGGCACGCAGGCGCTCGATCTCGGCCCAGGCGGCGGCCAGTTCAAAGCGGGCGGCAATCAGTTCGTTGCGGGCGGCGCGGTAGACCCGCTGGGCATCCAGCACTTCCAGGATGCCCCGTTCGCCGAAGCGGTAGGAGGCTTCCGCCACCTTGAGGGCGTTCTCGGCCTGGCGGACGATGCCCGACTCCAGGGCCGTCACCTGGGTCTGAGCGATTTCATATTGCTGATAGGCGTATTGCAGGTCCTGGGCGAGGGTGAATTCCCGGACCGCCAGCTCATTGCGCACTCGGGAGAGGTTGGCCGTCGCCTCCCCCACCGGGCCGCTGCGGCGATCCCAAAGGGGAATCGACATCACCAGGCCGATGCGGCTGGTGCGCAGGTCCGGGTCTTCCTCCCGGCTCGCCTTCACCGCCAGGCTGGGCCAACGCAGGGCCCGTTCATGGTCGAGCAGCCGCTCCGCCCGCCGGGCCTCGGCCCGGGAACGGGCCAGTTCCGGGTTGCCCGCCGCCACTTCGGCCTGGAGCTTCTCCAGGGGCGGCACTTCAGGAACGGCGTCGAGCCGGCCCTTGACGGTGAATCCGGCCG
>DASRUX010000287.1:0-5105 GCA_035655235.1 Rhodocyclaceae bacterium | reverse complement strand
GAGCGGTGGGGAGCCGCTGGTCAGCGGGGCAGGGGCAGTTGCAGCGCTGCCTCGGCGCCGCCTTCCGGATGATTCCCGAAGCGGGCGTCGCCGCCGTGGAGCCGCGCTACTTCCCGCACGAAGGGCAGGCCCAGGCCGGTGCTCTTCTGGCCGGTGGCCGGGCGGGGCAGGGAGTAGAAGCGCTCGAACAGGTGGGGCAGGGCGTAGTCCGGGGCGCCGCTGCCGTGGTCGCGGACGGCGATTTCGAGTAGGCCGTCCTGTTCCGCCAGGGTGATGTCGATGGCCGACCCGGCGGGGGAGAACTCGATGGCGTTGTCCAGGAGGTTGGACAGGGCCTGCTGGAGGAGGAAGGCGTCGCCCCGCAGCCGGCCCTCGGTGCGGGCGTCCAGGCGACATTGAAGATGGCGGCCTTCCAGGGCGACGGCCCGGGAGGCGATGCACTGCCGGGCCAATTCCGCCATGGAAATCTCGGCCTTGCCTTCCGGGGACTGGAGCTGTTCCACCCGGGCCAACATCAGCATGCGCTCGATGATCTGTTGCAGGCGGCGGCTTTGGTCCAGGATGCTGCCTACGAAGCGGCGGCGGTCGTCGGCGGGTGGGTCTTCCTTGAGGATTTCGGCGGCGCCGACCACGGCGGTGAGCGGGCTCTTCATCTCGTGGGCCAGGTTCTGGACGTAGTTTTCCACGTACTGCCTGCCCTCCAGCTTCTCCCGCATCGCGGCCAGGGCCCGGGCCAGCTCGGAAAACTGGGTGCCGCCGGTGGTGGGCGGCTCGGCCCGGCGGCCGGCGGCCACGTCCCGGGCATAGGCCTGGAGCCGGTTGATGGAGAAAGTCAGCCAGGCCGAAAAGGCCAGCCCGATGAAGGCCGAGGCCGCCAGCATGACCAGGCCGGCCTTCTTGACCCGGGCGGCGGCCCGGTCGATGTAGGGCATGACGGAGGACATGGGCTTGGCCACCGACAGGACGCCGATGCGCTCCCCCTGCCAGAAGATGGGCGCCGCCACATACATCACCGAGGTGCGGGGATCGTCCGGGTCTTCCCGGGTGCTGCGGGCACCGTATTCGCCCCGCAGGACCCGGGCCACATCCAGCCAGTGGGAGTAATCGGACCCCCGGGCGGTGCCTTCCGAGTCGTAGACCACGATGCCCTGGGCGTCGGTGACATAGACCCGGAAATCCACCGTGTCCTTGTAGACGCCGGAGATGGAGGCCTGGGGCGTCCGTCGGCCGGCGGCGCGGATGGAGGCGGCGAAAGTGCCGGTCCCGATGCGGTTGTTGGCCAGGTCCTGGGCGGCCAGTTCGGCCAGGACGTGGGCGGTGTCCACCAGGGTTTCCTCGGTGGCCTGGCGGATGCCGGGCTCGGTCTCGTGGCTGAAGATATTGAGGACGAACCAGGCGGCCAGGCCCAGCATGAGGAAGTAGCCGAGGAAGAGCCGGACGGAGACGTTCTTCACTGGGGATTCAGGCTGTAGCCCAGGCCCCGGTGGGTGACGATGGGGTCCTGATCCGGGGTGACGGCCCGCAGCTTGGTCCGCAGGGTCTTGATGTGGGTATCCACGGTGCGGTCGGTGGTGTCCAGGGCGTCCTGCCAGACATCGGCCATGATGCGCTCCCGGCTCAGCACCCGGCCGGGGCGCTCCAGGAGCAGGGCCAGCAGCAGGTATTCGTAGCGGGTGAGGTTGAGCCAGGCGCCGCAATAGGCGATGCGCAGCCCTTCCCGGTCGATTTCGAAGGCCTGGCCGCCGTCGGCCGCCGGTTGCTCCGGCTTTGCCGGTCGGGACCGGCGCAGGATGGCCCGCACCCGGGAAACCACCTCCCGGGGGCTGAAGGGCTTGGAAACGTAGTCGTCGGCCCCCAGTTCCAGGCCGACGATGCGGTCCACCTCGTGGTCGCGGGCGGTGAGGAAGATGACCGGCACGTCGGAATGGCGGCGCAGTCCGCGGCAGACATCGAATCCGCTCATGTCCGGCAGGCCGATGTCCAGGACCACCAGGGCATAGCGGCCGCTGCCGGCCAGTTCCAGCGCCTCCCGGCCCAGGCCGCACCAGTCGGACGAAAAACCCTCGGTACGCAACGCGTAGGCGAGGGTGTCGGCAATGGCCGGTTCGTCGTCGACGATGAGGATATTCATGGGGCAGCCCTGGTTGTCGTGGTCGGGGGGCGGTCGCCGCCTGCCCCGATCATGACGGGATGATACCCCAGGCCGGGTCAGTTGCAGGCTGGGGCGAAGCGGTCGGCGAGGGCTTCCGAATGCCTGGGGTCGATGAACAGGCCGCCGGCGGCGACGGTGCGGACGGCCTCGATCAGGGTTTCCGGTTCCTGGTCCTTGGACAGGTAGCCGTTGGCCCCGGCTTTGAGGGCGCCATGGGCGACCTGCTGCTCGATGTTCATGGTCAGGACCAGGATGGGGAGATCGGGATAGCGGCTGCGGATGGCCGAGACGAGTTCCTTGCCGCAGAGGCCGGGCATGTTGAGGTCGAGGAGCAGCACGTCGATTCCCCCCCGGGCGAGAAGCTCCAGGGCCCGGGCGCCATCGCCGGCCTCCCCGACGACTTCGATATCGTCGACAAAACTGAACAGTTGCTTCAATCCTTCCCGGACCATGGCATGGTCGTCGGTAATGAGGATGCGGATCACGGGCGATTCCAGGCGGGGCAGGTCGATCTCCGATTTGATCCGGGCGACGAGGGAATCCAGGTTGTCGGTGTCTTCATGTTCGAAATAGAGGCATGTCAGGGTCAAAAGGCTCAAGGGATGGACGCCGATGATTTTCGCCAGGTCGCACACCTTGTCCAGGGTCGGACTCTTCTTGCCGCGTTCCAGGCTGCTAAGGTAGGTGCGGCTCGAAACCAGGGCGAAATCCTCCTGCGTCAATCCCTGGGCCTTGCGCATTTTCCTCAGTGCCTTGGCAAACGCCTTCCTCATCGCAAGTACGGTCCTTTGTTGTTTTGGGCATTTATAGCGAACGGCCGCTGTCGAGAACTACAAACTATAGGATTCATTTCTCCCCGGCGTCCGTCCGAGCGCCTGCGAGGTTAGGGGGAGGGCCGGGTTTCGGGTAAAATCAGCGCTTTATCCACCGGCGGGCTCCCCCGCCCCTCGCCAGCCCAGCGGACCATGACCCAGAACACTTCCCTCTCCTACCGTGATGCCGGTGTCGACATCGATGCCGGCGACGCCCTCGTCGATCGTATCAAGCCCCTGGCCAAGAAGACCCTGCGCGACGGCGTTCTGGGCGGTATCGGCGGCTTCGGCGCCCTCTTCGAAGTGCCCAAGCGCTACAAGGAACCGGTCCTGGTTTCCGGTACCGACGGCGTCGGCACCAAGCTCAAGCTGGCCTTCCAGCTCAACCGTCACGACACCGTGGGCCAGGATCTGGTGGCCATGAGCGTGAACGACATCCTGGTCCAGGGCGCCGAGTCCCTGTTCTTCCTGGACTACTTCGCCTGCGGCAAGCTCCACGTTGATACCGCTGCTGCCGTGGTCGGCGGCATCGCCAAGGGCTGCGAGCTGGCCGGCTGCGCCCTTATCGGCGGCGAGACCGCCGAAATGCCGGGCATGTACCCGGACGGCGAATACGACCTGGCCGGCTTCGCCGTCGGCGTGGCCGAGAAGTCCAAGCTCATTGACGGCTCCACCATCCAGCCGGGCGACGTGGTCCTCGGCCTGGCTTCCTCCGGCGCCCATTCCAACGGCTATTCCCTGGTCCGCAAGATCATCGAGCGCGCCAATCCGGACATGAACGCCAAGTTCGACGAAGTGGACGGAAATGCGCGCACCCTGGCCGACGTGGTCATGGCCCCGACCCGCATCTATGTGAAGCCCATCCTCAAGCTGATGGAAAAACTGCCGGTCAAGGGCATGGCCCACATCACCGGCGGCGGTTTGCTGGAGAACGTGCCCCGGGTCCTGCCGGAAAGCACCGTGGCCGTGCTGCAGAAATCCGCCTGGCCCCGTCCCAAGCTCTTCGACTGGATGCAGAAGGAGGGCAATGTGGCCGAGAACGAAATGCACCGGACCTTCAACTGCGGCATCGGCATGGTGGTGATCGTGGCCGCCGAGCATGCCGACGCTGCCCTGGCCGAACTGAAGGCGGCCGGCGAGCAGGTTTATCGCATCGGCGAAATCCGCGCCCGCTCCGGCGACGAGGCCCAGACCCGGGTCGAGTGACCCGGAACCGGACGCTCTACCTCCCGCTCCGGCGGAGGATGACGAGAACCCAGGGCGCCGGCGACGGTTTCCTGGGTTTTGTTTTGCCTGGCTGGCCCGTGGGCCGGCCAATAACCCTCACTGACTAGGTTTTTCTCCATGGTTTTTTCCCGCAAGCGTCTACTGGTTGTGGTCATCGCCGCCCTGGGGCTGGCCGGGCTGGGGTACGTCGCCTACAGCGCCAACCGCATGCCCAGCGCCGGGCCGGTTGCACCGGCCGCCGGGGCGCCGGGCAAGCCGGGGGCCGGCGGTCCGCCGGGAGGCTTCGCCGTGGCGGTGGAAACCGCGCCGGTGGCGGCCAGCAATTTCGTGGATGAAGCCAATGCGGTGGGGACGCTGAAGTCCAATGAATCGGTGGTGCTGCGGCCGGAAACCGCCGGCCGGGTGGCCGCCATCAATTTCAAGGACGGGGCCGTGGTCGCCAAGGGCACCGTGCTCCTCGCCCTGGACGCCGCCATCCAGGAAGCCGAACTCCAGCAGGCCAAGGCCAACCTGGCCCTGGCCGAGGCCAATTTCCGCCGTAACGAGGAGCTGCTGGGCAAGAAATTCATCAGCCAGCAGGCCCTGGACAACGTGGCTGCCACCCTCAAGATTCAGCAGGCGGCCGTGCAGCTGGCCGAGGCCAAGGTGGGCAAGACCCGCATCAGGGCGCCTTTCAACGGGGTGGTGGGCCTGCGCAACGTGAGCGTCGGCGACTACGTCAAGGAAGGCCAGGACCTGGTCAATGTGGAAGAAGTCGGCACCCTCAAGGTCGATTTCCGCCTGCCGGAAGCCTACCTGGGCCGGCTGGCCAAGGGCCAGGCGGTGGAAGTGGCGAGCGACGCCCTGCCGGGCCAGGCCTTCAAGGCGGTCCTGGATGCCGTCGATCCCCTGGTGGACCAGAATGGCCGTGCCAT
>DASRUX010000286.1:0-2280 GCA_035655235.1 Rhodocyclaceae bacterium | reverse complement strand
GTGTCCGGACTCTGTTGGTTGGGGTCATAAAGCCAGTCGTAATTAGAGGTTTTATCCGTATCGGTAGGCATAACCGTATCCGTAACTATAACCCCTTTTGAAATCCGCCTTGGCTTTGTTGAGAATCATCAGTTTCACCGGGCAGGAATCCACGGTAGCGAGGGCCTGGCTGACCTCGGCCTGTGATGTACGCTCCGCCTCCACCACCATCACGATCTGGCCCATGTGGGAGGCGAGGACGTGGGATTCCGTCGTCACCAGGAGCGGCGGCGAATCGAAGATGATGATGCGGTCCGGATACCTGCCCGCCATATCATTGATCAACCGGGCCATGGCATCGCTCGCCAGCAGTTCCGTGGCCCGGGGATGGGGTGTGCCGCTGGGCAAAATGGAGAGCTTGGCGACATTGGTCTTGAGGAGCACGTCGGACAGGTCCAGGGATTCGTCCTGGAGCAGGTCCAGCAGCCCGGGCTGGGCGGGCAGGCCGAGGAGCGGCAGCACCGACGGACGGGCCACGTCGGCATCCACCAGCATGACCGTACAGTCCAGCTCGGCGACGATGCTCATGGCCAGGTTGACCGAATTGAAGGTCTTGCCCTCGTTGGGCAAGGCGCTGGTGACCATGATCAGGTTGCCGTTTTCGATGGGCGGGACGTTGCCCTTGCCCAGGGCGTTGATCAGCAGGGGCCGCTTGATGACCCGGTACTGTTCGGCGATCTGGGAGCCGGGCGCCTGGGGATTGACCAGACCGGCGGTAGCGATGGCTTCCAAGTCGATATCGACCCGCTTGGAGCGCCCTTTCTCCGGCGACTCCGCTTGCTGCGGGAGCCTTGTCTCGACCTGGCCGGCCAGCCGCTCCATGGCGGCCTGGGGGATGGATCGCTCTTCCGGGGCCGCTGCCGGCCCCCTGCCCTCCCCGGCCGCCGGGGATTCCTGGGGAATTTCCACCCCGGCTTCCCGCAGTTGGGCGAGGCGTTTGGCCGCTTGCTCGATTAGGCTGCTCATGGGTCTTCCTCAGACGACGGTTTGCGACATGGCCCACAGGACGGCGGACCCGGCGACATAGGCGACCAGCAGCCCGCCGGACGCGGCGGCGAAGCGCTTGAGTTCCGCCCTCTCCTGCACTCTGGCCGTCTCGCTCTCGAAAAGGGAGACGCTGCCGAGCAAAGGCAGGCCGGTCGCCGACCGCAGGGAGCGGGAATCGAAGAAGACCGGGCGCAGCCGGCTGGCCAGGAAACTCGCGGCCAGTCCCGCCCCGATGCTGAAGACGAGGGCCAGGGGAAGCAGGAGCTGCCGGTTCGGCGCCACCGGCCGAGGCGTCACCCGGGGCGGATCCACTAGCCGGAAGTCGGCCACGCCGGCAACGGCATCCAGGCTGCCGGAGATGTCGGCGGATTCCCGGCGGGCCACCAGGGCCTCGTAGTTCTTCTTATTGACGTCGTAGTCCCGGTTGAGCTGGGCGAACTCGGCCTCCAACTGGGGCGCGACCTTCATCAGTTCCTTGAAATGCTGGTAGCGGCCTTCGTAAGACTCGACCCGGGCCCGCAGGGAAGCGACATTGGCCTCGGCCGACGCCAGGGAGACCTTCAATTGGGAATAGGCGGGGTTGCTGTTCATGGCCAGGGAGACGCTGGGGGCACCGCCCTTCTTGCGGGCGGCAGCCTCTTCCCGCTTCTGTTCCTCCAGTTCCTTGATGACGCGGCGGGCGCCGATCACGTCGGGATGCAGCTCGGTATAGTGCTGCAGCAGGGTGTCCAGGTTGCGCTTCTGGGCGTCGATGCGGGTGTCGATTTCGGTGACCACCAGGCCGTTGGCGTCTTCGCCCTGGACCTGGCGTTTCATGGCATCCCGGGAATTTTCGGCTTCCCGCAGGTCCAGTTTTGCCTTGTTGAGTTCCAGTCCCATCTCGTTCAAGCGGGTGGACATGCTCTTGCCGTCCTCGGGCTGGATTTCCAGGTTGCGCAGCCGGAAGTCCTTGAGGCGGTCTTCCGCCGTCTCCAGCTTCTTCTCGTAGATCTTGATCTGCTCGTCGATGAATTTCCGGGCCGAGTCCGTGTCCTTGCGGGAATCGCCCAGGCTGGACTCCACGAAAATGGACACCAGGGACTGGACCACCCGCTTGGCCTTCTCCGGGTCGGTGTCCCGGTAGGTGATGGTGTAGAGGTTGTCCTTGATGGTGGCCTGGGGCGTCGCGCCCTTGATCTCGATGCGTTTGATCAGGCTGTCCACCAGGCCGTCCCGGGCTTCCTTGCTGTCGCTCTCCAGGTCCATGTCGGCCAT
>DASRUX010000285.1:0-6272 GCA_035655235.1 Rhodocyclaceae bacterium | reverse complement strand
GGATCGTTCTTGGAAAAGCCCCACAGGGCCAGGGACAGGAACAGGGCGACGGCTCCCAGGGCCAGCCAACGGGTTTCCTGCAGGAGGGAACCGATCTTGTCCGGCAGCGGGCTGGAAGCGCGGGCGTTGCTGCGATTTGCCACTGTCAGCCCCCCAGGATGACCAGCAGGTCACCCTCGTAGGCGATGTAAGCGCCGTTTTCCAGGTCGCGCATGACCTTGGTGACCATCTCCCGGGAAGCGCCGATCATCCGGGCCATCTCCTGCTTCGAAATCTTCTTCTTGATTACCCGGCGGCCGTTGTCCACCTCGGACATTTCCATGAGCAGGTGGGCCACCCGGCCATAGACATCGAGAAGCGCCAGGTTCTCGATCTTGCGGTCGGCGTCCCGCAGCCGGCGGACGAGAATCTGCATGAGTTTCTTGGCCACCGGAAAGTTTTCCCGCCAGCAGCGCTGGAATTCGTCGGAGCCGAGGACCAGCAGTTCGCAGGGCTCCTGGGCCACCACGTCGGCGGAGCGGGGTCGCTCGTCGATCAGGCCCATCTCGCCGAAGAACTCGCCGGGCCCCAGGATGGCGAGGATGATCTCCTTGCCGTCCTCGTCGCTGTTGGTGACCTTGGCCCGCCCGGTCAGGATGACGTAGAGGAAATCGGTGCTTTCCCCTTCCCGGACGATGTATTCGCCCCGTTCGGCACGCCGGCGCATGGCGACCCGGCCCAGGCGCTCCAGCTCGCTCTCGTTGAGGCCCGCGAAGAGCGGCACATTGCGCACCACCACCAGACTGAACCCACAGTTGCCGGCTGCCATAAATTACTTTTTCGTCATGGAGTTAGGCGGGAATTATAATGGCTTTTCGCGGCACGGGCAGAAACTCGGGGCGAAACTCCGCCGTCGACAAAGCTATAATTTTCGGATTCACAACGATAGCTCATCAGAGGGATGCCATGTCCAACCCCACCCGCCACAACCGTCTGCTCATCCTCGGTTCCGGCCCGGCCGGCTACACCGCCGCCGTCTATGCCGCCCGCGCCAACCTGAAACCCGTCCTCATCACCGGCCTCGCCCAGGGCGGCCAGCTGATGACCACCACGGAAGTGGACAACTGGCCCGCCGACGCCGACGGCGTGCAAGGCCCCGACCTCATGGCCCGCTTCGAGCAGCACGCCCGCCGCTTCGACACCGAAATCATCTTCGACCACATCCACACGGCCAAGCTGGGAGAGAAGCCCTTCACCCTGATCGGCGACGCCGGCACCTACACCTGCGATGCCCTGATCATCGCCACCGGCGCCTCCGCCCAGTATCTGGGCCTGCCTTCCGAAGAGAAATTCATGGGCAAGGGCGTTTCCGCCTGCGCCACCTGCGACGGCTTCTTCTACCGCAACAAGCCGGTGGCCGTGGTGGGCGGGGGCAACACTGCCGTCGAGGAAGCCCTCTACCTGGCCAATATCGCCAGCCATGTGACCCTCATCCACCGCCGCGACAAGCTGCGGGGCGAGAAGATCATGCACGACAAGCTCTTCGAGAAGGTCAAGGCCGGCAAGGTCACCATCCTCTGGAACAGCGCCCTGGACGAGGTCCTGGGGGACGACAGCGGCGTCACCGGTCTGCGGATCAAGAGCACCGCGGACGGCTCCACCCAGAATGTCGACGTTTTCGGCGTCTTCATCGCCATCGGCCACAAGCCCAACACCGACCTGTTCAAGGGCCAGCTGGAGATGGACGAGGGCTACCTCATCACCCAGGGCGGCCGCCACGGCAACGCCACCCAGACCAGCATCCCCGGCGTATTCGCCGCCGGCGACGTGCAGGACTACATCTACCGCCAGGCCTGCACCTCCGCCGGCACCGGCTGCATGGCGGCCCTGGACGCCGAGCGCTACCTGGACCAGGCCGGCCTGATCTGACCTCTCTCCAGCAGACGGAAGGGCGCCCGCGGGCGCCCTTTTCATGGTCAGTAGGGGAATCAGGCCACGGCCGCCCGGGTCGCCCGATCCAGGAGACGGCCCAGGGTCTGGCGGGGAATCCAGCCCTCCCCCCGGCCCACCGAACGCACCGCTTTGGCGAGCTGGGCGCTCATCCCGTCGTAGTTGAGGTAGCCCCGCGCCCCCGCATTGAGGGACTGGATCAGCTGTTCCTCCAGGATGGAGCGGTCGGTCAGCAGCAGCACCGACGGCGCAGGATACTCGCCGTTCAAGGCCCGCAGCAGGGCGAAGGACTCCACGGCCGCGAGGCTGAAGCGGCAGAGCAACACCTGGGGCTGGTGTTCCAGGACGGTAGTGGTGATTTCCTTGAGGGTCGCCGCCTGGCCCACCACCTGGATATCCTCCTCGTAGCGCAGGAGATACTCGCAGGCAGTGCGCTTGACCTGGTCGGAATCGGCGATGACGACGGTGATGGGCTCGGGTGGCACGGCAATCTCCTTCAGGTTCGCTAGATATTCAGGATTCGGTGCTGATATTGAGCATGAGGGCGAGCTTCAAACGCTCGTCGATGCCGATCTTGCGCAGCATGCCGGTCAGGGCGGCCCGCACCGCCGGCTCGCTCACATCCAGGCGGCGGGCGATCTGCTTGCTGGATTCGCCATTGCGCACCAGGGTGACGATCTCCTGCTCCCGCCGGGTCAGCTCGGCAGGCTTGCCGGCCTCCGGGAAAAGGCGGGCCGTATCGGCGCTGGTCCGGTTGTTGAGGCGATCCACCAGGCGGGGCACAAGCACCCGCCGAATCCACGGCTCGCCTTGGCGGACGACTGCCACCATCCGCCGCATCACCTCCCGCTCCGCATCGTTGCTGCACACGCCCCGGACTCCGGCCACGAACAGGCTGATTTCCAGCTCATCCGATGCCGGTTTGCCGATCATCACGATCTTGGTGGCGGGGCTGGCCTGGCGCAGCTTGGGGATGGCCGTCGCCGGATTGCCCAGCCCAGGGAAGTCGAGATCGAGCAACAGCACCTGCGGGGTGTGCTTGCCCAGGCTGCTTTTGAGGTGGGACCCTTCGGTCACTTCCGCGATCTCGTCCGTGCCGCCCAGCCCGTCTTTCCAACGGGCCATGCGATCGGTCGATGCACTGGCAATGATGAGCATAGAAACCTCCTCCGACGGGGTGTCGCGCCCTGGCGCCTGGTCGAATACGGGTCATCGACGGGCCATGCGTAGTGGTTAGTCGCATGGTATGTGTGGGGTCCCGATACCGGAATACCCGCCCTGCCTTATCTTGACCTACCGGCTGACCGGTAGAAATCGATGGGGACGCCGCCGTACCCCGATGGGGGACAAGCCCAAGGCCATCGCCAACCGCAGCCGACTTTTTGCCTGGAAACGCTGTCTATTGGTACATTTGGGGCTGCCTCGCCTCAGCCGATTCCGAACCATGGCAACCCTCGACGATGACGACCTGGCGGCCTTCCATGCCGCCGTGGCGGACGCCAGACCGCTGCCGCCCTCCAACCGCGTCCACCTGGGCGGCCCGACGCCACCGCCCCGGGCCATCCAGCGCCGCGCCGACGAACGGGCGGTGATGCACGAAGCCCTGCACGCCCCCATCGGCCTGCAGGACCGTCTGGAAGGCGGCGACGAGCCCAATTACCTGCGACCGGGGCTGGCGGTCAGCGTCCTCAAGGACCTGCGCCGGGGCCGCTGGGTGGTGCAGGACCATATCGACCTGCATGGGATGAACCGGGACGAGGCCCGCACCCAGTTGGCCATCTTCCTGCACGAATGCCTGGACCATGGCGTGCGTTGCGTGCGCATCGTGCATGGAAAAGGCCTGCGCTCGCCGGGGAAGATGTCGGTATTGCGCCAGTTGGTGCGGGGCTGGCTCATGCAGCGGAACGAGATACTGGCCTTCTGCCAGGCCCGGCCCCAGGACGGGGGCGAAGGCGCCCTGTGGGTGTTGCTGCGCGGGAAGAAGTAGGAACGAAAAAGGCGACCCGAAGGCCGCCTCTTTAGACGATGCGTCGGCGGTTGGCTTAAATCGCCGCTTCGTCGGTTTCGCCGGTACGGATGCGGACCACCTGCTCGACGGCGGTCACGAAAATCTTGCCGTCGCCAATCTTGCCGGTGCGAGCCGCCTTGATGATGGCCTCGATGGCGGGATCGACCCGGTCGGTGGAGACGACGATCTCGATCTTGATCTTGGGCAGGAAATCCACCACATATTCGGCGCCCCGGTACAGCTCGGTGTGGCCCTTCTGGCGGCCGAAGCCCTTGACCTCGGTGACGGTCAGGCCGGTGATGCCGATTTCGGACAGGGCCTCGCGGACTTCGTCCAGCTTGAACGGCTTGATGATGGCTTCGATTTTTTTCATTTGGTCAAACTCCTGTTCTCGGATTCTTAGAATTCGTCCCGATAGCGGTTGGTAATAGGATAACGCCAATCCTTGCCGAAGCCACGCTGGGTGATGCGAATTCCCACCGGCGCCTGGCGGCGCTTGTATTCGGCGATGCGCAAGAGGCGCACGACTTTCTTCACCGCCTCCTCGGGCAGGCCGTCGGCGATCATCTGCCGGGGGCTGCGATCGTCTTCCATGTAGCCCTTGACGATGGCGTCCAGGATTTCATAGGGCGGCAGGGAATCCTGGTCGGTCTGGTCCGGCTTCAGCTCGGCGGAAGGCGGACGGACGATGATGTTTTCCGGGATCACCGGGGAGAGGCTGTTCCGGTAATTGGACAGGCGATACACCAGGGTCTTGTAGACGTCCTTGATGACGGCGAAGCCGCCGGCCATGTCACCGTACAGGGTGCAATAGCCCACGGCCATTTCGGACTTGTTGCCGGTGGTGAGCACCAGGGCACCAGTCTTGTTGGACAGGGCCATGAGGATCATGCCCCGGATACGGGCCTGGAGATTTTCCTCTGTGGTGTCGGCGGGCAGCCCGGCGAACTGGGGCTCCAGCATGGCCGCGAAGGTGTTCATGGCCGGCGCGATGGGAATCTCGTCGTAACGAACCCCCAGGGTCTTGATCATGGCCCGGGAGTCGTCCAGGCTCATCTGGGCGGTGTAGGGGGACGGCATCATCACCGCCCGCACCTTGTCGGCGCCCAGGGCATCCACCGCCACCGCCAGGGTCAGGGCGGAGTCGATGCCGCCGGACAGGCCGATGATGGCACCGGGAAAGCCGTTCTTGCCCAGGTAGTCGCGGACGCCGAGGACCAGGGCGCCGTAGGCTTCCGCTTCCGGGCTCAGCACCGTCGCCATGTCTTCGGACTTGAGATTGCCGGCCTCGTAATCCACCACCCCGAGGGCTTCCTCGAACTGGGGAAGACGCATGCAGACTTCGCCCTGGGCGCTGAGGGCGAAGGAGCCGCCGTCGAAGACCAGTTCGTCCTGGCCGCCCACCAGATTGGCGTAGATGGCGGCCATGCCGGTGGCGGCGACCCGCTCCCCGAGGACCCGGGTACGCAATTCCTGCTTCTCCAGGTGGCAAGGGGAGGCGTTCAGCACCAGCAGCAGCTCGGCGCCGGCCCGGCCAGCCATGTCCGCCGCGCCGGTATCCCAGATGTCGGCGCAGATATTGATGCCGCAGGAAACGCCATTGATTTCGAGGACGCAGGCGGTGTCGCCGGCATCGAAATAGCGTTCCTCGTCGAAAACCTCGTAATTGGGCAGGCGGAACTTGCGGTAGGTAGCCAGTCGCTCACCATCCCGCAGGACCGTAGCCGCATTATGGCAGCGGCCGCCATTGGCTTCCGGATGGCCCACCACCAGGGTGATGCCACTGACCCGGGCCGCCAGCTCGTCCAGTGCCTGGTCGCAGGCCCGGTAGAAATCCTGCCGGAGCAGGAGGTCCTCCGGAGGATAGCCGCACAGGGCCAGCTCCGGAGTCAGCAACAGGTCGGCGCCGCGCGCCTTGGCGCGCGCGGCCCACTCGACCAAGCGGTCAACGTTGCCTTTCAGATCGCCGACGACGGCGTTGAACTGGGCGACAGCGATCCGTAAGGCCATGTTTCTCCTACCTTAGAAAGCCGGCTTTTCCTTGGCTGCGTTGTAACGATCGACGCCTTCCATGATTTCCTTCTTGGCTTCTTCGCCACCGAACCAGCCTTTGACCTTCACGAATTTGCCCGGTTCGAGATCCTTGTAGTGCTCGAAGAAGTGGGAAATCTGGTCCAGCATGATCTGGGGCAGGTCGCGGGGGGACTCGACATTGCGGTACATGGGGGTCAGCTTGTCCACCGGCACGGCCAGCAGCTTGGCATCTTCGCCGGCTTCGTCGGTCATGGCCAGCATGCCGATGGGGCGGCAGCGCACCACCACGCCGGGCGGCAGG
>DASRUX010000284.1:0-8910 GCA_035655235.1 Rhodocyclaceae bacterium | reverse complement strand
GACCGGCACCCCGGCCTCCGCCTGCTTCAGAAACCCGATGATCTGCTCTTCCGAAAACCGCTTCTTCAAGTCCATTCTCCTTCTCGAAAACGGACTTTACTAAATTGCCAGTGGCACTGTTTATGGGGAGCACCTCACCGTCTTCATCACCAATGATGGGCATCGCTTCGTTAGTTAATCGCTCAGCCAATGCCGGGAGCAGTGTTTCTTCTACCTCGGCTCTGAAAGCACTACATAGCAGAGCACAAACTTCACCGACACGGACATCGTAGTCTTTATCTCCTGACCCTACTCGGGCCCAAAATTCGCGGCTACTTAGGGATATATAATCTTGCCCCGGTGGAGTCGTGGTTGTTGCTTTTCCGTAGCATGGGGAAAAGACTCCCTCGAACCGCTTCCCTTCCTTCTCGTACATTTCAGAGACTTTGCGGATCGTGTTTGATAAGTTCTTCCGGGAACTCATTGGCATGCAATCCCAACTCATTTTGACTTGGTATGCAGTAACGACGTCTCCATCGACTACTTCGTAGTCAAAGTCGTCAGGAAGTTGAGGGGCTTTAGACTGTGGATGACATGATTTTGCTATTGCCTCTAGAAGGTGGCCTACGGCCTCTTCTTCGGATGCAAATAGAGAACTCTGCAATTGGGTTACTGCCCAATCTTTAACTGTCTTAAGAGAGCGGATACGTAGCAAAAACGGATTGGTTCGCTTGAGGCGCTCACGTACTCGAAGCTCTGAGAAACGTGTGTGCATCCGATCTCGATATAGGCGTCTGGCTTCAGCAATGATTGCCTCGGCGGCAGACCTCGATACCCCAAGAAGTTCTTCAACTTGCTTTAAGGTTCCTTCTTCAGTGGCACGATCACGCATCGGAAAATGACATACGTAAGTTGGGCCTCTATTTGAGCATACCTAAAGGTCATATGAAAAGAGTGGGCATGGACACCTATGTTGGACATGAGGTACAGATTGCTAGAGGAAATGGCGCTGCTGTAGATACGCTTACAACCCAAAGACCGCTGAGTATTTCAGTCGATCTACTTCCTGCGGAAGCTTAAGTAGAACAGCGCGATGCGGATGCCCTGCCGACCTAGGGGCATCCGAGCCGATGCGGAAGTCCCCCCGTAAGCTTCCTGCGGTCCTTATATCAAGAGTCAGAGGACAGCATTGAGACGCGAGTACAGGACTTCTGGCTGAATCCCCGCCATAGCCGGCATCCAACCAAAGTCTATAGAGTGGTGATTTGTGGAGTGCTCCTCGTAGCTAGTCGGCCTAGGGCAACGCACCTCCTGTGGGGGTAACTTTTGGGGTAACTCGGAAATGCCTATAGCGTGAAGCACGTATGGGCGGCCTCTATGGCAGGTTGTTTTGTAGTCCCCGCCCCACCATCAACTGATCCGGGAACATCCGGAGACATCCAAAGAACCCGCCTGAGTGCGGGTTTTTTATTGCCGGTTGCCCGCAGGGAATCAACGGCTCCCTTCTATCAAACCCAATCCGACCGATCATCCAACGGCACATCGAAATCCGCCGCATCCAGGCTGCCGCCCCCATCCGGCGTCGAGTCGTAATAGTTGTTCACGATGGTGGTTTCGTTGAGCCCCTGGGACAGCGGATTGTCGGTGCCGCCGAACCAGTTGCCGCCGCCATGATGGCCGCCCATGAGATGCTCGATGCCCTGGAAGAGGAAAGAGCCGGCTACCACCCCGGCCGCAGTGGTGGCCACGTTGCCCAGCCAGCCGGACCCCCAGCCGCCTGTCGCGGGCGCCGGGTGGTAGGACGGGGAGGGCGGTTGCGGTTGGGCGAACGTAGGCTGTTGCTGCGCCCCGTTGCCCCACCAGGCGTTCCGGTCCAGGAAGCCGCCGCTCCGGGCTCCGGAGCGGGCCTGGTCCAGTTCGGACTGAAGCCGGCCGATCTGCCCCTGGGCCTGTTGCAGGGCCTGTTCCATGAGCAGCGCACGCTGGACCAGCAGGTAGGGGGCATCCGGCTGTTTGGCGCAGGCTTCCCGGATAAGGGCGTCGGCTTCGCCATCCTTCTGTACCGGCGGTACTTGGGCGAGCTGGCGAAGGAATTCAACGAGTTGTTCGCGTTCCTGAGAGATCATGACGGGCTCCGATTGAGGAAGACCGATCCAAGATAGGGACGCTTCTGTCGCCGTTCAATGTACGGTTTGAGACAGTTTGTATCTAATTGAAAACGACTCCGGCCTTCAGTCGCTTCTCACCGCGGTAACGAAGGGCTTGTACTGCCGGTCCATCTCCAGGATGTGGTGCGCCCACCATTCCTTGAGAAACCGGAACAGCCTGGGCTGATCCAGCATCCCCACCGCTGCATCTCGGCTGAATCGCATCAGGGTCTGTCCGAATTCCTCGTGTTCGGCGATGTGGGCTTCCAGGTCGGGGTAGCCGCATCGGGCCAGCAGCCTCTCCTCGTCGCCGAAGTGGGTGAAGGCATAGACCGTCAGCTTGCTGATGGCCTTTTCCAGGAGCTTGTTGTCCGCGGGTTCCTGGGCCTGGGCGTGGAGGAGGTTGATGAGATCGGCCAGCCGCTGGTGCTGGCTGTCGAGTTCAGCGACGCCGACGCTGAACGATTCATTCCAGGTGATCATGTCCATCGGCGTCGCGGGCGGGTTTCGATTCCGTCGATTCTATGCCATTCCCTGGCCCTGGAATGGAGAAAGCCGAATCCCGCGATCCGGCTTTCCCTGCCCGTGGGGGCGGCCTTTCCTCAATGCATCTGGTGCTTCAGGTCGGATATCTGCCGGTGGACGCTCATCATGGCGTCCTGGGTCTTACGGTCGAGGTCCGAGGCGGATTGGCAGGCGCGCTTCACGTCGTCGCCCATGTCTTCCAGCCGGTCGATGCAACTCGTGATTTCGGCGGATTCCTGTTGGGCGCCGCAGACCAGGTCATGGGCCTGATGCACCTCCCGGTCCAGATCGCGGACGGCATCGGCAAGCTGCTGCGAAGCATGGGTATCCTGCTGGCAAAGCTGCACGGCATCCTCGACGCTATGCTCGAATTGACCGAAACGCTGCTTGATTTCATTGATTTGCATACCGTTCTCCTTTCAGAGGTTGATGGCGATGCCCGTATCAGAGCGGCCCGAAGCCGTTCTGGGGGATAAACGGTAGGACTGGCCTGCGGGAGCGAAAGTTCGAGGGGGGCGGCCCCGGGGCGGCGGCCTACGCCGATGCCCGTATTCCTCATGCCGTTGCATTGGCGCAAAATGAAGGTACCATTTCGGGCCCTTGAAGACGGGCGCCCAGCCCAAATCTAAGGGTTGGACCCCGCAGCCTCCGTACTTCCGCCGCCATGCACCGCGTCATCACCAAATTCCGCGACCGCCACGGGCAGGTCATCATCGAGAAGGGCCCCTGGCATCCTTCCCGGGATGAGGCCGAGCGCTGGGCCGAAATCCTCCGGGACCGGGGCTACCAGGTTGATGTGGAAAGCCACGGGGCCGGTGCCGGGGCCAGCGACCACGACTTGGCGCAAGCCCTTTCCAGCATGGCCTGAGGGCGTCACGGCGCCTTTGCGTCGGCCCGGAAGGGCAGGTGGGTCGCCGCTTCATCCCGGTATTCCACAATGGCGGCCCGCTGCCGCACCAGATGCTGGCTTATGAGCCGGCGTATGGCCGGGTCGGCGATCCAATGGCAGGACCGCACCACCGTGGGGACGAATCCCCGGCCGATCTTGTGTTCCCCGCCGGCCCCGGGCTCGAAGCGGCGCAGCCCTGCCTGCAGGCAATAGTCGATGCCCCGGTAGAGGCAAAGCTCGAAATGCAGGCTGTGGTACTCGCCCCGGCTGCCCCAGTAACGCCCGTAAAGGGCTTCGTCGCTACGGAAGCAGATGGACACCGCCACCGGCTCGCCCCGCTCCCGAGCGACGAATATCACCATCCGGTCCCCCAGGGCCGGGGCCAACTCAGCGAAGCAGGCGGCCGAGAAGGCGGGATAGTTGCCGAATTTCTCGAAGGTGGCGGCGTAGAGGGCATGGAGGGCCGGCCACTCCGATGGCGCCACCTGATCGCCGTGGAGGGTTTCGATGGCGAGGCCGCTGTCCTTCACCCGGCGGCGTTCGGCCCGGACCTTGCGGCGCTTTTCGGCGGAGAAGGCGGCCAGATAGCCGTCGAAATCGCCGAAGCCCGGGGCCTGCCAGTGGAACTGCACGTCGTCGCTCACCATCAGGCCGGCTCCCTGCAACAGTGCCGCGTCGGCATCGGCCGGGAAGGCCACATGCCAGGAGGACAGCCCGTATTCCTTGACCATGGCCTGGGCGCAATCCACCAGGGAACGGCGCACGGCATCCCGGTCGGGGCCTTCCGCCGCCAGCAGCCGGGGGCCGGCGGCCGGGGTGTGGGGCAGGCCGGTGAACAACTTGGGGTAGTACTCCCGCCCCAACTGCCGGTAGGCCCCGGCCCAGCTCCAGTCGTAGATGAACTCGCCGTGGGAGTTGGATTTGAAATAGAGGGGCAGGACGCCCACCGTCCGCCCGTCCCGGTCCTTGGCCACCAGATGGTGGGGCCGCCAGCCGTGGCGCCGCCCCGCCGCGCCGTGGCGTTCCAGGATGGGCAGGAAGGAGGCATTGAGGAAGGGATCGCCGGGCGGGGCCAGTCGGCACCAGGCCTCCCGGTCGATGGCTTCGGCCGAATCGACGGCATCGACTTTGATGTAGGTCATCCGGATATCCTCCCGTAGGCGACTCCTGTCTGAACTAGACCACAGATTTGGGTTCCCAAGCTTCAAAATCAGACGGTTAACCGGGCGGATGCTTCCATCCGTGATACCCTCCCTGGCCCAGAAATCCGAATTGCTTAACCGTAGTCGATGAATATGTCTAACCCTGCGCCCATTCCGGCCGCCGATCCGGCTCAGAATCCTGCCAATCCCGTCCAGGCCGCCCGCGCCCTCATCAAGGACTTCCAGGAAAAATTCGCGGTCTTCCGCGACAGCCAACCCCTGGCCATCGGTATCGACAAGCAGCTCCTCGCCCAGTTGCCCGATCTGGATCGCAAGGTGCTACGGACGGCGCTACGGTTCCATACCCATTCCCTGCGCTACCTGAAGGCCATGGAAAAGGCCACCGTCCGCTTCAACCTGGACGGCACGCCCGCCGACGAGGTCACCGACGCCCACCGCGCCCACGCCTCGGAAACCATCCGCGAGCGCTTCAAAAAGGACGCCGAGCAGCGCAAGGTCCAGCGCCAGGCCGAAGAGGCCGAGCGCCGCCGGACCGAGAAGTTGGACCAGCTCGCCGCCAAGTTCTCCCGCCGCGGCAAGCAGGCCTGAGCCAGGCGTAGGCACGCAGCGGAGAGAGCTTCTCCGCTGCCATCCATCTCTTTTTTCCAGGGAACCGGATTGCTGTCTTGACTGTCTCTGCCTAGGCAGATAAGTTGAGCGCCATGCAACCACCCTATACCCCCGACAACTACAGCCTGGACGAGAGCATCGGCTACCTGATCAGCCGCGCCCGCGCCCTGATGGCTGCCAGCCTGGACCGGGCCCTGGCCGAGTTCGGCATGACCCACGCCCAGTTCGGCATCTTCCGCAAGCTCATGGACGCCCAGTCCGACATGACCACCGGCGATCTGGCCCGGGAGTGGTGCTACGACACCGGTGCCATGACCCGCATGCTGGACCGCCTGGAAGAGAAGGGCTTCGTCACCCGGGATCGCAGCCGGACCGACCGCCGGGTCGTCCATGTGCGGCTATCCGACAAGGGCCGCGCCCTGGCGGACCAGATGAGCGGTGCTGCCATCGAGGCCCTCAACCACCATCTGCGGGGCTTCTCAGCCGACGAGGTGGAGCAGTTCAAAACCTTCCTGCGCCGGATGATTGCCAATGCCTGATTGCCGCTCCCTCGTTGTCGCCCTCGGCGGGCTGCTCCTGGGTGGCTGCGCCGCCCTGCCGAACCTGGATTTCTCCCTGTTCCAACCCGACGCCAAGGTCGCCCTGGCAACCCTGCCCACCCCGACCGGGGCGGTGGACGCCTGGCCGGTGGAGGACTGGTGGAAGGCCTACGGCGACCCCCAGCTCGACCGCCTCATCGACCAGGCCCTGGCCGGCCATCCCAACCTGGCCGCTGCCCGAGCCCGCATTGCCCAGGCTCAGGCGGCGGCCGGCATCGCCCGGGGCAACGCTTCGCCCCAGGTCAATGCCGACCTGAGTCTCAGCCGTGGCCGGCAGTCCGAGCACTACCTGATCCCACCGCCGCCCCTGGGGCCCGCCGGCCAGTACATCAACCAAGGCCAGGCGACCGTCGGCCTCGGCTACGACCTGGATTTCTGGGGGCGCAACGCCGCCCTCATCGCCGCAGCTCAGGATCAGGCGGAGGCCGCCACCTTCGACTACGCCGGCGCCCGCCTGGCCCTGGCGGTGGGCATCGCCCGCGCCTACGCCCAGTTGGCGAGCCAGTACGAGCTGCTGGACATCGCCCAGGCGACCTTGAAGCAGCGGGAAGGCATCGCCGATCTCACCCGCAAGCGCGTCGCCGCTGGTTTGGATACGCATCTGGAAATCCGCCAGGCGGAAACCGGCACCGCCTCCCTGGCCGCCGAGATCGTGCAGCTGGAATCCGCCATCGCCGTCAGCCGCCTGCAACTGGCGGCCTTGACCGGGTCGATGCCGGATGCCGCCGCGTCCATCGCCCGGCCGCGCCTCTCGACGCCGCCCTTCAACCTGCCGGCCAGCCTACCTATCGACCTCCTGGGCCGGCGCCCGGAAATCGCCGCCCAGGGCGCCCGCATCGCCGCGGCCCGGGAAGGGATCACCGCGGCTCGGGCGGAGTTCTTCCCCAACATCAATCTGGCGGCCCTCATCGGCTTCCAGGCCATCGGCTTCAACCGCCTGTTCGATGCCGGCAGCCTCACCAACAGCGTCGGACCGGCCATCCACCTGCCCATCTTCAACGGCGGGCGAATCCGTTCCAACTACGCCCTGCGCACCGCGGAGGCGGAGGGCGCCGTCGCCCAGTACAACCAGTCGGTGCTGACCGCCGCCCAGGACGTGGTGGAACAGCTCACCCGGGGCGCCGCCCTGGATAAGGAAGCGGTCTCCAGCCAGGCGGCCGTGGCCTCTGCCGAGGAGGCCTACCGGATCGCCCTGCTGCGTTACCGGGAAGGCCTGTCGTCGTATCTCAGCGTGCTGGCGGTGGAAGGCCAGCTCCTCGCCCAGCGCCGCGCCCTGGCCGACTTGAAGGCCCGTCGCCTGGATGCCCACATCGGTCTGGTGCGGGCCCTGGGCGGCGGTTTCGCCGCTCCCCAGAATGCCTCCGAAAAACCGACCCAACAAAAATCATGACCACACCCAACCCCAATCCCGAGGCTTCCGCCCCCAACAACGGCAAGCGCCGCCGGGTCCTGCTCACCATCGGTACCATCTTCGTGCTGGCGGGGCTGGGCTTCGGCCTCTACTGGCTGCTGGTTTCCCGCTTCTACGAGGACACCGACAACGCCTACGTCCAGGGCAATGTCGTCCAGATCACCCCCCAGATCGCCGGCACGGTGCTGAAGATCTACGCCGACGACACGGATTTCGTGAAGGCCGGCCAGCCCCTGGTGGCCCTGGACCCGGCCGACGCCCAGGTGGCCGTCGCCCAGGCGGAAGCCCAGCTGGCCCAGACGGTGCGGGAGGTGCGCACCCTTTACGCCAACATGGGTCAGGCGGAAGCCGGCCTTTCCCAGCGCCAAGCCGACCTGGCCAAGGCCGAGGACGACCTTGCCCGGCGGAAGAAGCTGGCCGGCACCGGCGCCGTCTCCGGGGAGGAGCTGCGCCACGCCGAGTCCGCCGTCACCGCAGCCCGGGCGGCGGTGGATGCCGCCAAGGAACAGCTCGCCTCCGGTCGGGCGCTCACTTCGGGCACCAGCGTCCGGGAACATCCCAGTGTGCAGCGGGCGGCGGCCCGTCTGCGGGAAGCCATGCTGGGGCTGCAGCGCTCCACCCTGGTGGCGCCGGTGGACGGCCAGGTGGCCAAGCGCAGCGTCCAGGTGGGGCAGCGGGTCAATCCAGGCGCGCCTCTCATGGCGGTCATCCCCCTCAACCGCTTGTGGGTAGATGCCAATTTCAAGGAAGGCCAGCTGCGGGAAATGCGGGTCGGCCAGCCGGTGAGCCTGACTTCCGACCTCTACGGCGGCAGCGTCAAGTACGAGGGCAAGGTCATCGGCCTCGCCGCCGGCACCGGCGGCGCCTTCGCCCTGCTGCCTGCCCAGAACGCCACCGGCAACTGGATCAAGGTGGTGCAGCGGGTGCCGGTGCGTATCAGCCTGGACGACAAGCAGCTGGCCGAACATCCCCTGCGGGTGGGCCTCTCCATGAAGGCGGAGGTGGATCTCCACGACACCCAGGGTGCTCCCCTGGGCGCGGTGCGGGAAGCTGCCGTCTATAGCACCGAGACGCCGGTGGACCGGGAAGCCCAGTCCCGGGTGGAAGCCATCATCGCCGCCAACCTCAAGTGACCCGCCTCGGCCAGCCTCCCGCCCTCCATGGGCTGCCGCTGATCCTCCTCAGCATTGCGGCGTCGCTCTCCACCTTCATGGAAATCCTGGATATGACGGTGGTGAACGTTTCGGTCCCCACCATCGCCGGTGCCCTGGGGGTGTCCGCCAACCAGGGCACCTGGATCATCAGTGCCTATTCGGTCGCCGCCGCCATCGCCGTGCCCCTCACCGGCTGGCTGGCCCGGCGGGTGGGGGAGGCGAAGCTCTTCGTCTTCTCGGTCCTGGCCTTCACCCTGGTGTCGGCCCTGGCGGCCTTTTCCCAGAACCTGCCCATGCTGGTGGGCTTCCGCCTGCTCCAGGGCTTCGTCTCCGGGCCCATGGTGCCCCTGTCCCAGACCCTGCTGGTGCGCAGCTATCCCAAGGAAAAGCGGGGCGGGGCCATGGCCATGTGGGCCATGACGGTGATCCTGGCG
>DASRUX010000283.1:0-14194 GCA_035655235.1 Rhodocyclaceae bacterium | reverse complement strand
GACCACCAGGTCCGTCTCCTCCAGGCTCAGCCGGTCGGCCTCCACCTTGGACAGGTCCAGGATGTCGTTCACGATGTGCAGGAGGTGCTCGCCGGCGGCATCGATGGTGTGGAGTTCCTCTACCCAGTCGGCCGCCGCATCCGAGCGCCGCATGAGATGCACCGTTCCCAGGATGGCGTTCATGGGGGTGCGGATCTCGTGGCTCATATTGGCCAGGAAGGCGCTCTTGGCCTGGGCGGCGTCCTCGGCGGCCTCCTTGGCCCGGCGCAGGGCCGCTTCCGCCTCCTTGCGGCGGGTGATGTCGGTGACGAAGGCGATGACCCGGGCCTTCTCCTTGGTGCGGCCCGGCAGGTAGTACATGGTCACTTCGATGGGGATGCGGCTGCCGCCCTGGGTCTGGCAGATGGTTTCGAACTGGGCCCGGCGCTGCCGGCGGAAACGGATGAAGCGGGGGATTTCCAGGTTGGGGGCGATATTGCGGAAATGCAGCGCCATCAGCTCGTCGGCACCGTAGCCCGACATCTCCGTGGCGCACCGGTTGGCGTAGATGAACCGGCCGCTGCGGGGATCGATCCAGAAGATGCCGATACCCACCCGTTCCATGGCGAACAGGGTATCGGAGAGGTTGTCGTTGGTCGCCTGGAGCTCCGAAGTCCGCTGGGCCACCAAGTCTTCCAGGTGGATGCGGTAGCCTTCCAGTTCGGCGCTGACCTTGCGGCGGTGGGAAATCTCCGCCGTCTGGCGGCCGATGGCGCGATACACCTGCCAGGCGGCGAGCCAGGTCATGGCCACGGCCAGCCCGGCCAGCCCGAAGACCGTCAGGAGGCTTTGCTCCCAGCCGCCCAGGTAGTCGTCCACCGCCAGGCCGACAACGACGTAAAAGGGGTAGCGGGAAAGCAGCCGGTAGGCGTTGCTGCGCTTGATGCCGTCCGGGGCGGTGGCGGCCACGTACTCGCCGCTGTCGGGCTGCTGGGCGATGCGCTTCGCCAATTCCCCGGACTCGTCCCGTTTGCCCATCTGGCCCGATTCCAGGGGATAGCGGTAAACCAGGGTCTGATCGGCCGTATGGACCGTGGCTTCTCCCTTGGGGCCCAGGTCGATGGAGGAGAAGACTTCGTGGAAATAGGAAACGGGCAGGTTGGCATAGACCACGCCGGCAAATTGTCCCGATGCATCGGTCAGCCGCCGGGACAGCACGATGGACCACTGCCGGCTGGTCCTGGCGAACACCGGGCCGGTCATGGTGACCTTGCCGGTCCGGTCGTCCCGGGCCCGGACGAAGTAATCCCGATCGCCGACCCGGCTGATGGTGCCCTGGGGGATATCGTTGCCGTAGAGGACGGTCCCATCCCGATCGGCAATCTGCAGGCTGATCACCTCCGGCAGCAGGTCCTTCTGCTTGAGGAGGTATTGCTGCGCCCATTGGGGATTCGTTCGCCCTTCAAAGGTCCGATGCTGGGGATATTCCTGGGCGACCGACTGGACGACGACGCTGATCTTGTCGAGGACATCGCTGATGTGCTGATCCAGCAGGAGGGAAAGATTCCGGGTGGCGATGACCGCCCGCTCCTGGTAGCGCTCCTGCTCCTGGGTCAGTGCCCGGGCCGCCAGGGCCGCCACCAGGACGGTGATGGCCGTGGCGATCAGGACGTAGGGAACCCAGCGACGCCTGGATGGGGGGCGGACGGCGGTGGCTGGGATGGAGGGGGCGATTCGGATCATCAATTGATTTTAGGTGGATTCTTATCGGTGCAACAGGAATTATCCCGACGGTATCGCGATTTGGGTGTACAGTGCGGCCCCTTCTAGGATTCACGGTGATGCACGACCATGGGGGCTGTCCTTCAACTGCCGATCAGGAACGGGTTCAGTGAAGAGGAGCGCGAGCGCATCGCCGCCGTCGCCGCCGGCGCCGGCGCGAGGGTGGCCTGGTACCTGACCGACTGCGGCAGCCTGTGGGGCTGCGTCGAGAGCGCCAACGACACCCTGGGCGCCATCACCCGGGAGCAGGGCGTGGTCAAGTGGTTTCCCCGGGACTCCCTGTTTCCCTTCCTCACCCACGTCAGCCTGGACGAGTGCCTGAGCAAGGTGAAGGGCGTCCTCTAACCCGGCTTGCGCCCGGTCTTTTCCCTCGGCATGATGGGCCGCTCTCCAGCCCGACCCGCCGACGCCATGCCCAACGCCCCCTTCCCCATCGATTCCCGCTTCCCCGATATGGGGACCACCATCTTCACCGTCATGTCCAAAATGGCCGTGGAGTGCGGGGCGATCAACCTGTCCCAAGGTTTCCCCGATTTCCAGGCCGAACCGGCCCTGTTCGACGCGGTGCACCGGGCCATGCTGGCGGGCCGCAACCAGTACGCGCCCATGGCCGGCATGCCGGAGCTGCGCCAGGCAGTGGCCGACAAGGTGGCCGCCCTCTACGGCACCCGCTTCGACGTGGATAACGAGGTGACCGTCACCGCCGGCGCCACCCAGGCCATCTTCACCGCCATCGCCGCCTTCGTGCGGCCCGGGGACGAGGTGGTGGTGTTCGTGCCGGTGTATGACTCCTATGTGCCGGCCATCGAGACGGTGGGCGGCAAGGCGATCCATGCCCGGCTCCATTTCCCGGACTACGCCCCGGATTGGGACGAGGTGCGCCGGCTGGTGACGCCGAAGACCCGCATGATCATCGTCAATTCGCCCCACAACCCCACCGGCAGCCTCCTTTCCGCCGCCGACTTGGAGGAACTGGCGAAGCTCACCCGGGATACGGGCATCGTGGTCCTGTCCGACGAGGTGTACGAGCACATCCTGTTCGACGGCGAGCAGCACGCCAGCCTTGCCGGCCATCCGGAACTGCGGGAGCGGACCATCGTGGTGTCCAGCTTCGGCAAGACCTATCACATCACCGGCTGGAAGATCGGCTACGTGGTGGGGCCTGGCAATCTCATGGCCGAATTCCGCAAGGTGCACCAGTTCAACGTCTTCACGGTGCATACCCCGTCCCAATTGGGTCTGGCCGAATACATGCAGGATGCCTCCCGCCACCTGGGGCTGGCGGCTTTCTACCAGGAAAAGCGGGATTTCTTCCGGAGGCTCTTGGAGGGCACCCCCTTCGAGCTGTTGCCCTGCCGGGGCACCTATTTCCAGCTGGCCCGCTACGGCGCCATCTCCGACAAGCCGGACCGGGAATTCGCCGAATGGATGACCCGGGAGGTGGGGGTGGCGGTCATCCCGGTGTCGGTTTTCTATGCCGACGGCCGGGACGACCGGGTGGTGCGCTTCTGCTTCGCCAAGAAGGAAGAGACCCTCGTAGCTGCCGGGGAGCGGCTCAGGAGACTTTGATTCCCGCAGCGCTGCCCACGTAGATCAGGAGGGCAACGAAGAGGGCGCCGAGAACCAGGTACAGCTTCCACGGCGTGCGCTTCTCGGCGTAGGGGTCGCCCAGGCTGCGCTCCGCGCCTTCCGGCAGCCGGGCCATGCGGGTCAGCGCCGTGCCGAAGGGGATGTTGATGCGGGCCCGGGCATTCACTGCCCAGCCATTGGCGTCCAGGATGGGCCCCAGGTTGCGGTTGCGCAGCTTGAAGAAGGCCATGGCTACCGACGGACCGGAGATGAGCAGCATGAGCCCCGCTACCGCCAGGGGCATCTGCCAGGCCTTGAGCCCCAGGAATCCCGTCACTACCGAAGCCAGGGCGGTGCCCAGGGCGCCGACGGCCAGGCCGATGGCGGCGAATATGCCGGCGAACTTGGCGACGTCGAAGGGAGCGGGCGCCGGGGCCGGCTTGGCGGGCGGTTCGGCCTTTTTGCCGGCGTCGGCCACCAGCTTGGCCGTCATGTCGTCCACGCCCTTGGCCCGGGCGGCGGCGAATTTCTGCACCTGCTCGGCGATCATCCGGCTGGCCTTGCGGTAGGGCGCCCAGAAGGCCTGGCGGATGCTGATGGGGTGATCCACGATCTTGGTGATGGTGGCATCCCAGTCCCGGCCGTCCCGGTCGTAGAAGACGCCGTTGCGGCCCACCATGAGCTGGTCCGAATCCCCGGCGGTGAAGGCGGCGGCGATGGTCATCTTGTCGCCGCCTCGCACGCAATCGCAATAGGCCAGATAGACCCCGGAAAGGCTGGCCAGGACGCCGTGCCTGGCCGGGTCCAGGACCTTGATGCACAGCTCGCAGCTGCGGCCATCCAGGTAGAGGGTGCCGGCCTGGAAGATGGCCTTGCGGTCCGCGTCGGCGTAGAAATCCCGGAAGGCGACGAAATTGTTGGCCAGCCGCCCCAGGTCGCGGACGTAGCGCACCAGGCGCTCGACTTCGGCGATGGCGTCCGCCTCGGGGGCGAGGGCCAGGTCCTTGGCGATGAGCTGGTCAACGGCGGCCCGGATGTCGGCAGCCAGGAAAACCTGCAGGAGATCGACTTCGAGGGCGGCCACCGGCGTCTCCGGCCGGGCGGTCTGCCAGGCCTCGTAGGCGGCGAAGTGGGCCTTGAGGCTGGCCCACTCTTCGGCGGAAAGGCTCTCCCGGTCGCCCAGGAGGGGGGCTGCAACCTTGTCGCGGAGGGCTGCGAGGGCGGCGGCCCAGGCCGGATTGACCCCGGCGACCAGGGGCAGGGCGCCGCCGGAGCGGACGAAGGCCACGGGCAGGGCGGCCAGGTCGCTGTCCGCTTCGGTGAGGCTGCGGGCGCCCAGGGCGCGGATGTCTTCGGGGGCGCCGTTCAGCAGTTCCCCGGCCCGAGGATCGAAGCCCGCCAAGCGGCAGCGGGTGAAGTAATCATCTACCTTGGCGCGGACGGCTGCCAGGGCGGCGAAGGCGGATTCGGTGTCGGCGCCCAGGGGCAGCAGGCCGGCATCGTTCAAGGGGCGGGTCTGCCATTCCACCCAGGCCTGGGCCTCGGTGAAGAAGCGGTCGGCCAGGGCCTGGTCGATGCCTGCTTCGCCGCTACGGTCCGGGACGCTGCCCAGGGTGTCCATGATGGCGGCGAGGACGGGCTTCAGGCCGTCGTTGCAGGCGGCTGCCGTGATGACGCCGTCGCCGTTGAAGGCCATGCCGGAGAAGATGCGGTCGCTGTCGCTCACGTCCTCGACGCTGATGGCGGCGGCGCCGCCCCGGCCCAGGCTGTCCAGCACATGGCGGGCGGACGCCAGCAGGCGGGCGCCCTCGTCGGTAGCGTCGGCGATGGCGGCCAGGGGCAGGGCGCCGCCGGCCGCCAGGGCGTCGGGGGAAGTGAGGCGTTCGGCCGCCCAGCGGATGGCGGCGATCAGCTCCGGGGCGCGGATGTGGCCGTCGCCGTCGGTGTCGATGAGGGCCAGGGTACGGGGATCGAATTCCAGCCCCCGTACCGGGCAGGACAGGGCGACCCACAGCTTCTGGTCCAGTTCATCCAGGTGGAGCAGGTCGGCGCCGGTATCGAGGCGGACCTGGTCGAAGCCGCCCGCCGAGAAGAAGCGCCAAGTGTGACGGGGGGCGCTCCCCGCCGGGGGCGAAGAAAAGCCCGCCGAAGCGGGCTGGCTCAGGGGGGCGTTCAATTACCGGCCTCGCAGCCCAGGGTCTTGCCCTTGGTGAAGTAGCTGGTGCCGCTCGGGCAGTCGAGGGGCTTCGCGGGCTTGGCGGCATCCTTCACGCCCTTCTTGGGCACGCAGGTGAAGGCGCCGTTCTTGGCCGGCTTGCCCTTCAGGGACCAATCGGCCGGGCAGTTGCCGGCGGCCAGGGCGGCGGCGCTGGCCGCCGAAACCTGGTAGGTGGCGATTTCCTTGCCGGCGCAGCCGAAGGCGTTTTCCACCTTGGCGCCCGCGGCCCGGACCTTCAGCTCCCCGGCGGCCTTGTAGGTGTGCTCCACGGTGATGGGCAGCTTGGTTTCGGGCTTGATCTTGAAGGTTTCCCGGGTGCCGTCGCCGAATTCCACTTCGATGGCGCACAGGCCTTCGCCGGCATCCTTGAAATCCACCGTGGCGGTGACCTTGTCTCCCACCTTGGCGCCGGTGGCCGGGGTGAGGGTCAGTTTCTCGACGCTGGGGGCGGCGGTCGCGGACAGCGCGAAAGCGCCGGCTGCGAGGATGGACAGGGTGTTGACGACCGCCTTGTTGAGCTTCTTCATGGGCTTCTCCTTGTGGGTTGGTTGCTGCCTCAGTCTAGCCGAAAAACATGCTTCCACAATAAGCCCACGGCATCGATGTGTCCCTGCACGCCGTTCCGCTCGATGCGGGATTTGGGGCTGTCGTTGAGGCGCTTCTGGTGTTGCAGCCGGCGGTATTCCCGATAGGCGTTGCGGGTGCCCTCCGCCAGATCGGCCGGGATGAGGCCCAGTTCGGCGGCCATCCGCAGCAGGGCGATGTTGCCCAGGTTGCCGGTGAGGGTCGGGTGCCGGTGGGCGTGGCCGAGGATGAGGTACTGGACGATGAATTCCACGTCGATGATGCCGCCCGGGTCGTGCTTGATGTCGAACTCGGTGTCGCTGTTGGAGGCATGGGCGTCGTACATCTTCCGGCGCATGGCCAGGACTTCCTCCCGGAGCTTCCCGAGGTCCCGCTCCTCTCTCAGGATTTCGTCGCGGATGGCCTCGAAGCGCTCACCCACCGCCGGGTCGCCGGCGCAGAAGCGGGCGCGGGTCAGGGCCTGGTGCTCCCACACCCAGGCGTGTTTCAGCTGGTATTGCCGGAAGCCGTCGATGGAAACCGCCAGGAGCCCGGAATCTCCGTTGGGCCGCAGCCGCAGGTCGGTTTCGAACACGATGCCGGCCGGGGTCTGGCTGGACAGCCAGGTGGTGAGCCGCTGGCCGAGGCGGGCGTAGGTTTCCTCCGCCTCCATGGCGTCGTCGTCATAGACATAGACCATGTCCAGGTCGGAGGCGTAGCCCAGCTCCTTGCCTCCCAGCTTGCCGTAGCCGATGACGGCGAACTTCGGCTGGTCCCGGTGGCGTTTGCGCAGGTTGTTCCAGCACAGGTCCAGGGTGGTCTGGACCAGGATGTCGGCGAGCTGGGTGAGGTGGTCGGAAATGCGCTCGATGGTGTGCAGCCCCGCCAGGTCCTGGGCGAGGAGCCGGAAGACCTGGGCGTGGTGCTGTTCCCGCAGGATGTCCATTTCCCGCTCGGTGTCGCCCTGGTGGTTGGCCAGGTCCTGGAGTAGGGCATGCCGGAAGACGGCCCAGTCGGTGGCGGTTTCGAGGAGCCTGGGGTCGAGGAGTTCGTCCAGCAGGAGGGGGTGGCGGGTGAGGTATTCCGCCGCCCAGGACGAGGAGCCGACGATGTCGGCCACCCGCTTGAGGGCCTGGGGATACTGTTGCAGCAGGGCCAGGTAGGCGCCCCGGCGGCTGACGGTTTCCAGGAAGGTGAGGCCCCGGGCGAGGGTCGCGTCCGGGGCCGGGGTGGCGGCGGACGCTTCCAGGAAGCGGGGGCCGACGGCGTCCAGGCGTTCCCGGTTGGAGGCGGGGAGCTGCCGGTAGCGGCCGGATTTGCGCAGGTCGGCCAGGCGCTCGGCAGCGGCCCTGGGCTCCCGGAAGCCCAGGGCGGACAGGCGTTCCAGGGTGTGCTCCTCATCCAGTTGGCCAAGCCAGAGGCCGGCCTGGGGATGTTCCCCTTCGCCCGGGTCGGAGAAGACTTCCTCGAAATGGCGGCTGACCCGCTCCCGGTGGCCGTTCAGTACCACCAGCAGGGCCGCCCAGTCGGGGAAGTCCATGGAGCGGGCGATGGCCTGGCGGTCGGCGTCGTCTTCCGGCAGGCTGTGGGTCTGCTTGTCCTCCACGTACTGGAGGCGGTGTTCCAGGCGGCGGAGGAAGTCGTAGGCTTCCCGCAGTTCGGTTTCCGTCTCCGGCGGGATGATGCGGCGCTCGGCCAGGCACTTCAGCACCGACAGGGTGGGGCGGATTTGCAGGCCGGTGTCCCGGCCGCCCCGGATGAGCTGGAAGACCTGGGCGATGAATTCGATTTCCCGGATGCCGCCGGGGCCGAGCTTGATGTGGTCGGCCATGTCCTTGCGGGCCACCTCCCGGCGAATCTGGGCGTGGAGGTCGCGCATGGCGTTGATGGCGCCGAAATCCAGGTACTTGCGGAAGATGAAGGGGCGGGCGATGCGTTTCAGTTCGGTCTGGGCTTCCGGCTGGCAATTGTCGCCGGTATTCATGACCCGGGCCTTGATCCAGGCGTAGCGTTCCCATTCCCGGCCCTGGGCGATGAAGTAGTTCTCCAGGCCGTCCAGGGAGCAGACCAGGGGGCCGGAGTCGCCGTTGGGCCGCAGACGCATGTCCACCCGGAAGACCTGGCCGTCGCAGGTCAGGTCGCCGAGGGCGCCGATGAGGCGCTTGCCCAGGCGGCAGAAGAAGTCGAAGTTGTCGATCTTGCGGGGGCCGGCGGTGTCGCCGTCCTCCGGGTAGATGAAGATGTAATCCACGTCCGAAGAGACGTTCAATTCCCGTCCCCCCAGCTTGCCCATGCCCACCACGAGGAGACGGGTGGGGCGGCCCCGGCGGTCCAGGGGCTCGCCGAACTGGGCGGCGAGCTGGCGGTGGTGGAAGTCGAGGGCAAAGTTGGTGGTGACGTCGGCCAACATGGACATGCTCTCCATCACCTCGGCCAGGGAGGCCCGGCCGGTCAGGTCCCGCAGGGCGATGTGGGCCATGGCCCGCTGGCGCAGCCGGCGCAGGGCTGCTTTCAGGCCCTCGTCGTCCGCCGGGGCTGGTTTGAGGCAGGCCAGGAGCAGGTCTTCGGACAGCGGGTGCTCCCAGGTGGCGGCCAGTTCGGGAACCAGGGTGGGGCGGGCAGCGAGGAGGGCGGCGAGATAGCGGCTGTGCTCGATGGCGGGTTGCCAGCGGGCGTCGAGAGCTTGATTCATCGAATTTGAAATCCCAGGACAGCCGAAACGGATAAAATCCGTTCTTTCCGGCAATCCGACGATTGTAGTGACCTCACCCAATTCCTGGCAAAACGGCCGCCCGCGTGGATAAAGAAACCCTCCGACGCGGCTTTTACTACCGGTTCCGCTGGTTGTGGCCCCTCCTGGCCCGCCGCGCTGTCCGGCGCCTGCTTGCGGTCACCGGCTGGACTCTCGTCGCCCTTTATTTTGCTTTTGCCGGCCTCATCCTGGCCCTGCGCTATGTGGTCCTGCCCAGCGTCGGCCAATACCAGGGCGCCATCGAGCAGGCCGTGGGCCGGGCGATCGGCCTGCCGGTGCGCATCGGCGCCATCGAGGCCGGCTGGTTCGGGCTGAACCCCCACCTCACCCTCACCGACGTGGTGGTGTCCGACCGCCAGGGCCGTCGGGCCTTCGCCCTCAACCGGGTGGACAGCGTCCTGTCCTGGCAAAGCCTGTTGCGCCTGGAGCCTACCTTCGGACTCCTGGAGGTGGATGGCCCCATCCTGCATGTGCGGCGGGACGCCTCGGGCCGCATCTCCGTGGCCGGGATGGAGGCGGAGGGGGAAAGCGATCCCCGCCTGGCCGAGTGGGTCCTGGCCCAGCCCCATATCCGGGTGCGGGACGCCATCATCGTCTGGGAGGACGGCCTGCGGGCGGCGCCACCCCTGGTCCTGGAGGACCTCCAGTTCGGCCTGGACAACCGGGGCAGCCGGCACCGCTTCGGTCTCTCCGCCGCGCCCCCGGACCAATTGGCGTCGCGCATCGACATCCGGGGCGAATTCCGGGGCAATCCCGGCGAGGCTCTGGAGCACGTCTCCGGCCGTCTTTTCGTCGAACTGGACTACGCCGACCTCGCCGGCTGGCGGGCCTGGGTGGATTACCCGGTACCCCTGCCCCAGGGCCGGGGGGCCGTCCGCCTGTGGGGGGATTGGAACGAAGGGCAGGGCCATGTGACCACCGATGTCGCCCTGGAAGACCTGCGCGTCCGCCTCGCCCCGACGGTGCCCGAAATGGCCCTGGCCAGCATGCGGGGACGGCTGGAAGCCCGCTACCGAACGGACGAGTGGGACCTCTCCGGCAGCAATGTGGAGCTTTCGTCCCTGGACGGCATCCGCATCTCTCCTACCGATTTCCGCGTGCGCTGGCGCCACGACGAGAAGACCGGCCGCTGGAGCGGCAACGCCACGGCCAATCTCATGGACCTGGACGCCCTCGACCGCCTGGCCAATTACCTTCCCCTGGATGCCCGCAGCCAGGAGACGCTGGCGACCTACCAGCCCACCGGCCGCATCGCCGACCTGAAAGCGAGTTGGGAGGCTGAGGCCGGCCAGCTCAACCATTACGCCCTGCGGGCCCGCTTCGATGGGTTGGGGCTGCAGGCGGCGGGCAAGGTGCCGGGGGCCAGTGGGCTGTCCGGCGAGGTGGATGCCACCGAGAAGGGGGGCAGCATCAAGCTGGAAGGCAGCGATGTGGGCCTCGATCTGCCCACGGTCTTCCCCGAGCCGCACTTGGCGCTGGGCAGCCTCAAGGCGCGGGCGGTTTGGCAGGTGGATGGGAAGGTGCTGGATGTGCGCCTGGACCGGGTGGATTTCGCTGGGGCCGACGCCGCCGGCTGGGCCCGGGGCATCTACCACTACGGCGGCGAGGGACCGGGGGAGATCGATCTCTCCGCCACCCTGACCCGGGCCGACGGCCGGGCGGTGTGGCGCTACATGCCCAGCGTGGTCAATGTGGATGCCCGTAACTGGCTGCGCCGGGGCATCGTCGAAGGCACGGCCAGCGACGCCAAGCTCACCTTGAAGGGCGACCTGCGGGATTTCCCCTTCCGGGACAAAAGCAAGGGCATCTTCCTGGTCACCGCCAAGGCCCATGGCGTCAAGATTGACTACGCTCCCGGCTGGCCGGTCATCGAGGGTATCGACGGCGACATGAGCTTCAGCGCCGGGATGCGGGTGGAAGCCCAGCGGGGCAACATCCTGGGCACCCGGATCGGGCCGGTGACGGTGGAGATTCCCGATTTCGACGCCAAGGGCCAGGGCCAGATGCTCCTGGTCAAGGGGGCGGTGGAAGGGCCGACCTCGGAATTCCTGCGCTTCATCGATCTGAGCCCGGTGGGCGACAAGATCGACAATTTCACCGAGGAGATGCGGGCCGCCGGCAACGGCCACCTGGACCTGCGCCTCGACATGCCCCTGCAGCACATCCCCGACACCAAGATCCAGGGAGAGTACCTGTTCCAGAACAACCAGGTGACGGTGATGCCCGGCCTGCCGCCGGTGACCCAGGTCCACGGCCGCCTGCGCTTCACCGAGAATTCCCTGGCGGCGCCGGAGATCACCGGCATTGCCCTGGGCGGCCCGGTGCGGGTGGCCGTCAAGAACGAGGGCGACCGGGTCAATGTGGCCATGGGCGGCACCGCCAACGTCAAGGACGCTCGGCGCCATTTCGACCTGCCCGTCCTCGATTACGTCACCGGCAGCACGGCCTGGAAGGGCGAAGTCCGGGTGCGGAAGAAGACGGCGGACATCGTGGTGGAATCCAGCCTCAACGGCATTTCCTCCAGCCTGCCGGAACCCCTCAACAAGACCGCGGGCTCGGCGCTGCCCCTGCGTTTCGAGAAGAAGAACCTGCCGGACAACTACTACCGGGACGGCATTCCCCGGGACCAGATTCGGATTTCCCTGGGCAAGGCAGCCGAGGCCCTGATCGTCCGCCGCAAGGAGGGCGACGCCATGGTCCTGGAAAGGGGCGCTGCGGCCCTCGGCGACAACCTGCCCAACCTGCCGGAGAAGGGCTTGGTTGCCCAGGTTTCCGTGCCCCGCCTGGATGTGGATTTCTGGCGCCGGGTTATGGCAAACGGCGTGACCAACGGCGGCAACGGCCACAGCGGGGCTTCCGCCGCCGGCCTGCTCACCCATATTGCCGTCAAGACGCCCGCCATGCGCCTCATGGGCCGGGATTACGCCAATGTGGACATGCACCTGCGGCCCCGGGAGGGCGGCTGGCAGATCGGCCTCGCCACCAAGGAGGCGGTGGGCGACATCTTCTGGCGGGAGTCGGCGGGCGGCTGGGTCCAGGCCGACTTCAAGCGCCTGGCGGTGCCCGCCGAGAACAAGGTGGAGGCGGGCGCCCAGGAAGTGCTGGATGCCCTGCCCGGCATGGACATCAAGGTGGCCGACTTCTCCCTGGGGGACAAGCGCTTCGGCCGCCTGGAACTCAAGGCCCACAACGACGCCGGGGTCTGGTATCTGGACAACATCGCCATCGCCAATCCGGACGCCACCTTGAAGGGCAAGGGCCAGTGGAACAGCGCCGGCCGGCAGCAGACCCGGCTCAATTTCGAGCTGGCCTCCGGCGACGCCGGCAAGCTCCTCGACCGCCTGGGCTTCCCCGGTTCCTTGAAGCGCGGCACCGTCAAGCTGAACGGCGACCTTTCCTGGGAGGGAGCGCTCACTTCCATCCACTACCCGACCCTGACCGGGGAGATGGGGCTGTCGGCGGGCAAGGGGCAATTCGCCAAGCTGGACCCCGGCCTGGGCAAGCTCCTCGGCCTCCTTTCCCTGCAATCCCTGCCCCAGCGCCTGACCCTGGATTTCCGCGATATCTTCAGCGAGGGCCTGGCCTTCGACAGCATCGAGGCCCGCCTGGCGGTGAGGAACGGAGTCATGCGCACGGTGGATGACCTCAAGATCGACGGCCCAGCCGCCCGCATCCTCATGAAGGGGCAGGTCGACATCAAGAATGAGACCCAGGACATGCTGGTGACAGTGCAGCCCCAGATGGGCAACGCCGTCTCGGTCGGGGCTCTGCTCATGGCCCATCCGGCGGTGGGCGTCGGGGTGGCGGTGGCCGAAAAGCTCCTCCAGAATCCCCTGAGCAAGGTGTTCAGCTACCAGTACCACGTCACCGGCACCTGGAGCGATCCCAAGATGGAAAAAGTCGGCCGGGAAACCCCGGCATCGGCCCCGGTGCCCAAAGCCGACGAGGCCAAGCCATGAGCGACAATACCCCCCAGAACTGCCGCATCGCCGCCCTCCAGATGGTGTCCGGCCCGGTGGTGGCGGACAACCTGGCGGCCGCGACCCGCCTGGTGGACGAGGCGGTGGCCCAGGGCGCCCAGCTGGCGGTGCTGCCCGAATACTTCCCCATCATCGGCGCCGCCGATGCCGACCGGGTGAAGGCCCGGGAAACCTACGGTGCCGGCCCGGTCCAGGACTGGCTTGCTGCCACCGCCCGCCGCCACGGCATCTGGCTCTTCGCCGGCTCCATCCCCTTGGAGGCAAGCGGCCCGGACAAGATGCGCAATTCCAGCCTGGCCTTCGATCCGGACGGTAATTGCGTCGGCCGCTACGACAAGATTCACCTTTTTGGCTTCAGGAAGGGCGAGGAGCGCTACGACGAGGCCGCCTTCATCGAAGCCGGCGACCAGCCGGTGGTGGTGGACACGCCCTACGGCCGGGTGGCCCTGTCCATCTGCTACGATCTGCGCTTTCCCGAGCTGTACCGGTCCCTCGCCCCGGTGGACCTGATCCTCATGCCGGCCGCCTTTACCGAAACCACCGGCCGGGCCCATTGGGAAATTCTGCTGCGGGCCCGGGCCATCGAGAACCAATGCTACCTGTTGGCGGTCGGACAGGGCGGTGTTCACCCCAATGGCCGCATGACCCACGGCAACAGCATGATCGTCGATCCCTGGGGTGAAATCCTGGACCGCAAGCTGAAAGGTCCCGGGGTCGTCATCGCCGACCTGGACCACCGACGCATCGCCGAAATCCGCGAGAGCCTGCCGGCCCTCGCTCACCGCCGTCTCTGATGGAGCCTGAATGAAACAGAACAGCGCCCTGGCGCAAGCCGAACGCCTTCTCCTCAAGCCCTTCGACTTGGTCGAAGCCAACCTCTCCCGGACCTTCGGCGAAATCCTGAAGCATGGGGTCGATTACGCCGACCTCTATTTCCAGTATTGCCGCTCCGAGGCCTGGAGCCTGGATGAAGGTATCGTCAAGTCGGGCAGCTTCTCCATCGACCAGGGGGTCGGCGTCCGCGCTTCCAGCGGCGAGAAGACGGCCTTCGCCTACTCCGACGACATCAGCGCCCGGGCCCTGACCGACGCCGCCGGCGCCGTGCGGGCCATCGCCGCCGCGGGCCAGAGCGGGTCCCTGCCGGTGGCCATGAAGGGCCAGTCCAAGGCCCTGAAGCTCTACGGCACCCACGATCCCCTGGATTCCCTGGCGCCGGAAGCCAAGGTCAGCCTCCTGGAGCGCCTGGAGCGCTTCGCCCGGGCCCTGGATCCCAGGGTGACCCAAGTCATGGCCTCCCTGGCCGGTGAGTACGAAGTGATCCTGGTGGCCGGCTCCGACGGGCGCCTCGCC
>DASRUX010000282.1:0-3963 GCA_035655235.1 Rhodocyclaceae bacterium | reverse complement strand
CCACCCACTGCTTGACACCCTTGGCCGTGGTGTTGCGGGGGCTGGCTTCGATGACCAGCGGGTCCCGCAGGATGGACTTGGCCATCGTCCGGATGGCGTCGGAGAAGGTGGCGGAGAACAGCAGGGTCTGCCGGCGCCTGGGCAGGGCGGCAAAAACGGCATTCAATTCCTTGGAAAAACCCAGGTCGAGCATGCGATCGGCCTCGTCCAGGACCAGGGTCCGGACTTCCTCGAAGCGGATGGCGTTCTGCCGGTGCAGGTCCAGGAGACGGCCGGGGGTGGCGACCACCACGTCCATGCCCTTGCGCATCTTCATCATCTGGGGATTGATGCTGACCCCGCCATAGACGGCGTAGGTCCGCAGGGGCAGGTTCTGGCCGTAGGCCTTGAAGCTCTCATGGACCTGCTCCGCCAGCTCCCGGGTGGGCGCCAGCACCAGGGCGCGGACGCAGTTGCTGGACACTGGCTTCTCATCGGCGGCCAGGCGCTGGAGAAGCGGCAGGGCGAAGCCCGCGGTCTTGCCGGTGCCGGTCTGGGCGGCGGCCATCAGGTCGCGGCCGGCCAGGATGGCGGGAATGGCCTGGGTCTGAACGGGCGTGGGCGTTTCGTAGCCCAAGGTATCGAGGGCGCTAAGCAGGGGAGCATCCAGGCCCAGGGAAGCAAAAGTCATGGCGCGGCAAAGCCTTGAACGAAAAGAAGGGGCGAAGTCTACCGCGCCCTGCCCCGGGGCCGGAAATTTGTATACTCTCGGCCCATCCCATGGCCGCAATGCCGGCCCAGCCCCCCGATGATCCGCCCCACCATGCCTAGCACCCCGATCCGCGTTCTTTCCCTCATTCCGCCGATGACGCAGCTCAACGTCCCCTACCCGTCGACGGCCTACCTGACGGGCTTCCTGCGCTCCCGGGGGGTGGATGCGGTGCAGGAGGACGTGGCCCTGGGCCTGGTCCTCGCCCTCTTCTCACCCAAGGGACTGGAGCAGATGCGAAAGCTGGCGGTCGCCATGCCGGCCAAGAAGCGCTCCACCACCGTGGACATCTTCCTCGACCAGTTCCAGCGCTACCAGGCCGCCATCACCCCGGCCCTGGCCTTCCTGCAGGGGCGCGACCCTTCCATCGGACACCGTATCTGCGGGCGTAACTTTCTGCCCGAAGGGTCCCGCTTCGCCTCCCTGGATGTCTTCATCGACGAAGACGGCGGCGACCCCCTGGCCTGGGCCTTCGGCTCCCTGGGGGTGCAGGACCGGGCGCGGCACCTGGCCACCCTCTTCCTCGACGACCTGGCCGACGTCCTGCGGGAGGTGGCCGATTCCCGCTTCGAATTCGTGCGCTATGCCGAATCCCTCGCCCAGAGCCAGGCGAGCTTCGACCCCCTGGCCCAGGCCCTGGCCGCCCCCCCAACCCTGGTGGACACCACCCTCCAGGACCTCACCCGGGCAGCCATCGAACGCCACCGGCCCAAGCTGGTGCTGGTGTCGGTCCCCTTCCCCGGCTCGGTCTATGCCGCCTTCCGCATCGCCCAGACCATCAAGACCCAGGACCCGGACATCGTCGTCGCCCTGGGCGGCGGCTATGTGAATACCGAGTTGCGGGAACTCTCCGACGCCCGGGTCTTCGACTATTTCGACTACGTCACCCTGGACGACGGCGAGCGCCCCATCCTGGCCCTCTTGGAACACCTGCAAGGCCAGCGGCCCCGGCTCAACCTGGTGCGGACCTTCCTGCGCCTCGACGGTGCCGTGCGCTACTTCAACAGCGGCGAGCCGGACGTGCCCTTCGAGGAAGTCGGCACCCCGACCTGGGACGGCCTGCCCCTGGACCGCTACCTGTCGCTGCTCGACATGCTCAACCCCATGCACCGGCTATGGTCGGACGGGCGCTGGAACAAGCTCACCGTCGCCCACGGCTGCTACTGGAAGAAATGCAGCTTCTGCGACGTGAGCCTCGACTACATCTCCCGCTACGACGGCGCCGCGGCCAGCACCCTGGTAAATCGCATCGAGGCCGTCATGGCGGAAACCGGCTCCAGCGGCTTCCATTTCGTTGACGAGGCCGCCCCGCCCAAGGCCCTCAAGGCCCTGGCCGACGAGTTGCAGCGGCGCAACCTGGGGATTTCCTGGTGGGGCAATATCCGCTTCGAGAAATCCTTCACCCCGGAGCTGTGCAACCAACTCGCCGACAGCGGCTGCATCGCCATCTCCGGCGGCCTGGAGGTGGCCTCCGACCGGCTCCTCAAGCTGATGAAGAAGGGCGTGTCGGTGGACCAGGTGGCCCGGGTGACCCGCGCCTTTTCGGATGCCGGCATCCTGGTCCATGCGTATCTGATGTATGGCTTCCCGACCCAGACGGTGCAGGACACGGTGGATGCCCTGGAATACGTCCGCCAGCTCTTCGCCGAGGGCTGCATCCAGTCCGGCTACTTCCACCGCTTCGCCTGCACCGTCCATTCCCCGGTAGGCAAGAACCCGGAGGAATACGGCATTCGCCTGAAACCCCTGCCGGCGGGCGGCTTCGCCAAGAACGACGTGCAGTTCATCGACCCGACCGGGGTAGATCACAGAGCGCTGGGTGTTGCCCTGAACAAGGCGCTGTACAACTACATGTACGGGATCGGGCTGGAGGAGGATGTGCGGAGCTGGTTTGACATGCGGGTGCCGAAGACCCGGGTGCCGAGGAATTTTATTGGGCGGGCGTTGCGGGGCTGAGGAAGCATTGCCTGCGTTGAGAACTCCCATACTTTGAGCAATTGAGGTCAGGAATTCGCAACGGCCATCAAGCATAGTGCCTCCCTCGAACAGCGGAGGAAAGATGAACGACACCCGGGCAATGGCGTACGCGAAACGATTCGGCAAGGTACTCGACTATATTGAGGCCCACTTGGCCGAGCCGCTGACCACGGAACACCTGAGCCAGGTTGCCAACTTCTCCAAGTTCCATTTCCATCGGCAGTTCGCCGAATACATTGGCACCAGCGTGGCGCGATACGTCCTGTTGCTGCGTCTGCGGCGAGCCTCCCACCAGCTTGCCTTCGACCGTAGCACCAAGATCATCGACATCGCACTGGAAGCCGGCTTCGAAAACCCGGAATCGTTTACCCGCGCCTTCAGGAATACCTTTGGCCGGTCGCCCACCCAATTCAGGAAGCAACCGGACTGGGAATCCTGGCACGAGCGCTATCGATTCCGCATCCCGGAAAGGAATCAAAACGTGCAAGTCGAAATCGTCAATTTTGAAACCACCCGCGTCGCCGTACTCGAACATCGCGGTCCGACCGAGCGGATTAACGACTCGGTCGCTCAATTCATCGCATGGCGGAAGGAAAGCGGCCTTTCTCCCAAAAACAGCAGCCGGAGTTTTGGCATCGCCTACGACAACCCGGATACCACCGAGCCGTCTCGTTTCCGCTTCGACCTCTGTGGCGAGGAGGCAACCGAAGTGCCTCCAAACCCCCAGGGCGTAGTGACAAAGACAATCCCCGGCGGCCGTTGCGCCCGGGTTCGGCACCACGGTTCCCACACCCGGATCGGCGAGAGCATCTGCCCACTCTACCGCAACTGGCTACCGGAAAGCGGCGAGGAATTGCGGGACTTCCCGCTCTATTTTCATTACCTCAACCTGATGCCCGAGACACCGGAGAACGAACTGGTGACGGATATCTACTTGCCGCTCAAATAACTGATTGAGCATTTTCCAAGGACATGGCGGGCCCGGACAAAGGGCCCGCTTTGGCTATACCTCACCTCCCCCAAGGTACAATCACGGGTTTCCCGCCGTGGCGCCCTTGCCACCTGAATCGCCGGATTGCACCCATGCTGAGACTGACTGAAGTAAAGCTCCCCCTCGATCACCCCGAAGGCGCCCTGCGTGCCGCCATTTGCCAGCGTTTGGGGATAAAGGACGGAGAACTGCTCAAGCTCACCATCTTCCGCCGCGGCTACGACGCCCGGAAAAAGTCGGCCATCCA
>DASRUX010000281.1:0-5009 GCA_035655235.1 Rhodocyclaceae bacterium | reverse complement strand
GGCCGGGCGCTGGCGCGGCGCGGCGGCCACCTGCGGCATCGCGGCGGCCCTGTGGATGTTCCTGGACGGCTATTCGCCGCGCCTGGCGACGGCGGCGGACATCCGCGCCACCCCCCACAACCTGGCCCGTAACCGCAACATGGTGGAGGCCGACGAGGTCTGCGTCTTCTGCCACACGCCCCAACTGCCGGTGATTCCCGACGGCCGCAGCGGCGTGGCGGCCCAGCCGGCCTGGCAGCCCTCCATCAAGACCCATGATTTCATCATGTTCGACGACATCGGGCGCAAGCAGTTCGGGAAGATGGCGGTGGGCTCCCAGTCCATCGCCTGCCTGTCCTGCCACGACTCCAACCAGGCCTTCCAGGTCACCGGCGGCATGAGCGACCACCCCTTCGGCGTTCCCTACCGGGGCTTCCTGAAGCGCCAGGGCGGCGCCAAGGCCGCCGAGGAGCACGCCTCCGAGACGGGGGTTTCCCGGGGGGCCCAGTTCCTCAAATTCGTCCAGGATTTCAAGCTCCCCAGCAAGGGCATGGTGGATAACCGGAGCGTGTGGTGGGTGTCGGCCACCGGCATCAGCGCCGTGCGGGGCCGCGCCGACCTGCCCCTCTACGCCCGCCAGGTCAATGAGGACGGCGAAGAGGGCGAGACGCCCTATATCGAATGCAGCAGTTGTCACGATCCGCATGTTGCCCGGCCCCTCTTCCTGAGGGTGTCCAACGAGGGCAGCAAGCTTTGCTTAACCTGTCACGACAAGTGACGCCATGTTGTGCACCGGGGGTGGTATGAAAATGAAAATCTCTGCATCGAGGACCGGGAAGTGGCTGGCCGCCCTGGCCGCCGGGGTGCTCCTGTGTTCCTGCGCGCCGGTCCAGGAAACCCAGAAGAAGAATGCCGGCAAGTCGGACCTCATCTTCCCGGCGCCGCCGGACGATCCCCGCTTCGTGTTCGAGCGCAGCATCCGGGGCAGCGCCGATGTGGTGACCCAGAAGTCCGACAGCGAGCTGAAACGGGCCCTCACCGGCCAGGTCGAGAGCAACGAGCCCATGAGCAAGCCCTATGCGGTGGCGGTAAACCGGGGGCGCATTTTCGTGAGCGATTCGGCGGACCGCTTCGTCAAGGTCTTCGACATTCCCGAGGGCCGCTATTTCAAGATCGGCGAAGACGAGCGGGGACCACTCACCAAGCCCCTGGGCCTGGATGTGGACGGCGCCGGCAACGTCTATGTGGCGGACGCCACCGCCAAGGCCATCATGGTCTATGACCGGGACGGGAAATTCCTGCGCAAGATCGGCGGCCCCAAGTCCTTCGACCGCCTGTCCAGCGTTACCGTCGACTCCGCCGGCCAGCGGGTGCTGGTGGTGGATATCGGCGGCGTCTCCTCCGAGCACCACCGGGTGCGGGTCTTCGACGCCATCAACGGCAACCACCTGTTCGACATCGGCAAGCGGGGCAACGGCCCGGGCGAGTTCAACCTGCCCCGGGATGCGGCTATCGGCAAGAACGGGAATATCTACGTGGTCGATGGGGGCAACTTCCGGGTCCAGGTCTTCGACCGCAACGGCAAGTACCTCCAGAGCTTCGGTTCCATCGGCAAGCAGCTGGGCAACTTCGCCCGTCCCAAGGAGGTGGCCACCGACCTGGACGGCAACGTCTATGTGGTGGATTCCGCTTTCGGGAATTTCCAGATCTTCAATGCCGAGGGCGAACTGCTGATGTACATCGGCGAGCGCTCCGAAACCGACGGTCCCGCCCGCTACATGCTGCCCTCGGGCATCTACGTGGACGAGGACGGCCGCGTCTATGTGGTGGACCAGTGGTTCAAGCGGGTGGACGTCTATCGGCCCGTGGCGCTGCCCGCCGATGGGGGCTTCCTGGGCAAGCGGGCGCGGGCCATAGCCCAGCGCTGATTTCTCCGCATCTTCCCCGCATCCCGCCAGGGGCTGGGCGGCCGCAGGGCTGCCCAGCCCCTTTTTTTGGGGATTTCCCGTTCATGGGAAGGGGTTATTCCTGTTCCGAAGAATATTCCCTGCCCCCGACAGGGGAAAGGCTTGATCCATATCAAATGACGCCGGGGTCGTAGCCCCCTCCCCAGGGGATCGGTGCGGCTTCCCGGGGCGGGGTGGCCGGCAAGCCGCCGGAGCCCTCCCATCCTCCGGAAATCCCCATGCCATCGGGGTTTACGGCCCATCGCCCGGTCTGCCGGGAAGGCAAAAGTCTACGGATTTCAGGGGCTTGGAAGCCATTGGTAAACCCGATTGGCACGATCCCTGCTGAACAAGGCTCGGGCGGGAGCAATTAATTCGCAGTTTCCAATTTTTGAGGGAATGGAGGTTTCTATGAATGGAATAACCAACAAGGTCGGATTCACCGGCTCGCTGGTGAGACTGTTCGCCGCGGCAGCCCTGCTGCTGGGCGCGGTCGCCAGCCAGCAGGCGGTGGCCGGCATCGCCAACACCAAGCACAACCTGGGTATCAACGGTTCCGGCACCAACCACGCCACCAACGGTACCGAGGAAATTTGCGTGTTCTGCCATACGCCGCACGGTTCCAACACCGGCGTCGCCGCGCCCCTGTGGAACAAGGGCCTGCCGGGCACCACCTACAACGTCTATAACTCCAACGCCGCCACGGCCACCAGCACCATCGACGGCACCATCGTCCCGGTGGGTTCGGTCTCCCTGGCCTGCCTGTCCTGCCACGACGGCACCCAGGCCATGGACAACCTGATCAACGCGCCGGGCTCCGGCTGGGGCGTCGGCACGGGTACCGGCATCAGCCAGGGCTACACCTGGGCGGGGGCCAACAAGATCTCCACCAGTTCGGTCACCAACCTGGGCGGCACCAACGGCAACGACTTGACCAACGATCACCCGATCGGCATCGAGTACTGCGGCGGTTCCACCACCACCTCCTACACCGGCGGCGGTTCCGGCACCTGCGGCGACCAGGACTTCAAGGACGCCACCAAGCACGCCACCAAGAACCTGTGGTGGGTCGATACCACCGGCGGCACGGCCAACCGGGAGAAGACCGACATGATCCTCTACACCCGGACCGAAGCCACCAACGGCAACACGCCGAAGCCCTACGTGGAGTGCGCCTCCTGCCACGATCCCCACGTCGAAGCCAAGGACACCAAGCAGGTCGCCTTCCTGCGCGTGTCCCAGGCCAACAGCGGCGTCTGCCTGTCCTGCCACACCAAGTAATACGGGCACTCTCATCAGCGGAATGCCCCAGAAGCGGGCCGGGTAATTGGGCCCGGCCCGCTTTTTCATGAAGGAGAAGCAAGTGATTTCAGGTCAATTCGTACGCCGCCTGCGGCCCTGGTGTTTCATCGCCCCCCTGGTGTTGTCCTCGGCAACCTGGGCGGTCGCGGCGCCGGACGCCGCCGGTCCGGAAAGCGGCGCCAAACCGGCTGCCGCCTCGGGCCACTCCGATGTCTTCGCCACGGTGAACGGCCAGGCCATCTCCCTGCGGGAGTACGAATCGGCCTTCGCCGGCCTGGTCCGGCAGAAGTTCTACCACGGCCAGGTTCCCGACGCCCAACTCCAGGAAGCCCGGGAAGAAACCAAGAACAGGCTGGTGCAGCGCGTCCTCCTCCTGGAAGAGGCGGCCCGGCGCGGCATCGCCCCGGACGACAAGGCGGTGGACGAGGCCATCGCCGGCTACGAGCGCCAGTACGCCGCTTCCCCGGTGTGGAAGGAGCGCCGCGAAAGCCTGCTCCCCGGCCTGCGTAAGCAACTGGGCGAGCAGAGCCAGCTTACCCGCCTGGAACAGGCTGTCCGCCAAGTGGCGGAACCCAGCGAAGCGGACGTGAAGGCCTTCTTCGACCGCCAGCCCGAACTCTTTACCGAACCCGAGAAGCTGCGCCTGTCCGCCATCCTCCTGGCGGTGGACCCGTCCTCGCCGGTGGCGGTCTGGCAGTCGGCCCGGGAAGAGGCGGCGGCCATCTACAAGCGCCTGGCGGCCGGCGCCGACTTCCAGGAAGCCGCCCGCCTGCACTCCAACGGCAAGTTCGCCGACGACGGCGGCGACATGGGCTACCTGCACCGGGGCATGCTGCCCGAGGCCCTGCAGGAGCGTATCGACAGCTTCGTGCTGGGCAAGGTCAACGAGCCCATCGATACCCTGGAAGGGGTGGCCATCTTCCGCCTGGACGAGCGCCTGCCCCCCAAGAAGCGGGAATTCGCCGACGTGGCCAAACGGGCCAAGGAACTGCTCCTCCGGGAGCGCCAGGAACAAGCCTGGAAGGGACTGCTGGACAGCCTGACGGCTGCGGCAGACGTGAAAATCCAACATCAGCTGGCGACGGGGTCGAAGGAAGGTAAGGGCGGTTAGCGCGATACCTTCCCGATAGGACGGTGGGCAAGCGATCCAGCAGAATCCGGGCAAAACGGTCCGGTAGGCGCTCCGCCGTCCTGGCGGCGGGGGGCGCTTTAATCTGCCTTCTGCCAGTGGCAGCCTGGGCGGCGGAAGCCGATGGGCTGGGGCTGCGGCTCAGTGCGGCCCTCGATGCCGTGGGCGGGCAGGCGCCCGCCTTCCGGGAGGATGCCGGGCCGGAGCCCGTCCTCTTCCTGGCCCGCGGTGCCGAAGTCGTGGCCGTGCCGTGGAGCGGGCCGGCGCCCCAGGGCCCCTCCCGCCCCACCGAATATCCCCTGCGCCTGGCCCAGGCGCTGCTGCCCCAGACCGGCCCCGGCCGCCAGCCCCGCTGGAGTTCCCGCTACGACAACGGCCTTGGCCTCATGCCTTCCCGCAACCTGGGTTTCCCCGGGCCGGTTCCGGGCATGGCGGGGCAGCCCCCGGCGATGGGCGCCGATCCCTACGGCCAGGGCCCCGGCGTGGCCCCAGGAATGGCACCGGGAATGGCACCGAGAGTCGCACCCGGCCAGGAAGCCCCGGGCCTGCGCCCGCCGGCTCCCCTCCCTGCGGTGCCCATGCCCGCCGCCGAAGACTCGTCCGAGGGCGGCGGACTGACCGGTTGGGCCATCCCGCCCATCCGCTGGATGGGT
>DASRUX010000280.1:0-4751 GCA_035655235.1 Rhodocyclaceae bacterium | reverse complement strand
ACGGGAAGTGGCCTCCTACCGGGACCACCTGGAGGAACTGGTGGCCGAACGGACCGCAGACCTGGTGGCGGCCCGGGCGGAGGCCGAACGCCTGGCCCAGGTGCGCAGCGAATTCCTGGCCAACATGAGCCACGAAATCCGCACTCCCCTCAACGGGGTGCTGGGCATGGCCCACATCGGCTACCGGGAGAGCGAAGGCCGGGTCAAGGCCCGGGAAGCTTTCGCCAAGATCCTGAATTCCGGCAAGCTCCTCCTGGGCATCCTCAACGACATCCTGGACTTTTCCCGGATCGAGGCGGGCAAGCTGCCCATCGACCGGGTGGCCTTCAAGCTGTCCGAAACCATCGACCATGCCGTGGACCTGGTGGCGGAGCGCGCCCGGGAGAAGGGCATCGCCCTAAGGGTGGCGAAGGACGCCGGCCTGCCGGCCTATTGCGAGAGCGATCCCCTGCGCCTGGGGCAGATTCTCCTCAACCTCCTCTCCAACGCCATCAAATTCACCGAGGCGGGGGGCGTCACCCTGACCGTTTCCCGGGAAGGCGATACCCTGGTCCTCAGCGTCAGCGACACCGGCATCGGCATGAGCGCCGAGCAGCTGGAGCGCATCTTCTCCCCCTTCGAGCAGGGGGACAGTTCCACCACCCGGCGCTTCGGCGGCACGGGGCTGGGGCTGGCCATCACCCAGCGCATCGTCGTTCTCATGGGGGGAACCATCCAGGCCTCCAGTGCGCCGGGCCAGGGCAGCACCTTCGACATCCGCCTGCCCCTGGTGGAAGCGGCCGCCCCCCAGGGAGCGCCGGTCCAGAGGCTCGCCTTCGCCGGCGGCAGGAAGCTGGAAGGCCTCACCATCCTGGTGGCGGAGGACAACGAGATCAACCAGATGGTCCTCGAAGAGAACCTGAAGGAGGAGGGCGCCCGGGTGGTTCTGGCGGACAACGGCCGGGAAGCCGTCGATCAGGTGGCCGAGGGGGGCGGGGATGCTTTCGACCTGGTGCTCATGGATATCCAGATGCCCGACATGGACGGCTACCAGGCGACCCGGGAAATCCAGGCCATCGCCCCGGACCTGCCGGTGATCGGCCAGACCGCCCACGCCGGCAACGAGGAACGGACTCGCTGCCTGGCCGCCGGCATGGCGGCTCACATCGCCAAGCCCATCGATCCCGAGGAACTGATCGCCCTGGTGCTGCAACACGCCCGGCGGCCCCGGGTAGGGGCGCCGGAAGACGCGCTTACCACTTCGTCCTGACCGTATATTCCAGCACCGCTGCCCCGTTGGCGGGAACGTCCACGTCCCAGGCGGCGATGCGGGCCGATTCCTTGCGGTGCTTGCGGCTCTCGCTCACCATTTCCCAGTCGCCGGGCAGGGTTTCCTGGATGTGCACGGTCACCGGCTCGTCCTTGGCGTTGCGCAGATCGATACGGTGGGAGGATTCGGCCACGTCGTCGGCCACCCGCTTGTAGGCGGTCTGCTTGCGTTCGGCGGTGATGTCGAAGGCTTCGCCCAGCTTGAGCTTTACCGTCTCGTTCTTGGCGGTGTGCTCGATGCGGTCCTCGCCCACGAATTGGGCGGCGCCCTTGCTGTCCTTGGCATAGACCCGCACCACCCCGGCCGGTAGCGGTTTGCCCAGCTGGCCGCCCTTGTTGTCGAACTCCACGAATACGGCCGGCTTCAGCTTCTGGCTGACCTGGCCCATGCGGTCCCGGAAGTACCAGTCGCCGCTCGCCAGCAGGTAGCTCTTCCGCACCGGGATGGCGTTGGCCGAGAGGAGCGCCAGTTGCTTGGTCTGGTTGTCGGCGATGGAGGTGGGGCGGTCGAAGGTGTAGAGGTGGTAGTCCATCAGGGACTCCTGGGCCACTTCCAGCCGCCGCGGCGAGGGGGCCATCTCAGCCTTCGGCTCGAAGTAGTTGGCCGCAGCCTGGCGCACCCGGTTCACCGTCCCGGCGACCAATTGCAGGTTGGCGTTGTCGTAGCCGGCGCCGCTGCGGTTGGTCAGGGTCACCCAGCCCGACAGGTCCATCTGCCGGTTGTCCGGGGAAAGATTGGCCACATAATCTGCCTTCCAGGCCAGACCGCCGGTGAGATAGGACAGTTCCAGGGACTGGGCTCCGCCGGCCGCCTCCAGGAGGACCGACAGGGTGGGGCGGTCCCGCAGGTTGGCGGGCACCGTGCCGAAGACGATGCGCCCAGGTGCCCCGGTCTCGATACGATCGGCGAAGCGCAGCACGGTGCCGTTGTTGGCCGACAGCACGGTGGCCTTCTCCCGGGTCTCCTCGCCAGTGGTGGGGTGGGAGCGGATCACCGTCACCTCCCGGCCCACGTATTTCTCCAGCAGCTTCTCAGGGGTGAGCAGGTCGAAGTCGAAATTCTGCTCCACCAGGCTGACCGGATGGCCGCTCACCGCCTTCAGGAGGGCCGTCTCCGGCCGCATCTGGCCGGACACTTCCCGCAGGGAAAGGCGGCTCAAGCCGGCGGGCAGGGTGACCTTACGCCGCTCCTTCACCAGGGCCAGGTCCTCGTTATAGACGGTGATGGCGGTGGCTTCCCGCTCGGCGCCGCCGGAAACGACCTCCTTCGCCGCCTCGGCGGCCATCCCGTGTCCCGCCAATACCAGGGCGCCCAACCCGATCCAACGCAGTTTCATGGCCTTCTCCCGAAAGAAAATAGGTGTCTAGCATACTCCATCGGCGCCACCCGGCCGGAAGGAAGGGCGCCGGATGTGTTATCGTGCCGACTGTATAAAAACACAGGCATTGCCGCCGCAGCCAAGGAACCCGATGACGCGCCGATGGATCGCCCATCTCGACATGGACGCCTTCTACGCCTCCGTGGAACTCCTACGCTATCCGGAACTGCGGGGGCAGCCCGTGGTGGTGGGCGGCCGCCAGGTCCACCAGCCGGTGCGAGAGGAAGACGGCTCCCTACGTTTCGCCCGGCTGCGGGACTACGTGGGGCGCGGCGTCATCACCACCGCCACCTACGAGGCCCGGGCCCTGGGCGTCCATTCCGGCATGGGGCTGATGAAGGCGGCGGCCCTGGCACCGGATGCCGTGCTGCTGCCGGTGGACTTCGACCAGTACCGCAAATATTCACGCCTGTTCAAGGCTGCGGTCGCGGCGGAGGCGCCCCTGATCGAAGACCGGGGCATCGACGAAATCTATATCGACCTGACCGACGTGCCGGGGGTTCGGGACGGCACGCCGGAGGACCCCCTGGCCGGCCTGCTGGCCCTGGCCCGGCGCATCAAGGACGGGGTGAAGGCGGCCACGGGGCTCACCTGCTCCATCGGCATCACCCCCAACAAACTCCTCTCCAAGCTCTGCTCCGACCTGGAAAAGCCCGACGGCCTCACCCTCCTCACCGAGGCCGACATCCCCGCCCGCATCTGGCCTTTGCCGGCCAAGCGCATCAACGGCATCGGCCCCAAGGCCAGCGCCCGGCTGGAGGCCCTGGGCATCCAGACCATCGGCCAACTGGCCGCCGCCGATCCCCTGTGGCTGGTGGGGCAGTTCGGCTCCAATTACGGCGCCTGGCTCCACGAGGCCGCCCACGGCCGGGACGAGCGCCCGGTAGTGACCTATTCGGAACCCAAGTCCCTGTCCCGGGAGACCACCTTCGAGCGGGACCTCCATGCCCGGGATGACCGGGAACAACTGGGCGCCATCTTTACCCGCCTGTGCGAGCAACTGGCGGCCGATCTGGCCCGCAAGGGCTATGTCGCCCGGAATATCGGGATCAAGCTGCGCTACGACGACTTCAGCATCGTCACCCGGGACAGCACCCTGCCCGAGCCGGTGGCCGATGCCCAGGCCATCCGCCGGGCCGCCGGCCTGTGCCTGAAGCGGGCGCCTTTGGAGCGCAGGCTGCGTTTGCTGGGGGTAAGGGCGAGTGCTCTGTGTCGGCCGGATGCGGTGCCCGCATCGTCGCTTGCTGCCGGCGACAATCTCACCTTGCCCTTGTTTGAATGAGGCGGGGATTCGACGACTGGCGCTCTTGATCGCCGGGTACTGGAGCGAGTCTATTCGCCGGGAGGATTACTTCAGAGGGTGATGGTGGAAAGGGCAAGTTCCGACCGAGGTTGTGTGGAAACGTCCGATGGAGCGGGGGCCTGGGAAGCGGCCGAACGACTTTTTCACTGAACGCCTTCTTTCGCTGCATGACGGGGCTAAGCAGCGATCCTACGGGCTTTCAAGCGGGTTAAGCGGGGCTATTGATCACCTGTTAAAGGCCGGTGAGCCCTAAACCGCTGCCTGCCTGAGTACCTGCATCATTTTTTCCATGCCCAGCAAATTGATGAGCCGGCGCAGGTTGTAGGTCAGAACGTGCAGACTCATCTCCGTTCTGACATGCTCAAGCGTTTTCATTAGGAAATGGGCTGAGCCCATCCAGAACTTGAGCGTCCCGAAGACGTGCTCAACGGTACAGCGTCGTTGCTTCATCTTTCCGGGGGTGGCATTCAGACGGTTCTGCATCGCATCCAGAACGCCTTCGTGTTCCCAGCGCCTGACACGCCGCTCCTTGCCGGTGGTGCATTGGGCCTTTAGCGCACAGCTTGGGCAATCCGTCCTGTAGTAGGTATCGATCCGCATTCCATGCTCGATGGAGGCATGGCGATAGGCCAGTCTTTTTCCGGCAGGACACTGGTATTCGTTGTCCTTGTCGATAAAGACGAAATCGCGTTTGTCGTACCGCCCCTGGGCCTTATTGTCGGAGGTCATGGTCTTCGGTACCCAGGGCGTGATGCCGGCCT
>DASRUX010000279.1:0-6119 GCA_035655235.1 Rhodocyclaceae bacterium | reverse complement strand
CAATCCCGATGGGGTCAAAGAGGCGGATGTGGTGGCCTTCGACGAGGGGGGGCAGTCCCGGATATTGCATGGGGGATGTCATCAGGTCGCCGCCAGCCCGAGCGGCCGCTGGCTGGCGAGTGTGGGCCACGACTGGCTTCGCATCGTCGATCTGCAGAGCGGGCGGCCGGAAACGTGGATGCAGGAAAAGGCCTACGGTGGCCCCGGGTATGCCATCGGCAGCGTGCGCACCCTGACCTGGGATAAAGGCGACGTACTGCTGGTCGTGCAGGGCGATTGGGGCGTCGGCGTTCCGTTTGCCGTCGCCCGCTACGACATGGCGCGCAAGAAAACCTTGCCGGCGATCCCCTTGCCGGAAAGCACCATCACCACGGCCTCGGTCCTGGACAAGAACCTTCGCCGGCTATGGTTGGGCAGCGATCAGGGGCGTCTGCTGGAAGTGGACCTGGAGGCAGGGAAAGTCGTTTCCGAACGCTCCCTGGGAGACGGCGCCATCGTCGCCCTGTCCCTGTCGGAAGACCGCCATCTCGCGGCTTGGGTCGGGGACCGCATCCTGATTGCCGACGTGAAAGCGCTGGACGAAGCCCCCCGGTCCCTGCCGGCATGGCCGGCGGAGGGTGGCCACGGCTGGTCTCCCCTGCTGGCCTGGGGCAACGACGATCTGCTCCTGGCCGCCCGGCAGCAGAAAAGCGACCAGTGGCTGGCCCAGCGGGTGGATAAGGTGATCGCCACCCTGGATGATGCCCCGGCGGAACGGGTCAAGCGCTTCAACAAGCAGCGGCAGGGGGCGGAGGCTGGCGATCCGGCGGCTCAATTCGCCCTGGGCAGCATGTACTACCAGGGTATCGGCGTGGAGGCGAACCTGGCGCAGGCCATGGATTGGTGGCGGAAGGCCGCCGAAGCCGGCAATCTCGACGCCCAGTTGGAACTCGGCCACTTCTACTGGCGGGGCCTGGACGGCGTGCAGCGGGACAAGGCGGCGGGCCAAGCCTGGTTCCTCAAGGCGGCGGAGCAATATCGCGGGCTGGCCGAAAAGGGCGATCGAAGCGCGGCGGGCAGGCTGGGGCGCATGTACGAACTGGGCCTGGGGGTACACCAGGATTCGCAGTTGGCCGCCGCGCTGATGCGGATTGCCGTGGCGGACAAGCAGGAACCCAAGCGCGATCTCTACGAGAGCCGCATCCAGGAGCTGGAGAGGGATTTGCGGCCTGAACAGAAAGCCCGGGTGGCCGCCGTCGTGGCGCAATGGGGAAGCGGACAGCCCTTGCCGATCGATCTGAGGGAGGTGATCTGCGGGGCCTCCCCCCATCGCCAGGCGAATTTCGACAGTGCCTCGGCCCAAGCCGCTTTCCGGGATTTCCAGCAGCGGATGAGGAAGGGGATCGATGCTCTTGGCACCACGGAAATACCTCCGGGGACGGAGGGCCGGGAGGCCGCGCTGGCAAAGCTCCGGCTGGTGTTCGGGGATGTCGTGGATGCTGGGCCGAAGGGCGACGCGCTGCTGCTGTCCTTGCTGGAACCGTCTTCGCCCCGCTTCATCTCGCCCATGGGGGTGATGCTCCAGGGCGTGGTGAATACGGCCTGCCCGGTGGGCTACGGCGGGACGTTCAACGACGGCGGCCGCGACGTGGAGCTGTGGTACGTGGATTTCCGATTCGACGGGGCCGATGTCCTCAAGGCTTTCCGGGAGGCGGCGCTTCCCCCCTTCGGCAGCCTGGAGCGGGACGCCTTCCCGGCCCTGGTCTTCGTCCGGGATGGGCAGCAGCGCCTCAAGTGGTATGCGATTTCCAGGGAAATGATCTCCATCCTCAACCGCTGGGCCAATATCCAGCTCCAGTAAGCAGGATGTTGAACACGCGGCCACCAGACCACTCGGGTTGGTGGCCGCTGCTCATCCTTGTAGCCGCAAGTCAGATTGCCGATCTACGTCGGCTTGACGGCATCATTGGGCGTCGATTTCGATCCAGCAGGCGAAAAGAGGATGCCCGCCCAGAACCATGGGGGGGCCAGCCCGGTGGGCGCGGAAGCCGGCGTGCCGCAACAGACGCTCGATGCCGATCGGCGATACGGTGATGAGCCGCTTTGCGCCCAATTCCGCTGCTGTACGGATGGCTCCTTGCAGGAGGCTCACGGCGATAGGGGAAGAGAGTTGTGCCCTGGCTGTTCCTGTTGCACTGCGCACGTCCACCGCGGCAAAACGCGAAAGTTCCCAAATGTCGTCCGCGCACGGCGGCGCCATGCCGTTCAGAAGTTCGGGAAAGACCTCGCCAAGAAGGTAGGGTTGCGTCGTCGGCAGGAGTCGGGCGCATCCGGTAATGCAGTCCTCGTCATTCTTCGCTACGACATAGACGGTATCGGGGCGGTCGAATTGATCCTGCTCGATCCCAGGGGGGGTATCCAATTGCCAGCCAAGCATTTCGACAAAGACTTCATGTCGGTAGACGCTCAGCTCCGAGTAGATGCCCTGCGGAAGGTTGTTCTGATTGCCGGAAACGATGTTCATTGCACCCTCGATATGACGTTGCACTCGGGGGCGGATTAAAGTGGTTTTTTGCAACCCTCGTAACTGTAATGGTTGACAGTGAGGGGCGATGCCAAAGGCATTATGATCCGGCTGGGCATCTGTGCTTTATGGGTATGGCGGACCGCAAGTGGGGTACGCACGAAATACCCGCTCACACAGGTACCGCTCAACTCACTTGTCATGCATAGCGAGTGGCAATATGCTTGCTGACATCGGCTTGCCACGCCGACTGATCGATCAGTTCGCTGAGCATTATCCCCGTCTGCATATCGCCTAGGTCGTGGTTGGTCGTACCGTCCACCAGCATCAGATTGGTTCGGGGGAGTCCCTCGCGAACATAGATCGGTGTCCCGCTGGTCAAATCGAGATACCAGTCCCAACCTGCGGTGACGATTGGGCGTGTGTCGGTAAGCCATTCGGTGTAGCCGGAGATGGAAGCGCGGGATCCACCTTCGAAGTTACATTCGGATGCATCGTCGTCAAGCCCGGAGAGGAAGTGTGTGAAGCGCAAATCAGCCAAATGCGAGACGAATACGCGAACGTATCCGTCGTTACACGCGCAAAGCGCGTCAAACGGCATTTTGGCGGCTGTACCGAGATCACCGTCTCTGTTCATTGCAAGATTTGTTGGGATTGAGTGGCGACACAGTACCCGAGTGGCCGGGTGCTGTGTAGTGTCAAATTTTACAGACGAGGCCAACCTTCAAATGAGGAACGCTGGCGATGCGGCCATGGCAAGATGATCTGTTGAGCGCTATGCAGGCAAAACAAACGGAGGCTGAGCTGTTCCAGGCCTTGCAGCAGGAATCCCATCGCATTGGCTTTGACTACTGTGCCTATGGCTTGCGCTTGCCATTACCGCTATCTGCTCCTCGGACGGTGATGTTCAACAACTATCCGGATGAATGGCAGGCTCGATATGCCAACGAGAACTACCTGTCGATCGATCCGACAGTTCGGCACGGCATGACCTCCCTTGTACCCCTGGTGTGGACCGACGAAATTTTCATGGAGACCCATGGGTTCTGGGAGGATGCCCGTTCCTACGGCCTATGCCATGGATGGGCTCAGTCGAGTATCGATCCTGGCGGCATCAAGGGCATGCTGACCCTTTCCAGGGCGGGGGAACCGCTATCGGAAACCGAGCTGCGCGCCAAAGGCTGCGAGATGGTTTGGCTGACTCAGGTTGCCCATTTATGCATGAGCCAACTCGTATCTAACCGCCTGCAGCCGGAAAAGCCTGTCGAGCTTTCCCAACGTGAAATCTCGATCCTGCGCTGGACCGCAGAAGCCAAGACCTCCAGCGAAGTATCCGACATCCTGGGCATCTCGGAGCGCACAGTCAATTTCCATATCACCAACGCCATGGAAAAACTCGGCTGTGCCAACAAAACGGCGGCCACGGTGAGGGCTGCGCTCCTAGGTCTGTTGTATTGACCGACTCTCAGTTCTCGATGCGGACGGTGCCCGGCCGGGTGCAGTCGGCCTTGCCCACGGCCAGCCGGCTGCCGGCCCGCAACAGGCGATTGCCGGCGCGTACCAGGACGCTGTTCTCCCCCTGGTGCTCCAGGATGTAGCCGTCGTGGGCCGCAAGGCCCCGGCAAGGGGCTTCGATGACCAGGGTGGCAGGCAGGTCGCCGTCGATTTCGCCTGTATTGCTGAGGACGACCATGCGCTCCCGGCCGTCGCCTTCCAACACCACTGATAGCTTGACCGGCAGTTCCCCGCCCGTGACGACGGCGCGCCAGGTGCGCGCGGTCCACGCCCGGGTATCCCCAGAGACGGGCAAGCGGAACCAGACGACGCCGGACAACCCCGGCGGCGGCCGTTTCTCCAGCCGGCGCAGGAAAGCGGCCACGGTGGCGGGTGGGGCGAACACCTCCTTGCCGATGCCCTTGGGGGTGGAAACGGGCGCTTCGCTTTCCACCGCTTCGATCCGTCCCGAATCGCCGGTGACGATCCGGGAACCGTAGTCGGGCAGGGCCACCCGGAAGGGCTTCGGTGTCCGCCGGGCGAGGGCGGCGGTCCAGGCCCAGGCACTGGACGGGTGGAAAAGGCTGCCGGCCGGGGTGTGGAGGGAATGGAGCTGGAGCACCGCCTCGTCGCTGGCGGCCAACACCTGATCCAGGCCGGGGCTGTCGAGCCAGTCGGGCAGGAGGGTCACCGAGAGGCGGCGGTCCGGCCCCAAGGCCGGGCGCAGGTCCGCCAGGATGCGGGCGTAGTCGGCCAGCCGGCCGCTGCTGCTGTCGTGGTCGATCTCCAGGCCGGCGACGGTGGCCGGCGAAGCCTGCCAGGCCCGTTCCAGGGCGGCGATGTCCGCGATCAGAGCCGGGCGGTCCAGTCCGGCCAGGGGCGCCTCGATGCGGATGACGGGAATAGCCGGACGGCCGCTGGCGGCGACGGCGGCCAGGTCCACCGGCATGGGGCGGAAGCGGCCCCGGGCATCCACCTCGGCGGCGAGGATGCGCCAATGGCCCACCAGGTCGGCGGAATCCCGGAGGGCCTCGGCCACCGGCGGCGCCCAGCGCCGCTGCCAGACGTAGGCGTCATGAACCAGGGGTTGCTGGGGTGGCCTGGGCGAGCAGGCGCACAGCGCCAGGACGGCCGCCAAGCCGCCCAGCAGGCGGCGAACCGTCACGGATAGATGAAGGATTTTACCAGGGTCAGTTCGCCCGGCCGGCGCAGGGGGATCCGGAAAACCTGGCGCTTCTCGTCCGGCGTGCCTTCGTGGGTGACGATGGCCACCTGGGCGACGGTGATCTCCCGGCTGGTCTCATCCCCGTAGCCGCCCCAGCCGCCGAAGTAATTCACATAGACCTGCCAGTTGCCCTTGGGGGGCGCGGGGATGGCATAGATCTCCGGACCGTAGCCGCCGGTGACATCCACGTCCAGGGCGCCGCCGTTTGCGCCCAGGGGCTTGCCGAAGAAGACGTGTTCCCCGTCCGGCGAAACGACGTGGAGGTCCAGATCGGTCATGTCGGTGTCCCAGGACAGCACCACCCGCAGCCCCACCCGCTGGCGGCCTTCGTTGGCGTCGTAGAAATTGACCCGGCGGACGTGCTTGCGGTCGGCGCTCTTGATCTCGACATTGTTCGACCCCGGCGGGAAGGAATAGGGCCGGGCGAAGCTGCCGTCGGGGCCGGTGCTGATGGGCATGGGGATACCATTCACCACCAGCAGATGGGGCGCCCGGCTCTTTTGGCCGCTGGCCTGGGCGATGCGGCCGCGGATGGCGGCGCCCAGGTTGCGGCCGTCCTCGGTGTAGCGGTCGGCGCCGGCATTGACCCGGCTGGCGGGGTAATTGATGTCCTGCCGGTGCTGGGCGGGTTCGCCGCCGGAATGCTTCCATCCCCCCAGGGGGGCTTCGATGGTGACCTGGGCCTGGGCGGCGCCGGCCGCCAGGGCAAGAAGGGACAGGAGACGTTTCATTTCTTCTCTCCGTAGCGCAGGGCGCGGACGAAAGTGAGATCGCCGATGCGGCGCAGGGGCACCACGATGGTCTCCTGGCGCTCGTCCGGGGTGTTCTCGTCGGTGACGATGGTGATCCGGGTGGTGATGAGGGGCTTCTCGTGGGCACCCGGGTCGAAGTTGTAGC
>DASRUX010000278.1:0-4440 GCA_035655235.1 Rhodocyclaceae bacterium | reverse complement strand
GGGGGCGGTGGTGGCGCCGATCAGGGTGACCAGGGAAGCCTTGCCGCCATTCTCGAAAATGGCCGACTGGCCTTCCTTCATCCTGGATAGCTGGGGGAGGATATCCAGGGAGATGTTCTCGGCGGGCTTTACCATGACCGTGCCCGCCACCTGGATGCCCTTGTCCCGCAGCCCGGCCAGCAGGGCCTCGCCGTTCCGGGCCTGGGCCACCTGGGCCCGTACGGTGGCGATGGTCCCCGGATCGGCGGGGAAGCCGATTTCCTGGAGGCGGTAGATTTTGCGCTCGGTGAACAGCTCGGGATGGCCCCGGTAGTAGGCCGCCACCTCTTCCGGCGTCGGCTGGTTCTTGCCCGCCACGGCGTGGTCCAGGAAGGCCCGGGCCAGGATTTCCCGGCGGGCGGCCTCCAGGGTCTGCATCACCGTCGGGTCCCGGTCCAGCTTGGTTTCCACCGCCTGCTGCACGGCCAGCTCCTGGTCCACCAGGCTGTCCAGGATCTGGCGCTTGGCTTCCGGCGCCTTTTCCGGGGTCAGCCCCGGGGTGCGCTGGAGGAGGAAATTGACCTGATGGACGGAGATTTCGCCGGAATTGACCTTGGCCGCCACCTGGCTGGCCGGCTTGCCGTCCTTGCCCCCGTTGCCGCAGGCGGAGAGCGCCAATGCCAACAACATCAATGCGGCTCGGGTAAGGAGATTTCCCGTTGGCCCGGCCCGCTGACTGTATCGATACATTTTTTGATATCCGGCAAGGCCGGACGCTTGTCCGGCGTGGATCCAAACGATGTGTCGCGACCCCGGCTCGACAGGACCACGATACGGCGTCAGGTCATCCTAGTTGCCGGACTTGGCCCGCAAAATGCGGGATACCGATCAATTGCCGGTAGGGAATCTCCGCCCTTGCGGGGTGGAGAAAAGTGCAGGAAATACGATGAAATGGCGGATTTATGCCAACGGTGGCACAAAAGACAAAATTCCGCGGGGATGGCAAGCCCGGGCCGGGCGGTCCGGGTGGTCAGAAGCGGGCGGTGGCGGAGAGCAGGGCCTGGCGGTCGGTGTAGTCCAGGGCGGCACCGGTGGTGTCGCGCTTTTCCGCGGCCAGGCCGGCCTTCAGCTCCAGCCAGCGCTCGGGCTTGTAGGTGACATCAATGCCGGCCCGGCGGATGTCGTCCTCCCGGCGGGGGCCGGCGAGGGGGATGATCTCGCCCCGGTAGCTGCGGTGGCTGAGGCCCAGGCGGCCGCCGAGGGAAATCTTTTCGGTGGCATCCCAGCGGGCGGCGAAAATCAGGTCGTCGGAAACGTAGTAGCTGCTGTTGATATTCACCACGTCCTGGAAGGCGTTGAGGCCGTGCTGGTAGGTGGCGTTGAGCTGGGTCTTGGCGCTGGCCTGGTACTGGTACCCCAGTTGGCCGGTCCAGCCGGAGAAGTCGCGGCTGGCGAAATGGTCGTGGCGGCGCTGGAAGTATTCGAGGCGGCCGGTGAAGCTGCTGTGGCCGGTGGGCTGCCAGGCCATGGCGAATTCCTGGCCCCGGTCGGTGAAGCCGTTGTCGAACTGGTTGACCGTGCTGAACTGGCGCTTGGTGTAGCGGCCGTCCGACTGGCGGGTCTGGAAGCTGAGCCAGTTGCCCGATGAGGGGGTGTGCTTGATCCCCAGCGAGGCGCCGGTGGCCTCGAAATCGGTTTCGGCCAGGAGCGGCTTGTCGTTGCTCATGGCGATATGGTTCACGCCGCCGATCACCGCCCAACTGGGATGGAAGGCGTATTCCGCGCTGAAGCGCTGGTTCTCGACGGTCCGCAGGTTGCGCTCCCGCAGCCCCTGGAAGTCGGCGAAGGAGTTCTGGGCCGAGGCCCGGTCGGCGGACAGTTCGCCCTTCAAGTGGGATTCGAGGGCCCACAGCCAGCGGCCGTTGTATTGCAGGGCGCCGGCGTTCAGGTAATCGTTGGTGGCGTAGCGGGTGTCGACCCAGTTCACCTGGCCGATGAATTCCTGGAGGCTGACCCGCTTGTGCACATCCACCCCGGCGACGGTGGTGGTGATGGTTTCGGAGCGGGGTTTCTGGCTGCCCGACTGGCGGAAGAGGTTGTCGTCCCGCAGGGCATTGACCGAGGCCCGCAGGTTGAAGACATCGGCCTCGTCGGCCCGGACGGTAGATGCCGCCAACGCAGGCAGCAGGCAGGCGACGAAAAGGCGGGGCGGGATGTGAGCCATGGGCGCGATATTACCATGGGAAATTCTGCCGCCCGCCAGAGCGTTTTTCCCCACAAGAGACGGGGCGGATGCCCCGCTCTTGGTGCCCGTCAGTGGGACGACTGGCGGCGGCGGGCGATGGCGGCGATGAGCCCCAGACCGGCCAGCAGCATGCCGTAGGTGCTGGATTCCGGGATGGGAACCGGCGAGTTGCCCGCGTCGAGGAAGGAGGCGCTGCCGCTGTCGTTGAACTGGTCGATGCCGATGACCCGCAGGCCGACCCGCAGGATGTCGCCCGCGGTGGGCGGCCCGGCGGTGAGGGACTTCACCACGTCGGCGAAGGTGATGCCGGAATTGAGGAAGCCGATCATGGAGAGGGCTTCCCCCGGGGTCGCGGCGCTGTTGGCGATGCCGTTGTCGAAGCGGGGCTTCACGGCGGCGGCCGAGTCGGTGGCCCAGAAACGCCAGGGATCGAGGTCCCCCCGGGTGAGGCTGATGGGGCTGGCGTTCATGGCGAAATTGACCCCCGGCGTCTGGTTGCCGACGGTGAAGCTGGCAAACAGGTTGGAGGGGGCATCGTCGAAATAGACCCGGGAAATACTCGATTCCACGGGGCCGTTGTTGGTGAAGGTGAAGATCACGTTGTCGGCGCCGCCGTTGGTCACGTCCATGGTCAGCTGGCTGCCCAACTGCTGCAGGATGGTGTTGCCGGGGGAAGTGATGGGAATGAAATGGAAGGTGGCGGCCGAGGCCGTCAGGGACATGGCCGAGAGAAGGGCGAGTCCCGCAAGTTTCGCTTTCATGAGTGGGTTCCTGAATGAAGGGCTGAAGGGAAATTCCCGAACGGGCTGGATGTCTCCCTGGGACTCACGGGTGTTCTGCTCTCTCTGTCCGGCCGCCCGGCAGGCGGAGGGGCCGGCGAGTCGAGGCCCTTCACTGGAGGAAGGGTGACGCCGATGGGGCGGGACGAAACGGGGCTTCCTGCCACCGGGCGGTGGGCAGCCGGAGACTGCGACCAGCTGGAAGATGTCCTGAAATCCACGCTCTGTCCTGCGCTTGGGTTCAAGGCCTGCGCCTATCGACTGTTTCAAAATAGAAACTATCGGGGCGCTGTCTCTACAGGTTTGTCCGTAGCCGGCGCCGGGCCAGGGTGGAAATGCCGGTGGGGGGAAGGCGGTAGGCGGCGGGGCGCCTCCGTACCGGCGCTGGGGCACCGGCAGGGGGCCGGCGGGGCCACAACCCCGCCTGGGCGGGATTCCCCGTCGTTCCGCCGGGCGTCGCCGGCAGCCCGGAACGGCTTCTTCCCGCCGAAGCGGCAAGTTTCCCCTGGCTTTTAACCATTCGTGTCCTTGACAGTATCCGGGAACTACTTACAATCCCTACCGCTATTACTTAGGTAATAGACAGGGAGGCAGCGGCCGTTCGGCGGCCGGTGTTTTTCGGCTCTTCTCACCAAGAAATAAAACCGCGTTTCGCCCGTTGCAGCAGCAACAGGGAGCTTTGCGCCGGAAGGCGCGGGGTTGGCGAAACCACCTTGCAGTCGAAATCGGCGCAGTTCTCTCCCGGAGCCGCGCCTGGGTTTTTTCTTGGAGATATTGTGTTCCATCCCTTTGTCACGGCCGTGGCGCGGCTGGCTGTCGCCGGTGCCGCCTGCCTGTTCGGTTCCCTGCCCGCCTTTGCCGCCGCGCCGGCCAATTCCGCTGCCGCCAACGGCCAGGCGGTCGTCCTGGACGGCGTGCTCCAGGTGGAGGTGGCCGATTTTCCCGACCGCACCGCCATCCATTACCACTTTCTCAAGACCGATTCGGGCCAGCGCCACGAACTGCGCTTCAAGGACGGCCGCTTTCCCAACCTGGTTTCCGGCACCCGGGTCCGCGTCCGGGGCAACCTGAAGGACCACATCCTGACGGCGGAGGGCAGCCTCGTCCCCATCGGCCCCGCCCCCACCGGGGGTGCCGCCGCCCTGCCCTATGCGGCCGGCGCCCAGAGCACGGCGGTCATCCTGGTCAATTTTCAGGACAAGGTGACTTCGCCCCAGACGCCGGCCACGGTCCAGAGCCTGGTGTTCGGCCAGGTGAGCAACTTCCTCCTGGAAAACTCCTTCCAGACCACTTCCCTGGCCGGCAAGGTGTTCGGCTGGTACACCATCCCCGTAGCCAGCACCAACTGCGACATCGGCGCCATCAAGACCTACGCCCAGAAGGCCGCCGCCGCCGGGGGGGCCGACCTGACCGCCTATTCCCGCTTCATCTACATCT
>DASRUX010000277.1:0-2042 GCA_035655235.1 Rhodocyclaceae bacterium | reverse complement strand
ATCTGGCCAAGGGGCAGGCCGATCAGGCCATGGGGGAACTGGAGCGGGTCGCCGCCACCGATCCGGGGACGGTCGCCGATTTGGACCTGATCTCGTCTCTGCTCCAGCGGAACGAATTGCCGAAAGCCCTCCAGGCCATCGCCGCCCTGGAGAAGAAGCAGCCCGGCCAGCCTCTGGTCCACGACTTGCGGGGCCGCACTCTGGCCGCCCTGGGGGATGCCGTCGGCGCCCGGAAGAGCTTCGAGCAGGCCCTGACCGCCAATCCGGCCTATTTCCCGGCCATCGCCGGCCTCGCCCGGCTGGACCTGGCCGCCGGCCAGCCGGAGGAGGCCAAGAAGCGCTTCGAACGCATCCTCGCCTCCGATCCGCGCAATGCCCAGGCACTGCTTGCCCTGGCGGACCTGAAACGGCAATCCGGGGCCAAGCCCCAGGAGGTGGCGGCGCTCCTCAACCGGGCGGTGGTCTCCGCTCCCAACGAGCCCGCCCCGCGGCTGCTCCTTATCGAGCACTACCTGCGCAACAGCGACGTGCCCCGCGCCGTGGCGGCGGCCCAGGAGGCGGTGAGCAACCTGCCGGACCGGCCGGAACTCCTCAACGCCCTGGGCCGTGCCCAGCAGGCGGGGAAGGATTACCAGCAGGCCCTGGCGACGTACGGCAAGTGGGCCGCTCTGGACCCGGCATCGCCGGAACCTTATCTGCGCATGGCGGATATCCATCTCGCCAACGGCAACCGGGAGGCGGCGGTAGGCAGCCTCAAGAAGTGCCTGGAACTGGCCCCCATCGCCCCCGTCGCCATCCGGCTCCACGGCGTGCTGCAACAGCAGGGCGGGGCGGAGGCTGATCGGTTCGCCGCCGCCTGGCTGAAGGACCATCCCACCGATGCCGGCTTCCTCTATTACCTGGGGGACCAGGCCCTGGTTCGGAAGGACTACGACGCCGCCAGCCGGCATTACAAGGCAGCGCTGGAAATCCAGCCGGACAACGCAGCGGTGCTCAACAACCTGGCCTGGGTCGCCGGCCAGCAGAAGAGCCCCCTAGCCGTCCAGTACGCCGAACGGGCCAACCGGCTCGCCCCCAACCAGCCGGCCATGATGGACACCCTGGCCATGCTTCTCATCGACAAGGGCGAGAACAAGCGGGCCCTGGAACTGCTGCGGCGGGCCGTGGCCCTGGCGCCGAACGCGCCCCAGATCCGCCTCAATCTCGCCAAGGCCCTGATCCGCACCGGGGACAAGCCGGGGGCGAGGAAAGAGCTGGAAGAGCTCAATCGCCTGGGCGGCAAGTTCGACGGCCAGGGGGAAATCGCCCAATTGCTGGGCCAGGTTTGACCGATTCATTCGCCCTCGCGGGCGCAACCTTAGGAGAACGGAATGACGACTATCGCTGTGGTGGGCCTGGGCTACGTGGGTTTGCCCCTGGCCGTGGCCTTCGGACGGAAATACCGGACCATCGGCTTCGATCTCTCGGCCCGGAAGGTGGACAGCTACCGGGATCGCATCGACCCCACCGGGGAGGTTTCGCGGGAGGATTTCGAGGCGGCGACCCTCCTGGAGGTGGGCTGCGATCCGGCGGCGCTGCGGGAGGCGGATTTTGTGGTGGTGGCCGTTCCCACGCCGGTAGACGAGGCCCACCAGCCGGACTTCGGGCCGCTCCTGGGCGCTTCCGAGATCATCGGCCGCAACCTGCGACCCGGGGCGACGGTGGTGTTCGAATCCACCGTCTATCCGGGAGCCACGGAGGAGGTCTGCATCCCGACCATCGAGAAGCATTCGGGCCTGAAGTGGAAGGAGGATTTCTTCGTGGGCTACTCCCCGGAGCGCATCAACCCGGGGGACAAGGAGCGGACCCTGACCAAGATCGTGAAGATCGTCTCCGGCGACACGCCCCGCACCCTGGACTACGTGGCCCGCATCTACGGCGACATCATCACGGCCGGCATCTTCCGGGCCTCCGGGATCAAGGTGGCGGAGGCCGCCAAGGTCATCGAGAACACCCAGCGGGACCTCAACATCGCCCTGATGAACGAGCTGTCCATCATCTTC
>DASRUX010000276.1:0-14685 GCA_035655235.1 Rhodocyclaceae bacterium | reverse complement strand
ATAGCCACAGGTAGTCGGGCCCGCCGGCCAGAGCCAGGGCGAGCACGGCCAGGGGGATGAGCAGGCCCCAGACGAGGGCGCTGCGGCATTCCTTGACCCAGTAGCGCTCGGCGCTGGCGCCATGCAGGGCCGCCCCCTCGGCAAAGGCGTGGCCGCAGCGCCGGCTGCGCTTCCACCACTGGCCGAAGCGCAGCATGGCGGCGTCGTGCCAGCTCATGTTCTGGGCGAGCCGCCACACCCGCCAGCCGGCGGACCGCAGGCGCAGGCACATCTCCGGCTCCTCGCCGGCGATGAGGCCCTCCCGGAAGCCGCCGCAGGCCTCGAAGGCGGCGCGCCGCACCATGGCGTTGCCGCCACACTCCCGGGCCTCGCCGGCGGGGGCGTCCCATTCCATGTCGCAGAGGAGGTTGTAGATGCTCTGCTGGGGATGCCGCTCCCGCAGCCGGCCGCAGACTACGGCCACCTGGGGATGGTGGGCGAGGAACTGGCGGGCCGTCTCCAGCCAGCCCAGGGCGAATTCGCAATCCCCATCCACGAACTGGACGTAGGCCACCTCCGGGGCGATCTCCGCCAGGCGCCGGAAGCCCGCGTTGCGGGCCCGGGCGGCGGTGAAGGGGATGCTCATGTCCAGCTCCACCACCTCCGCCCCCAGGGCCCGGGCCATGGCCATGGAACCGTCGGTGGAGCCGGAATCCACATACACCACCCAGGGGGCGGCGATGAGGGCCGAGGCCAGGCAGCGGCGCAGGCGCTCGCCTTCGTTGCGGCCGATGGCGACGATGCCGAAACTGCCCGCCATCACGGGTTCCTCCACTGGCGCAGCCAGGCCGCAGCGCCCCGGGCGACGGGCAGGCGGTCGAACCACTTGAGTTCGTGGACATCGGTGCGGGAGCTGCGCTGGTAGCCCAGTTCCGGCACCGCCAGCAGGGTGCGCCACTGGGGATGGGCCCGGCGGAACCAGCTGTAGGCGCCGTCCACATGCATGGGGCCGCCGGCCGGGTCGCCGGGGGGGCGGGAGAGCATGGCTTCGAAGGCGTCGGCACAGGCGGCGATCACCTGGGGGCCGTTCACGGCCAGGAAATGGCTGGTGCGCACCGGCATCTCCGGGGGGATGGCGGCCAGGCCGTCCGGGCCGGCGGGGGGCAGGGGACCGACCACCTCGTAGCCGCCGTAGAACATGGCCCAGTCGGTGGCGGCCAGGTGGGCCACCAGGGTGGGGAGGCGGCGGCCGAAATCGGCGGAAAAATCGAGGTCGTCCTCGACGATGAGGAGGCGCTTCAAGTGGCGGGTGCGGGCGCTTTTCAGGACCGCCAGGTGGCTGAGGAAGCAGCCCCGGGCGCCGATGCCGGGGAAGCCCCCGGGGTGCTCGGGCCGGATGGCGGGGAAGAGGTGGACCAGGGGATGGTTCAGGTCTAGCCCCAGCCGGGCCAGTTGCTTGCCCATCTGCCGGCGCCGGTCGGAGCGCTGGGGCAGGTTGATGACGTAAAGCTTCTGGAAATAGGTCAGGGGATGGCTCATGGCAATCGATCCTTACCGCGTTGGACGGGTGCCCCAGCGGGTTTGCCGGAACAGGGCGAAGACCTGCCGGGCATGGTTCCAATAGGCCCGGAGGGCGGGCGGCCGGCCCTTGAGGAGGCGCTTCGCCACCTGGATGCCGTCGCCGGCCAGGGTCAGGGCCACGTCGGCCAGGGCCGCGGGCAGGCCGTGGTTCTTGCGGAAATAGAGGAGTTCGCTCTCGATTTGCAGGGCTTCGATCTGCTTGCCGCCCGGGGTGACATCGCCGACCGATTTGGCGCTCTCGCCTCCCAGGTGGACCACCGTGGCGTGGGGGTAGAAAACTACCTCCCAGCCCGCCCGCTTGGCCGCCAGGCAGTGGTCCACCTCCTCGAAGTAGAGGAAGTAGCGGGGGTCGAAGAGGCCGATCTGCTCCACCACCTCCCGCCGCACCAGGTAGTAGCAGCCGGGCACCCAGTCGCAGGGGCGAGGGGCGTCTTGGGTCTGGTCCGGGTCGTCGATGAGTTGGGTTTTCGGGAAGAAGCGGGCCAGGCCGTTGCGCAACAGGAAGAGGTTCCAGGGGGTGGGGAAGTGGCGGGCGGCGGGCTGGGGCGCCCCGTCCCGGCCGACCAGGCGAACCCCCAGGATGCCGCAGCGGGGATGGGCGTCCATGTAGGCGACGGTCTTTTCCAGGGCGTCGGGGGAGACGAAGGCGTCGGTGTTGAGGAGCAGGACGTAGCGGCCCTCCACCAGGGGCAGGGCCTGGTTGTTGGCCCGGCCGAAGCCGACGTTGCGGCCGTTCTCGATCAGCAGCCAGTCGGGCCAGTGGCGGCGGATGAAGTCGGGGGAGCCGTCCGCCGAGGCGTTGTCCACCACGATGGTGCGGCAGCGCAGCCCCCGGCTTGCCGCCTGGAGCCGTCCGAAGCAGTCCTCCAGCAGGTGGCGGGTGTTGTAATTGACCAGGATGGCGGTCACGTCCACCGCCGCTTCCATCGCCGGGAGCCGGGCCGGGCTAGCCATCGAAGACCCCCGCGAACTGGTCGATGAAGGCCTCCCCGCTGCAATAGTCGTGGAGCTTCCGGTAGGCCCGGCGGACGATGGCCCAGCGCGCTTCCTCGTCCCGCAGGTAGCGCTCGATGGTGTCTTCCAGGTCGGAGAGGTCCCAGGCGACGGGCACATAGGTCTCGTAGGGCACGAAGATGTCGGGCCGGGTCTCGACGTGGGACATGTCGGGCTTGACCAGCAGGGCGCCGCACATGACTGCCTCGTAATCCCGCCAGCACACTTCGCCGTAGCCGAAGGGGCTGAAGCAGATGCGGGCCGCCATCAGTTCGGCCAGGTAGCGGCGGAAGGCCACCGATTCCGAACTCACCACCGAGGCGTAGGCGAAATTGCGGCACACCGCCATGGCGTGGCGGCGCATCCGCGTGTACCAGGGCTCCCCCTGCTCGGCGAAACGGGCATGGAGGCGCACGTCCTTGTCCAGGATGAGGGGCTGGGGGGCGGAGCGGAAGACCGGCAGCAGGCGCCGGGAGGTGACGAAACTGGGGCCCACCAGGAGCTTGTCCAGGAAGCCCGGCGGTATCGGGAATTGCACCGGGGGCGCGTCTTCCAGGCCGTAGAGCCGGTTGAAATACTCCACCAGGTTGGTGTCGCCCCGGGTGGGGCGGAGGTAGTGCTCCCGGTCCCGGAAGACGTGCTTCTTGACGTAGCGGTCCACCCAGGGTGACACGGCTTCGGCCAGGCGCAGGTCCAGGGGGGCGCCGGCGTCCAGGAAGACGATCCGCCCCTGCCGGTTGCATTCCCGCATCTGGGCCAGGACCCGGGCGATGCGGCTGGTTTCCTTGTTCGGCCAGGCCTGGACCAGGATGAGGTCGGCCCCCCGGGGCATGGCTTCCGGCACCGCCTCCCAGGCGGAAAAATCCGTTTCCCGGAACTCGGTCCGCCAGCGGCGGCGGAAGGCGTCCTCGTGGTAATAGAAGGGGAAGGTCTGGCTCTCGGAAATGGGGTCGCTTTCCGTGACCAGGAGCACCCGGAAGCTGTCGCCCCGGCTCCAGGTGTCCCGCTGCCGGGCCCGTTGCTTGCGGAATTCGGGGGCGAGGCGGGCGCCGGCGCTGCCGAACATGCGCCAGGCGACATCGAAGCGGCCGGCCGGCTCGATGGCGGCGTTCATGCCGGATTCCGGAGGAAGAGGCGGATGTAGGGCTTCTCTTCGCCCAGGGTTTCCAGACTGCCTCCCGACTCGGCCTGCCAGCGCCGGGCGATGGACTGTTCGTCGGTGCGGGCGCCGTCGTCCAGGAGGATGACGCAATCCGGCGCCAGCTTCTTGCCCATGATGGGCAGGAGGCCGTAGCGGCCGCCCCAGGTGGAGCCCGGCGGGCCGTCGCAGATGACCAGGGAAAAGTTGTAGGGCATGGCCTTGAGGGGCGGGTCGTACCAGGCGTAGCCGGCGTAGTCCCGCAGGGAGGCGACATGGAGGCGCACCGCGCCGAGGTCGAAGCGCCGCAGGGCGTCCCCCACCCGGTCGCCCCAGTCGGGCAGGTGCTCCATGGACCACAGCTCGACGCCGGCCTTTTCGGCGGCGACTCCCACCAGGAGGGTGGTGAGCCCGGAGCCGCATTCCAGGATCGGCCCCCGGGCGACCAGGGCGTGGCGGATGCAGGCCGCCAGGTATTCCCGCAGGGCGCTCCAGCCGTCGTTGCCCCAGCCGTACACCAGGTCGGCCAGGAGGGGGCTGTCCGGGTCGATGGCCGCCAGGGGGTTCCGGCGGTAGGCCGCCATGGCCCGCCGCAGGACCCAGTCCCGGTGGCGGGCGCGGAGGAAGTGGCGCACCGGGGCGGGGAGCGCGGCGCGCAGGGTATCGGTCGAGGTGTTCATGGGAAGACTCCTACGGAAGCCCAGCCTGCCGTCGGAGGGATGAGGCCCAGGTGGGCGAGGGCCGCCCCCAGCAGCCAGCCGAGGGCCAGCCCCAGGGGAAAGCAGGGGAGGGCGCCCAGTTCGCGGAGAGAGAAAGCGACGCCCAGCCGCCGGTTGAAATAGAGGACGAGGGGAGCGGTCAGGTAGTTGTGGAGGGCGATGACCCAAACCACGCCCCCGAAGCCGCCCAGCCAGAAGCCGATGGGAAGCAGGACGGCCAGGGCTCCCAGCCGCACGCCGTTGATCAGGGTGACCAGGCGGGGCTGGCCGACGGCCAGGTAGAGCTGGAAGGCCATGCTGAACCGCACCGCTGGCAGGGCCAGGGCCAGCACGGCGAGGATGCTGCCGGCCTGGGCATAGCGGGCGTCGTACAGCACCATGATGAGGGCCTTGCCGCCGGCGAACAGGAAGCCGGCGATAAAGAACAGGAACAGGTCGAAGGAACCCAGGAGCCGGTAGTAGAGCCGCCTCAGTTCGGCGGGGTCCCGACGGGCCGCCTCGCTCATGGCCGGCAGGGAAACGCTGACGAAGAGCTTGGCGACGCCGTTTTCCAGGGTGTTGACGATCAATTGGCCGATGGCATACACGCCCAGGATGTGGGCATCGACCACGGCACCCAGGAAGAGGCGGTCGGCACTGGCGGCCAGGATGCCGATGGTGGAGGAGAGCAGTATCCAGCGGCCGAAGTTGAGGAGTTCGGCCAGGGCCGAGGGATCCCAGGCCAGACGATGGCGGGGGCCGGCCAGGAGCAGGTGGCTGGCGACGACGGAGGCGGTGGCCGCCCCCAGGTTGCCCGCCACCAGGGCCCAGATGGAAGGGGAATGGAAGGCCCAGGCCAGGGTGATGCAGATGCCGGTGATCTGCCCGGTCACCTCCACCCACACCACCTGTTTCTGCTGGAGGTGGCGTACCGCCGTCGCGATGCGGATGGAGAGGAAGCCGCAGATGGGGGCCGATGCCGCCACCCAGGCGATGACCCGGGGCAACAGGGGATTGCCGTAGGCCCGGCCGGGGTCGGTGAGGCCCGCCTGCTGGGCGAGGTAGAGGAGTCCGGCCAGGGCCAGGGCGATGCCGCCCAGCAGGGCGCCCCGCAGGATCTGGACGGCCCAGGCGGTGCCGAGGAAGACGGGATCGTCCCCCCGCCGGCTCTGGACGATGTTCTGGCACAGCCCCAGGTCGGAGAGCAGGGTCAGGGACACCATGAGCAGGTTGGCGATGGCCATGATGCCGAACATCTCCGGCATCAGCAGCCGGGTCATCACCAGGTTGCTGCCGAAGCGGACCGTCTGGCTCAGGGCGTAGCCGGAAAGGCTCCACGCCCCGGCCTGGAGGATGCGCTTGCCGAGGCTGGGGGGCGGCGGGGACGGCAGGTGGGTGTCCGGCTTCACGGTGGCCTGTCCCTGTTCCGCGCCTACTTCAGCATCAGCCAGTAGGACTGCAGGCTGGGGTCCAGATTGAGGACGTAGGCGCCGTTGCTGTAGGTGACGGGCAGTTGCTGCTCGGTGCCGTCCGGGCGGCGCTTGAAGAGCTTGAGGCCCGCCGCGCTGCGGATGGTCACCCGGCCCTCCACCGGCTCCGAATAGTAAGGCATGCGGTTCCCGGCGGCCGGGATGGAGCGGGCGCCCAGGGAGACCAGCATGCTGCGGGAGGTGGCGATGGCCCGTCCGTCCAGGGTCTGCACCGCCACCGTGGCGTTGCGGGTGGAGACGGCGACGCTGATGTCGGGGAACTGGACGGTCTTGCCCCCGATCCAGCCCATCACCGCCTGGGTGCGGGGGGTGTTGATGGTGTAGGTGCCCTGGTCCCAATCCCGGCGCAGCTGGCCGGTGTCCGAGGTGACGGAGGTGGCGCCGGCGGGGATGAAGGACTGCTGGAGATTGGTGACCACCGTGGCGTTGGTGGGGGCGGTGCCCTTCACCAGCCAGGGCAGTTCCTTGGTGGCGGGCAGGACGGCGATGACCTTGCCCTTTTCGACGGCGGTGCGCAGGGCGACGGAACTGAGCGGGGACAACGGCTGGTTGTAGAGCTGGGCCGGGGTGGGGGCGATGGCGTAGACGGTTTCCGATTCCCGCACATGGCCCTGGCGGTAGAGGAGCGCCGCCGCCGGCAGGGTGGCGATCATGGAGGGGTCGCTGTAGGCATGCCAGTTGGAGGGCACGCTCTGGGAGTCGAGGGCTGCCTGGGAATAGGCGTACACCATGATGGCGTCCCAGCCCTGGAGGCTGGCGGTCCCGGCCATGAACAGGGGGGTGACGTGGCGGTCCGGGTCGGGGAAGGCCTCCACGTTCCATTCCGTCACCGTCAGGGGTTTGCCGGCCACCTGGGCGGCGGCGATCCAGTCCAGGAAATGGGCGGCGTAGAGGGGGTGCTTTTCCAGCTCGCCGATGTTGCCGTAGGAATGGGTGTCGATGATGTCCCCGGCGGTCAGCGCCGGCAGGGAGCTCATGGGCATGCCGGCCCAGGAATTGGTGGTGGCGATGGGCACCTTGACCCCGTTGTTGCGCAGGTCCTGGATCATGGCCTGGTCGAAGCGGTATTCCAGGTCGTTGAGGAAGAGCTTGGAGGGGCCGTACACCCAGCTCTGCCAGGTGGCGTCCTTGTTGAGTCCCCAGGTATTGGCGAACTTGGCGGCTTCGCCCATGTAGAGGGTGTCGTGCTGGGGGACGTTCTTGTCCGGCAACAGGTTGTTGCCGTAGTGGTGGGTGAGGTCGTTCTCGTTGGTCAGCAGCAGGGCGGCGATGGCCGGGTCGTCCTTGTAGCGCAGGTTGGTGTAGGGGTTGAGGTGGTCGGTATAGGCCCGGGCGAAGTCCCGCATGGCCCGCTGGATGCTGCCGTTCACGTAGTTGTAGCCCTTGAGGTCGGCGTCGGTCTTGCCCTTGGCGATCTCGTCGAAATAGTCGATCTGGTCGCCGGCCTTGAGGAAGCGCTGGGCGTGGAGGTCGAGCCAGACGTAGATGCCTTCGTCCTTGAGGCACTTGATCCACCAGTCCAGCTTGTCCATGGAGGCCGCCGACAGGGACAGGGTGTTGGGGGCGGTGGTGGGGCCGAAGACGTTGGGATTGACCCAGTAGGAATCGTGGTGGTGGATGCGCACCAGGTTGAAGCCCAGCTGGGACAGGCGGTGGGCCTGGAGCTTGGCGCCGTCCTTGCTGGTGGTGAACAGGGCGTAGGCGGCCAGGTTGGTGCCCCAGAAGCGGGTAGTGGTGCCGTCCTGGAAGACGAAGCGGTCCTTGGCGGCCTTGATGAAGCCGTGCTTGCCGGCGGGAATCTCGGGCTGGTTCAAGAAGGACAGGTCCACCGGCGAAGTCCGCCAATCCATGATGTTGCTGGGCCAGGTGGTGGGGTCGGCGAAGCCGAAGCGCTCGATGATGGTCGGCACGAAGGCGATGTCGGTGCCGGAGAGGGTCAGGGTGGCGGTGGAAACGGTATGCCCGGCCGGCATGCTGCCGTTGTAGAAAAAGGCCCGGATTTCGTTCTTGCTCACCGGCTCCATGTAGAGGTTGGCCGGGGCCGGGGAGAAGCGCATCTCCAGGCGGGGGCCGCCCGCCGGGCCCCAGGTCCAGCCGGTCTTGTCCGGCAGGATGGCGGGCGGGCCCATTTCGGGGCCGAAGGTGGCCAGGTCGAACTTGAAGGAAATGCCGCCGCCGATGATGCCGGTCTTGGCCGCGGCGGCGTTCAAGTCGAAATTCCAGGTCATCTGGTTGGCGGCGGGGTGCTGGGCGCTGCCCGTCATGTCGAAATCCAGGCTGGCGTTGCGTCCCCCCAGGGAATAGCTATAGGGGGCCAGGACCTGGAAGCGGGTACTGGTGTCCGCCCAGGCCCAGTTGGCTCCCCAGAAGACGAAGGCGCTCTTGATGGCCGGGGCGCCCCCCTTGGTGACGGTGGGCAGGCCCTGGAGGGTATCCAGGGTCACCTTCCAGGAAGTGCTCTGGGCCATGGCCAAGCCGGCGATCAGGGAAAGGGTGAGGGCGGCGAGGAGCCGCCGGGCGTGGGTAGGAAGACGGAGGGACATGGCCTTTGCTCCTTGGTGGTCAGGCCTTGAAGCCGGCCAAGGGGGCCGGGGAAGGGGGCGCCGGCGAGGGGGCCGGCACGGGCCGCGCCGCCGCCAGGCGGACGTAGGCGAGCCCCAGGCCCGCCACGGACCAATAGATGATGGGAATGACGGTGATGCTGCTGACCGTGAAGATGATGACCAGGATGCCGGCCAGGATGGCCAGCAGAACCCGGCCCAGGAGGGCGGTTTCGCCTTCCCGGGAAGGGGCGGCCCGCAGGGCCCGGAGGATGCCGGCGGCCACGGCCAGGAAGAAGGAGACGAACAGGGAAAGGCCCAGCAGGCCGCTGGTCAGGGCCACCCCCAGGTAGGTATTGACGATGTCCACGATGCCCTGGCCCTGGCGCAGGTCCTCCATGTATTTCATGAAATCGAAGGAGCCGAGCAGGGGGTGTTGCCGGATGAGGTCCAGGGACATTTCCAGGAGCTGCTGGCGGTAGACGAAGGTGTCGTTGGCCTCCGAGCCGATGAAGGGCAGGCTGGCGACCAGCTTGTCCCCGAGGGGCGAGGCGAAGAGGAGGGGAGCGGCCACCAGCCCGATGAAGGCCAGCCGGCCCAGGGGTTCCAGGGGCTTGGGGCCGGTGGCGACGAAGGCCACATAGCCCAGGGCCGCCCCCAGCCAGGGCCCCCGGGAAACCGGCGCCACCAGGCCGAGGAGCAGGAGCCCCATGCCCAGGAGCCAGGCGCTCCGGCTGGCGACCGCGGAGCGCAAATAGAGGAACACCCCGCAGGCCACCGCCATGGTGAAGCCCAGGGCGATGGGCTGGCCGGTGGAGGCCAGGGCCCGCAGGCTTTCGCCCCGTTGCAGGTAGCCGCCGTAGGCCCAGCTCACCCCCAGGACATCGTCCAGGGTCGAGTAGAGCAGCCAGCCCTTGGCGAACTCGAAGGCGCCGATGGCTGCCAGCACCAGGGCCGCCACGGCGAAGGCCATGAGGGCGTCCCGGAAATGCTCGATCCTGCGCAGGCCGCGGCTCGCCACGTAGTAGGGCAGGACGATGTCCATGCCGTAGTAGAGGCCGTAGCGCAGGGTGTTGGTGAAGGTGTCCAGGTTGAGCTGGAGAAGCAGGTTGAGGCCGATGTAGGCGGCCAGCAGCCGGTCCAGCCAGCGGGCGGCAGGGTTCTTTGCCGCCGGGTCGAGGACCAGGGCGAGGGCCGCCGGCAAGAGAAGGGTGAGGGCCAGGAGGCGGGGGTAGTTGAGGGTGAGGACCTGGCGGGCGAGGCCGAAGCCGGGAATTTCGTCGCCCATGCCCGGGGCGGCGAAGAGGATGAAGAAGAACAGGGCCAGGGGATTGGGCTCCCGGCGCCCGGCGATGGCCAGGAGCACCGCGGCGGCGGCCATGAAGAACCAGAAGCTGTGGGCCAGGAAGACCAGCAGGGTGAGGGTCAGCCAGAGGTTGCGCCGGCGGCGGAAATCCGCCTCCGCCATGGCCCCCTGGCAGGCGGGGCTGCGGGCGATCAGGAAGACGATGCTGGCGATGAAGAGGACGGCCACCAGGGCCCGCAGGTGGTCAGGCATGGCGCTTTCCCAAGGGCAGGCCGGCGAGCAGGCGGTCGAGGAGGAAAAGGAAGAGCAGGGCGGCGACGATGAGGACCAGGCCCGCCGTGCCGTGGAGGAAGCCCTGGCCCGCGTCGTCCCCGAAGTGGTAGGTGAGGAGCACCAGGAACATCACCCGGACGACGTTGGCGGTAAAGGCGATGGGCAGGATGCTGGCCGCCATGAGGAGGTTGTGGGCGAAGCCGGCGCGGTGGGCCAGATACAGATACAGGGCGCCCAGGGCCGACAGGCTATACATGGAGTGGAGGCCCGAGCAGGCGTCCGCCACCAGGAGCTGGTATTGGCCGATGGAAATGACCACGCCGCTCCGGGCGATGGGGTAGCCGGCGGCGTAGAGGGCGTTCTCGGCAATGATGGAAATCCACTGCTTGAGGGGCGCCGTCACCGCATCCACGAACACCCCCGGCAGGGGGATCATGAACACGAGGTAGAAAAGGGGGAACCAGGCGGCCTTGAGGGCGCGCCGGCCGGCCAGGAGCAGGATGGCGCCGGCCAGGACGGGAATCTGGGAGCCCATCTCGAAAATGGTCACGTCCTGGGAGCGGCCGACGATGTAGAGGAGCGCCCCCAGGGCGAAGCAGCTCCAGCCGGCCATCGGGGCGGGCCGGCCGGCAGCCTGGAGGATGGCCTGCCGGCGCCGCCAGAACAGCCAGGCGGCGACGATCAGGATGATGGCGCCGTGGGCGTGGTCCTCGGTCTGCCAGATGGTAGTGGCCGCCCACCAGTAGGTGGGCAGGTACATGGCGGCGAAGCCGGCCAGCACCGCCAGGCGGGCGGGGCGGGGGAGGGATGTCGGCGGCGGGGAAAGGGCGATGTCCACGGTGGTGGGGCCGGCCGGTCAGTGTACGGGCTCAGCCGGAGTGGTGGTAGGAGGGGGGGCGTTGAGGATGGACCCCACCACCGCCACCCCGGCCCCGGCCAGGGTGCGGACCAGCTCGGCAAAGGCTGCGACCCGGGTCTCGTGGCGGCGGGCGACCACCAGGGCGGCCCCCACCCGGGTGGCGATCATGCTGGCGTCGGCGCAGTCGGCGGCGGCCGGGGTGTCGACCAGGATCACGTCGTAGTCGGCCCCTACCTCCAGGAGGAGCTGGCCGAAGGTGGCGCGACCCAGGAGTTCCTGGGGATTGGGCGGGGTCGGCCCGGCGGGCAGCACCGCCAGGCTGGAGAAGGCCGCCACCGGGACGATGCTGCTGCCGTTGGAGCGCCCCCCCAGGAGGCTGGAGAGGCCGACCCGGTTGTCGATCTTGAACAGCCGGTGCTGGCGGGGCCGGCGCATGTCGGCATCCACTAGGAGGGTGCGCTCCCCCAGCTGGGAGAAGACGATGGCCAGGTTGGCGGCCAGGAAGCTGCGCCCCTCGCCGTTGGCGGTGCCGACCACGGCCAGGGCCCGGTGGTCCCGGGACTTGTCGAACCAGCGCAGCATGAGCTGGCTGCGGATGGCCCGCAGGACTTCCACCTCGTGGCTGAAGGGCCGGTAGGCGGCCAGCAGCTCCTCGCTCACCGGCTTGTCCCCGGTCTGGGGCAGGTAGGCGTAGTCGAACTGCTGGGAAAGGGCGAACTGGATGTCCGCCTCGGTCAGCAGCCCGAGCTGGACGGCGGCGTCGCCGAAGGGCAGCTTGGCCTCCCGCTGGAGCTTCAGGATGCTCTCCGCCCCCTCCGGGGTGAGGAGGCCCCGGTCCATGAGGATGGCGCCGATGGGGCGGCTGGCGATGGGATGGAAGGCTTCCACGGTCAGGCTCCTTGCTTGCCCAGGCTGGGTTCGGCCGGGGGCGGCGGGCTCGGCCGGCGCTTCCGGCGCAGGTAGGACATCCAGGTGGCGATCCGCTCCCGGAGGGAATAGCGCCGGGATTCGGCGGCCAGGGTGCCGAGGACCGGGATGCCCTCGGCCACCGCCAGGTCGGCGGGGTTGCGCACCCGCTGGTCCATCTTCTCCAGGCCCAGGGCGGCCCCCACCCCCAAGAGGCTGCCGATGACCAGGGCGGCCAGGAGGTTGAGGAGGATGCGGGGCCGGGCGGGGGAATCCGGTGGCACGGCGGTGGACAGGATGCTGGCGTCGTTCTGCTGCATCTGGCTCTCCAGGTTGGTGACGCTGATGCGCTGGGAAACCGCGTCGTAGGCCCGCTGGGCGCTCTCCACGTCCTTGGCCAGGATGGCGATGGCGTCCCGCTCGGCCCGCAGGCGCAGCACATGCTGCTTCTGGGCGTCGATGGCCTGCTGCAGCTCCTCCTCCTTCTGGGTGGTGAGCCGGGTGGTGGCCATGGCGTTGCCGGAAATGCGGCGGATTTCCTCGTTGAGCTGGCGGTTGAGGCCGGCAATCTGGGCCACCGTCTGGCGGTACTGGGGATGGTTGTCCCCCAGGGTGCTGCCCAGTTCGGTGAGGCGGGCCTCGGCCTTGGCGATCTCCGCCTTGAGGCTCTGGATGACGGGGCTGCCCATCACGTCCGGGGACAGCTCGTTGCCGGTGAATTTGAGGCGGCTGGCGCTGTCCGCCTGCTGCCCCTGGGCCTCGGCCAGTTGCTCGGTGAGGGCGGCCAGGCGGGCGGTTTCGTGGTCCAGGCGGTCGTCGGTGGCGACGATGCCCTTCTCCTGCTGGTAGGCGGAAAGCCTGGCCTGGGCCTTCTCCAGGTCGCCCCGCAGGCCCTTCAGGCGCTGGTCGAACCAGGCCACGTACTGGCGGGCCGGCTCCACCCGGAGCTCCACATTCACATCCACGTAGGCCTGGGCGTAGGCGTTGGCGACGGCGGCGGCGAATTCGGGATCGGTGGCCGTGTAGGTCAGGTTGATGACGTTGCTGCCCCGGGAGGGCTTGATGGTGAGCCCCCGCTGGAGGAGCTGGCCGTAGTAGTTCTCCAGGGGCGTCTTGCCGTCGGTGGCGTCCTTCCAACTGGCCACCGCCTCCGGGTTCTGGCCCAGGCGCAGGAGCCGGACCACCCGGGTGGCCACCCGGTCGCTTTCCAGGATGTCGGTCTGGGTGGTGATGAAATTGAGGGACCCGGCCCCCGGGGTGACGAAGCCGCCGATGGGGTCGGGCTTGATGTCCAGCACCACCGAGGCGGTGGCCACGTACTGCTTGGGCATGAGGAAGCTGACCAGGGCGGTGAGGACCACCGTGGCCAGCAGCACGAGGAGGGCCGCCTGGCGCCGGGCCCAGAGGATGGGGAGGAGCTGTTGGAAATTCATCGTGTCTCCTTGTCCCTAGAAAAGGCTTTCCTGGATGTAGATCACGTCGTCCGGCAGCAGGGCCTGGTCCATCTTCGGCCGGATGACCTGGATGCTGCCGTCCGGGCCGCGGCGGTGGATCTTGACCCCCCGCTCGGTACCCCGGGGGGTGAGGCCGCCGCCCATGGCCAGGCCCTGGAGCACGGTCATGTCCCGCTCCAGCCGGTAGGACCCGGCCCGCTGCACCTCGCCGTAGATGTAGTACATGGGCGCCCGGTGGACGTAGATGGCGTCGCCCCCGGCCACCTCCAGGTCCATGGGGCTCTTCTTGGCCAGGAACAGGGAGGGGAGGTCGATTTCCTGGCGGAAGGGCTGGCCGTCCCGGGTGCCGGTGATGACCACCGTGTCGGCCCCGGTGGGGGCGATGCCGCCGGCCACGGCCAGCATGTCGGAAAGGCGGGTGTTGAAGGTCTCGATGGGATAGCGGCCGGGCCGGTTCACCAGGCCCAGGACGGAAACCTGGTTGCCCCGGATCTGGGTGACCAGGATGCTGACCTGGGGCTGGCGCACGAAGCCGCCCTTCCTGAGCTTGCCGGCGACGATGGCCTCGGCCTCGCCGAGGGTATGGCCCCCCAACTGCATGGCGCCGACCAGGGGATAGGTGACCGTGCCGTTTTCCGAAACCCGGGTTTCCAGGGTGAGGTCGGGGTTCTGGAAGACGGTGACCCGGATGGAATCGCCGGGGCCCAGGAGGTATTCGCTCTTCCGGCCGCTGTCGGCCCGGGCCGGCAGCCAGGCCAGGACGAGGGCCAGGACAATCAGGCGTGTGAGGAAGGAAATGGATCGCTTCATCGCTCATGCCCTCACTTCAAGCTGGAAACGCCCTTGCTGATGGAACCGTCGGAAGGGGGCGGCAGCTTGACCGGCGAGGGCGCCTGGCCGCGCTCGGCCTCGACGGCCTCCCGGGCCTTCCGCGCCGCGTCGGCCCGCTTGTCCGCCTCGGCGGCCTGGGCCAGGCGGGCTTCTTCCCGGGCAGCCCGGGCGGCCTGGGTCTTGCGGGCTTCCTCCGCCTCCCGGGTCTGGCGGGCGGCCTCGGCCTCCTTGCCGAATTCGCCCACGTATTCGATCTTCGCCTTGCTGCGCAGGTCGTGGAGGGTTTCCTTGACCAGGGCGTCGGTCTGCTGGCGGACCAGGAACTGCTGGATGACCGGGCGGGCCGTCTCCTCGTCCATGGGGGCGGTGGTGGCGCCGATCAGGGTGACCAGGGAAGCCTTGCCGCCATTCTCGAAAATGGCCGACTGGCCTTCCTTCATCCTGGACAGCTGGGGCAGGATGTCCAGGGAGATGTTTTCGGCGGGCTTCACCATGACCGTGCCGGCCACCTGGATGCCCTTGTCCCGCAGTCCGGCCAGCAGGGCCTCGCCGTTCCGGGCCTGGGCCACCTGGGCACGTACGGTGGCGATGGTCCCCGGATCGGCGGGGAAGCCGATTTCCTGGAGGCGGTAGATCT
>DASRUX010000275.1:0-3202 GCA_035655235.1 Rhodocyclaceae bacterium | reverse complement strand
CAGCCAATATTCGGTGGGAACGCCGGGGCTGACCAGGTCTACCAGGGTGACCGTTGCCTGGGGATCGGCCTCGCTGACAATTCCTTGCTGCCGCAGATTGGCGACCTTGAGGGTAGGGCGGATGCCTGCCTCGATCAGGGTCCGGTCAGGCTCGCCGGCCAGGCGGGCGGGAATCGCCACTGGTTGGCCGGCCTGCCAGCCGTGGGCTTCCAGGAAACGGGCGACGCTGCCGATGGCGTCCTCGACGCTGCCGGTCAGGTCCACCCGCTGGTCGCCGTCGAAATCGACGGCGTAGCGGCGCTGGCTGCCGGGCATGAACTGGGGAACGCCGATGGCCCCGGCGAAGGAACCGCGGATGGACCAGGGCTCCATGCCGTTTTCCCGGGCCAGCAGGAGGAACTGCTCCAGTTCGGTCTTGAAGAAATCGGAACGCGGCGGGTAGCGGAAGGCGAGGGTGGCCAGGGCTTCCAGGACGTGGAACTTGCCCATGTTCCGGCCGTACTCGGTCTCCACGCCGATGATGGCGACGATGATTTCCTCCGGTACGCCGTAGAAGGCTCGGGCCCGGGCGAGGGTGGCCCGGTTGGCTTCCCAGAAGCGGACGCCGCCGTCGATGCGCCGGTCGTTCAGGAAGCGGGGGCGGTAGCGTTCCCAGGAACGCTGCTGGGGCGTTTCCGGCGGGCGGATCAGCTTCAGCACGGTAGGGTTGCTGTGGGCCAGGGCGAACTGGCGCAGCAACTCGTCGGCGTCGAACTGGTGGCGCTTGGCCATGTCCCGGACGAATTCGACGACTGCCGGATCGTCGGCAAAGCTGTCAGTGGATTGGGAAGGGGCGGCCAGGGCGGCCGGCAACAGGGCTTGGGCCGCCAGGCAGGCGGCGCACAGTAACTTCTTCAAGCGACACTCCATCAGGGCAGCCGGGCGATGGCCGCCTTCAAATCTTGCAAATCCGCCGGCCCGGGGCCGTAACGTGCCCGGCAGTAGGCCAAGGCCGCCGCCTCCAGGGCGGAAGCCAGTTCCGGCCGCTCTGTGCGCAGGCGCGTGGCCAGGGCCAGCGGTGTTTCCCAGGTTTCGCAGCTGACCTTCCGGCGCTCCAGTCGTCTTAGAGCCTTGTGCCAAAGCCGTTGGGCGGGGTCGAGCCGGGGGCGCCGGTAGACGGTCCAGGCGGTCACTGCCAGCAGGATAGCGCCACAGGCCGCCACCAGGATGGGGACCAGGTTGCGCCAGTCCGGGTCGGGCAGGCCGAGGCGGGACAGGAACTCCCGCTGGCGTTGGGGATTGTACCCGAGGACCCACTGGTTCCAGGCATTGTTCACCGCTTCCCAACGGTAGCGCAGCGCCCGAATCCACTGGGCATCGGCCCGGATGAGAACGGGCAGCGATTCCCGGTCCGGGATGGAGGCCGCCAGGCCCGATTCCACCCGGGCCGGGGAGACGGCGGCGGTCGGATCGACCCGTATCCATCCCCGGCCGGCGATCCATACTTCGGCCCAGGCGTGGGCGTCCGACTGTCGCACCACCAGATAGCCGTCGAGGGGATTCAATTCGCCGCCCAGGTAGCCGCCCACCACCCGGGCCGGCACGCCGGCCGCCCGCATGAGGACCACGAAGGCGGAAGCGTAGTGCTCGCAGAAGCCGCGGCGGCTCTGGAAGAGGAATTCATCCACTGGGTCCCGGCCGAGGATGTCGGGGTGGAGGGTGTAGGTGAATTCCTGTTCCCGGAAGAGGGTGAGTGCCCGTTTCACCAAGCGCTCCGGAGAATCGACGCTGCGCTGCCATTCCCGGGCGAGGGCCTCAGTCCGGGGATTGTGGCCGGGTGGTAGGGCGAGGTTGCGCTTGAGGACGCTGTTCGCCTCGTCCACGTTGAAGCGGTAATCGATTGCCGAGGTGACCGTGTAGCGCTGGCGCAGGCCGACCGGTGCCCGGGAGACGACGGACAGGCTGGGGGTCAGGCCGGCGTCGGCGGGGACGGCGGTGGGGGCGTCGAGGGCCAGGAGCCAGCGCTGCTCGTGGGGTTCCAGGGTGACTTCGTAGGTGGTCGGGGTGGCCAGGGCATTGACCACGGGCCGCGGTCCGAACAGGCTGCTGCGACGCCAGGTGGTGCCGTCGTATTCCTCCATGACCGGGCCCCGCCAATAGAGACGGTCCGGATGGGGCGGCGGGCCGTCGAAGCGGGCGCGGAAGGCGATGTCCGGGTTGAGGGCGAGTTCGGCGATGGAGCCGGGGCTCATCTGGTCGGAAAGACCGCTCTTGGCCGAGGCGGCGTCCTGAGGCAGTCCCCACAGGGGGCCGGAAACCCGGGGGAAGAGGAGGTAGAGCACCAGCAGCAAGGGCAGGGCCTGGAGGATCATGGTGCCGGCGTAGCGCAGGGTCGGCCAGGGGGCGCTGGCCGGGCCGCCGTGGAGGCGGATGAGGGTGGCCGTCACCACCGTCATGGCGCCCAGCAGCCAGAGCCCGGTGGGAATGCTCTGGGAGTGGAAATAGTGGGTGAGCAGTAGGAAATAGCCCAGATTCACCACCACGTAGGCATCCCGCCGGGAGCGCAGCTCCAGGAGCTTCATGGCCGTGAACAGGAAGAGCATGGCGACCCCGGCGTCGCGGCCCAGCAGGGTGCGGTATTCGAGCAGCACCATGGCGCAACTGATCGCCACCAGGATGCCCAGCAGCCAGCGCCCGGGCAGGCGCAGGCCTCGCCACCACAGCCAGGCGCCCCATCCCAGCAACAGGGCGGCGACCACGGAAAACTGCGCCGGCTGGTATTCGACGTGGGGCAGGGTGGTGGCCAGTGCCGTAGCGAAGAGCCAGGGTACGGCGGTCCGGTCGAGGGTTTCCGGGGCGGCGGTGCTCATGGCTGCTGGAAAAGGGCTAGGGCTTCCAGGCAGCGCCAGCGGTGGGCCGGGCCTTGGGATGGCTTCAGTTCGATGCCCGGCAGGGTCAATCCATAGACCAGACCGGCGCTTTCTGCCGCCAGCACCCAGCCGGCCAGGAGGGATAGCCGGGTTTCCGGGTCGGTATCGGCGGGAAGGAGATTCCAGTCCAGCCACAGCTCGCTCTGGGCGCCGCCGGCGAACTGCTTGACCAGGAGCGGACGGTTGTCGAAATCCCGCGCCACGGCCTTCCAGGCGATATGGTGGGGCGAGTCGGCGGGCTGGCGTTCCCGCAGGCCCGCAAAATCCTCGTGGCCGCCGCTGCCCTGCCAGTC
>DASRUX010000274.1:0-4355 GCA_035655235.1 Rhodocyclaceae bacterium | reverse complement strand
GGGCCCAGGTGTCGGTGGGCAGGCCCAGTTCCTGGAGCCGGGTGGCGTTGTAGCCGATCAGGGTCACCGTATAGGCGTAGGGGACGGAATAGCGGTTGCCCGGGTCGTACCAGGTATCCAGGTAGGCCGGGTTGAGGTTGGAGAAGTGGGAGAGCCGGGTCTTGTCCAGGGGGCGCAGCTCGTCCTTGCGGATCAGGGTCTGGACGGCGTTGCCGGTGGGCACCAGGAGGTCGTAGCCGGTGGCGCCGGCCTCCAGCTTGGCCAGCATCTCCTCGTTGTCCGAGTAGTAGTCCTGCTTGAGGCGGCAGCCGCACCAGGCCTCGAAGCGGGCGGCGGTGGCGTCCGAGATGTAGTTGTTCCAGTTGTAGAGGTAGAGCACGTCCTCGGCCCGGGCGGCCAGGGAAAGCACTAGCAGCAGGCCGGCGAGCAGGGTCTTCATCGGGCACCCTTCAGGGTTTCCGGGGCGAAGCGGGTGGCCAGGGCGATGAGGGTCAGGGTGAGGCCCATGAGCAGGGTGGACACCGCATTGACCTCCGGCGTCACCGCCACCTTGATCATGGAGTAGATCTGGAGCGGCAGGGTGGTGACCCCCACCCCAGCCACGAAGAAGGTGATGACGAAATCGTCGATGGAGAGGGTGAAGGCCATCAGGAAGCCGGCCACGATCCCCGGCAGGATGAGGGGGAAGGTCACCCGGACGAAGGTGCGCCAGGGGCTCGCCCCCAGGTCCCGGGCCGCTTCGAAGATACTCTCGTCCATCCCCGCCAGTCGGGCCCGGACGATGATGGCCACGAAGCCGATGGAAAAGGTGATGTGGGCCGCCAGGATGGAGAAAAGCCCCAGGGTGAGGTCCAGCACCTGGCGGAAGAAGAGCAGCAACGACACCCCCAGCAGGATTTCCGGCATGGCCACCGGCGTCAGCACCAGGAAGGGCAGGAAGCGGGGCCGCCAGCGCTGCATGGCGATTCCCGCCATGGTGCCCAGGACGGTGGCGACGGTGCTGGACACCGCGGCGATGAAGAGGGAATTGCCGGCGGCGTGGAGCATGGTGTCGTCGGACAGGAGCTTCGTGTACCAGCGGGTGGTGAATCCCACCCAGGAGGCGTTCAGTTCCGAGTCGTTGAAGGAGAACAGCACCACCACCGCCAGGGGCAGGTAGAGGAAGGCGTAGGCAGTGAGCGCCGCCGCCCACAGGAAGGCGCCCCGCCTCATGGGGCCGCCTTCCGGGTGAAGGCGGCGGAAACGGCCGCCACCCCCAGCACCGCCACCGTCAGCAGGATGGACAGGGTCGCCCCCAGGGGCCAGTCCCGGTTGTCCAGGAACTGCTCCTTGATGAGATTGCCGATGAGGATGTCGCCGGTGCCCCCCAGCAGCTCGGGGATGGCGAACATCCCCAGCACCGGGATGAAGACCAGGGCGGAGCCGGACAGGATGCCGGGCAGGGACAGGGGCAGGGTCACCCGCCGGAAGCGCGTCCAGGCGTCGGCCCCCAGGTCCTGGGCGGCTTCGAGCAGGGCCGGGTCGTGCTTTTCCAGGTTGGTATAGAGGGGCAGGATCATGAAGGGCAGGTGCACATAGACCATGCCGGCGATCACCGCCTCCGGGCTGTAAAGGAGGTTCAAGGGCCCCAGGATGATGATCCAGGCGTACACCCGGATGAGCAGGTTGCTGGCGAAGGGCAGGATGACCAGCAGCACCAGGACGTTGCGGCGGCCCTTGGGGCTCCGGGCGATAAGGAGCGCCAGGGGATAGGCCAGCAGCAGGCAGAGCAAGGTGGTCAGCCCCGCCACCGCGAAGGACTTGGCCAATATCCGGAAATAGATGGGATCGGCGACGAAGCGGTAGGCTTCCAGGGTCGGCGGGTGGCCGGCCAAGGGCGCCAGGCCGCCGAATTCCCCTGGCTCCCGGAAGCTGGCGGCGGCCATGATGAGGGCCGGGACCAGGAAGAAGACGACCAGGAACAGGGTCGGCGGCAGGGTCACCAGCCACCGGGTGAGGCGTTCCGGGCCTTTAGCGGTTGAGGAAGGCGCCCGCATCGTGCCTCCAGGCCACATTCACCCGGTCGCCGATCTCGTGGAACCGGGCCCTCCCCGGCGCCCCGTTGGTGGCCAGGGCTTCCAGCACCACGTCGTTGTCCAGGGCCACTTTGTAGACGGTCACGTCCCCCAGGTAGAGGTATTCCCGGATGGTGCCGACGAAGTGGTTTTTCAACTCCGGCTTCTCGCTGGGATGGGTCAGCCGGATGTGCTCGGGACGCAGGGCCAGGGTGCCCCTGGCGCCTTCCATGGCCTCCGGCAGGGGCGGGGCCGAAATCTCCCCCAGTCCGGCGGCGGCCAGTTGCAGGCCCTGGTGGCCGGAATGGCGGACCTCCACGTCGATGAGATTGATGTTGCCGATGAAATCTGCCACGAAGCGGTTCCTGGGGGAGGAATAGAGCGCTTCGGGCACGTCCATCTGCTCCACCCGGCCGTCCCGCATGACGGCGATGCGGTGGGACAGGGCCAGGGCTTCCTGCTGGGCGTGGGTGACGAAGACGAAGGTGATGCCCACCTCCCGCTGCAGGGCGATCAGTTCCACCTGCATCCGCTCTCGCAACTTGGCGTCGAGGGCGCCCAGGGGCTCGTCGAGGAGGAGCAGCCGCGGCCGGTTCACCAGCCCCCGGCCCAGGGCCACCCGCTGCTTCTGGCCGCCGGAAAGCTCGTGGGGATAGGCGCCGCCCTTGTCTGCCAAGTGCACCAGTTCCAGGGTCTCCCCCACTCGGCGGCGGATTTCGTCCCGGGACTTGCCCGCCATCTCCAGGGGGAAGGCGATATTGCCGGCCACCGTCAGGTGGGGAAAGAGGGCGTAGCTCTGGAAAACCGTGTGGATGGGCCGCTTCTCCGGCGGGATGCCGGCGAGGGGCTTGCCGTCCAGGAACAGCTTGCCCTCGTCCGGGGCATCGAAGCCCGCGATCATGCGCAGGATGGTGGTCTTGCCGCAGCCCGACGGGCCCAGGAGGGTGAAGAATTCCCCGGCCTCCACGGCGATGGAAACATCCTTCACCGCTTCCAGTTGTCCGAAGCGCTTGGTGACCTTGCGGATTTCGAGGAGGGCCATGGGGAGGTCCGAAGGGGGCGGACGGTGATGAGCCCATTATAGGCACGGGCCGGCCCCCTTTCGAATTGGGCGGCGGACTGCGCTATAGTTGCGCGGCATAAACGACCCCGCCCGAGACGCGAAGCCATGAGCGGCCCCACCACAGCCATCATCACCACCGACCCCGTGACTGCCCTGCTCTCGGCCGCCGCCATCCGGGCCGCCGAAGCCATTGCCGGCGGCTACGCCCGGGCGGCTGAGTTGGAAGCGGCCCACGACGCCGTCCGCCAGGCCAATGCGGACCGGCAGTCCGCCGCCAGCCGGCAGGGCCTGGCCGCCCTGGCTGAGGAGGCGGATGCCCTGGAAGCCGAATTCCAGCGCCTCGCCGGCCTGGCGGAAAAGCTGGGGGTCGCCGGGACTCTCGCCGCCGCCCGCCCCCGCCGGCCCGGCCAGGACGATCCCCTGGCCCTGGCCGCCTATGTGGATGGGCTCCGGCAGCTGACCGCCGAGGCCGGAACCATCCTCCTCGACCTGGCCGCCCGCCAGGCCGACGCCCTGCCGGAACCGGCCGCCCTCGCCGCCGCCGCGGCAGCCGGGGCGCCCTCCTCCTCCCCCTCCCGCCGCTTCCTGGCCCGCATCGCCCACCTGGGGCCGGTGCCGGCCGATATCGAAGCCCTCGCCCGGGAACTGGACGGCACCCTGCCCGGGGAGCGGGCGGAGCTGCTGGCCAGCGAACTGCGCCTCAAGGTCCAGGCCCATGCCGAGGCCGTCCAGCGCCGGCTGGTGCAGGAAGCGACGGCGACCATCGTCGAACAGTCCCTCAAGGACCTCGGCTACCAGGTGGACGAGGTGGGCGACACCCTGTTCGTCGAAGGCGGCGTGGTCCACTTCCGCCGGCCCGGCTGGGGCGACTACCTGGTGCGGATGCGCATCGACGCCGCCGCCGGCACCGCCAATTTCAACGTGATCCGGGCGGTGGATGCCGGCAACAACGAGCGCAGCGTCCTCGACCACCTGGCCGAGGACCGCTGGTGCGCCGAATTCCCGGCTCTGCTGCGGGCCCTGGAAGCCCGGGGCGTGCGCTTGGCCGTCACCCGCCGCCTGGCGGCCGGGGAATTGCCCGTGCAACTGGTGGCCCGGGACAAGCTGCCCCGCTTCGCCGACGAGGCCGACCGGCCCGCCGCGGCCCAACCCCTCGCCCGGGAGATCAAATGAACGCCCCCGCCCACCGCTGGCTGGCGGACCTGGAACGGCTGCTGCCCATCCGTTCCCAGTTCGTC
>DASRUX010000273.1:0-11284 GCA_035655235.1 Rhodocyclaceae bacterium | reverse complement strand
CCCCGAGAATTCCGAGCATGACCGGGACATCACCCACCGGCTCTACGGCGGCGACAAGAACACCCGCATCGAGCAGGAAATCCTCCTGGGGGTGGGGGGCGTCCGCGCCCTGGCGGCCGTCGGCCTGAAGCCCACCGTCTGGCACATCAACGAGGGCCACGCCGCCTTCCTGGTCCTGGAGCGCATCCGGGGGCTGGTGAAGCAGGGCGTCGATTACGCCGCGGCCCTGGAGGCAGTGGCCGCCAATGTGGTATTCACCACCCACACCCCGGTGCCCGCCGGCCACGACCATTTCTCGGCGGACATGATTCGGCACTACTTCCACAACTGGTGCCAGGAACTCAACCTGCCCCCGGAAACCCTGGTGGCCCTGGGTGCCGAGCCGGGCCAGCCGGATTTCAACATGACCGCCCTGGCCATCCGCGGCTCCCGCTACCAGAACGGCGTCTCCCGCATCCACGGCGAAGTCTCCTCCCGCATCTGCGCCCACCTGTGGCCCCAGATTTCGCCGGAAGAGAATCCCATGGACTACGTCACCAACGGCGTCCATATCCCCACCTTCCTGGCCACCGAGTGGTACGAGACCTTCGACCGCTACCTGGGGGTGGGCTGGCACCAGCGCCAGACCGACGCCGGCTGCTGGGACGGCATCAACCGCATTCCCGACCAGACCTTCTGGAGCATCCGCCAGCTGCTGAAATCCCAGCTCCTGCACCTGGTCCGGGACCGGCTGCGCATCCAGCATTTCCGCAACCAGGGCTCCCCGGCCCACCTGGACCGGCTGCTCAAACTGGCCGACCCGGCCAAGCCCAATGTGCTGACCATCGGCTTCGCCCGCCGCTTCGCCACCTACAAGCGGGCGGCGTTGCTCTTCCAGGACCCCCAGTGGCTGAAGGAAATCATCTCGGACGCGGATCGGCCGGTGCTCTTCCTCTTCGCCGGCAAGGCCCACCCGGCCGACCAGCCGGGCCAGGAGATCATCCGCCGCATCGCAGAGATGGCCAAGCGCCCGGAGTTCGAGGGCCGCATCCTGCTGGTGGAGGGCTACGACCTGCACCTCTCCCGCCGCCTGGTCACCGGGGTGGACGTGTGGCTCAACAACCCAATCTATCCCCTGGAGGCCTCGGGCACCTCGGGCATGAAGGCGGCCATGAACGGCGCCCTCAACCTGTCCGTCCTGGATGGCTGGTGGGGCGAGGGCTACGACGCCGACCAGGGGGAGGCAAACGGCTGGGCCATCAAGCCCGCCTCCGGCACCCTGGACGACGCCCGCCGGGACGCCGAGGAGGCCCGCTCCCTGTATGAAATCCTCCAGGACCAGGTCATCCCCACCTATTACCGCACCGGCCCCATGGGCTACTCGCCGGAGTGGGTGGCCATGGCCAAGCGCTCCATCGCCACCATCACCCCCCGCTTCAACGTGAACCGGATGGTGGGCGAATACGTGCAGAAGTTCTACGCCCCGGCCGCCCAGCATGGCCGCCGCTATTCCGCCGATGCCTACGCCCCGGCCCGCGGTCTGGCCGAGTGGAAGGCCCGGGTCCGCGCCGCCTGGCCCGGATTGCGCCTGCATCGCCTGGATACGCCGGCGCGGCGCCTGAGCTTCGGCGATCCCCTGCGCATCGAGGTGGCGGTACAGCTGAATGGCCTCGCCCCCGAGGACGTGACGGTGGAAGCCCTGTTCGGACGGCCAGCCTGTGACCACCTGTCCGGCAAGCCCCGCCACTACGCCCTCACCCACACCGGCACCACCGAGCGGGGGGAGCACCTGTTCTCCATCGATTTCACCCCCGAGCAGTGCGGCAAGCTGGAATACCAGATTCGGGCTTATCCTTCCCACCCCCTACTCACCCACAAGTTTGAAACCGGCCTGATGGTATGGCTATGAAACTCGTCCAAACCCCGGCTTGGCAGGCCCTGGCCGCCCACGCCGACACCCTGCGCCCCCGGCATCTGCGGGACCTGTTCGCCGCCGACCCGCAGCGCTTCGACAACCTCTCCCTGCGCCACGACGGCCTGCTCCTGGATTTTTCCAAGCAGCGTGTCACCGCCGAGACCCTGGGCCTTCTCCATAACCTGGCGGCCGCCGCCGACGTTACCGGCTGGGCCGCCCGGATGCGGGCCGGGGAGAAGATCAACCACACCGAAGACCGCGCCGTCCTCCACGTCGCCCTGCGCGCCCCGGCGGGCAGCCCGGATGCCCGCCCGGAAGTGGCGGTCGTCCTCGCCAAGATGCAGTCCTTCTGCAACCGCATCCACGAGGAATACTGGCGGGGCTTCTCCGGCCAGCGCATCACCGACGTGGTCAATATCGGCATCGGCGGCTCGGACCTCGGCCCCCGCATGGCGACCCGGGCCCTGGCCGCCCGCCACCAGCCGGACCTGAAGCTCCATTTCGTCTCCAACGTGGACGGCGCCGACCTGGCGGTGACCCTGGACGGGCTCAATCCCCGCACCACCCTGTTCATCGTCGCCAGCAAGACCTTCACCACCCTGGAAACCATGGCCAACGCCCGCACTGCCCGGGAATGGCTGGTAGCCGCCGCCGGCAACCGGGAGGCGGTGGCCAAGCACTTCGTGGCCGTGTCCACCAATCTCCAGGCCACCACCGAATTCGGCATCGCCCCGGAAAACGTCTTCGAATTCTGGGATTGGGTGGGGGGCCGCTTTTCCCTGTGGTCCGCCATCGGCCTGCCCCTGGCCCTGGCCATCGGCTACCCGCAGTTCGAGGAATTGCTGGCCGGCGCCCACGACATGGACGAGCACTTCTTCACCGTCCCGCCGGAAAAGAACCTGCCCCTGACCCTGGCCCTCCTGGCCTTGTGGAACACCGACTTCCTGGGCGCCGCCATCCATGCCGTCCTGCCCTACAGCCAGTCCCTGGCCCTGCTGCCGGCCCATCTCCAGCAGCTGGAAATGGAAAGCAACGGTAAGCAGATCAACCGGGACGGCCAGCCGGTGGGCGTGGACACCAACCCCATCCTGTGGGGGGAGGCCGGCACCAACGGCCAGCACTCCTTCTACCAGCTCATCCACCAGGGCGGGCGGATCATCCCCTGCGACTTCATCGCCCTGAGGGAAGCCGACTATCCCCTGCCCGGCCACCACGAGCAGCTCCTGGCCAACTGCCTGGCCCAGTCGGCGGCCCTGGCCTTCGGCCAGACCGAAGCGGAAGTCCGGACCGCCGGCGTGCCGGCGGCCCTGGTGCCCTACAAGGTCTTCCCGGGCAACCAGCCTTCCAGCACCCTGCTCCTGCCGGACCTCGCCCCCTTCACCCTGGGGCAGTTGGTGGCCCTCTACGAGCACAAGGTGTTCTGCCTGGGCGCCCTGTGGGGCCTCAATTCCTTCGACCAATGGGGCGTGGAACTGGGCAAGCAACTGGCCGGCAAGCTCACGCCGGTGATTTCCGGCGACCGGGAGCCCACCGGCTTCGACGCCTCCACCCGCGGACTCCTTGCTGCCCTGAGGTAAGACCATGAGCCGAATCGCCGTCCTTTTCGCCACCGCCGAGATGGCCCCCTGGGTGAAGACCGGCGGACTGGGGGACGTGGCCGCCGCCCTGCCGGCCGCCCTGGACAAGGCCCGCCAGGACGTGCGGGTCCTCCTGCCCTGCTACCCGGCCCTGCGGGAAGCCTTTCCGGAGGCGCAGGAAATCGCATCCCTGCCCGCCCTGGCCCCGGCCCTGCCGCCGGCCCGGCTGCTGGCTGCCGACAACGGCGGCGTGCCGCTGCTCCTCCTGGACTGCCCATCCCTCTACGACCGCCCCGGCAATCCCTACCTCAATCCCCAGGGCCACGACTGGGAGGACAACGCCATCCGCTTCGGGCTCCTCTCCCGGGTGGCGGCCCTCCTCGGGCAAAGCCATTCCCCCCTGGGCTGGCGGCCGGACGTGGTCCATGTGAACGACTGGCAGACCGCCCTCGCCCCCGCCTATCTCCATTACGAGGGTGGCGCCCCCAGCGTGGTGACGGTGCATAACATCGCCTTCCAGGGCTGTTTCGGCCACGAGCTGCTCCACGGCCTGGGACTGCCGGAGCGGGCCTGGCGCTTCGACGGGGTCGAGTACCACGGCAACCTGTCCTTCCTGAAGGCCGGCCTGCAGCTCGCCCAGCAGATTTCCACGGTCAGCCCCACCTACGCCAAGGAAATCCAGGACCCCCACTTCGGCTACGGCCTGGCGCCCCTGCTGCGTTTCCGCGCCAATGCCCTGCGGGGCATCCTGAATGGCATCGACACCGATATCTGGAACCCGGCCACCGACCCGGCCCTGGAATTCCCCTACGCTGCCAACCGCCTGGCTACCAAGCGCCAGAACAAGGCGGCCCTCCAGACACTCCTGGGCCTGGAGGTGCGGGACGACCTGCCCCTCTTCGGCGCGGTCAGCCGCCTCACCCACCAGAAGGGGCTGGACCTGCTCCTCACCCTGGGTGAAAGCCTCACCCAACTACCTGCCCAGCTGGCCCTGCTGGGCAGCGGCGAGAAGGAGCTCGAAGCGGGCTTCCGGCAACTGGCCGAGGCCCATCCCGGCCAAATCTCGGTCACCCTGGGCTTCAACGAAACCCTGGCTCACCGCATCGAGGGAAGTATCGACATCTTCCTCATGCCCTCCCGCTTCGAGCCCTGCGGCCTCAACCAGATGTACAGCCTGGCCTACGGCACGCCGCCCCTGGTGCGGTCCACCGGCGGCCTGGCGGACACGGTGGTGGATACCGACGACCAGACCCTCCTGGACAAGACGGCCAACGGCTTTGTCTTCCACGACGCCACGCCCCATGCCCTGTGGCTGACCATGGAGCGGGCCGCCGACACCTGGAAGGATCGCCGCGCCTGGCAGCGCCTCCAGCAGAACGGCATGCGCCGGGATTTCTCGTGGCGGCAGGCGGCCGGCGAGTATGTGACGCTCTATAGGGACGCGCTCGCCGCTATGGTTTAATAGCGGCCATGCCGAAACTGACCCTCGTCGTCGCCATTGCCAAGAACTGCGTCATCGGACGCGACAACCAGCTCCCCTGGCACCTGCCGGAGGACCTGGCCCATTTCAAGGCCGTCACCCTGGGCCATCCCGTCCTGATGGGGCGGAAGACCTGGGAATCCCTGCCGCCCCGTTTCCGGCCCCTGCCCGGCCGGCGCAATATCGTCATCACCCGGCAGGCGGGCTACGAGGCCCCCGGCGCCGAAGTGGCTTCTTCCGTCCAGGCCGCCCTGGCCCTGGCCGGCGAACATGACGTGGTGTGCTGCATCGGCGGCGCCGAAATCTTCGCCGCCACCCTGCCCCTGGCCGACACCCTGGAAGTCACCGAGGTGGACCTGGAGCCGGAAGGCGACACCTGGTTCCCTGCCATTTCCCCGTCGGAATGGCGGGAGGCCGCCCGGGAAACCCATGTGGCCCAGAGCGGCATCGGCTACGCATTCGTCACCTACCAACGCATCCCCTAAGAATTTTCAGGAGGTAACCCCATGTCCGGACACGGTTTCCACGTCCACGGCCCCCATGATCATGCGGTCGAACACGCCAGCCACGGCGGCGACAATTTCGCCTCCAAGATCGCCGTCATGACCGCCATCCTGTCCACGGTCGGCGCCCTGTTCGCCTACGAGGGCGGCGCCACCCAGAACGACGCCCTGCTCCACAAGAACGCCGCGGCCATCAAGAAGACGGAAGCGTCCAACCACTGGAACTACTACCAGGCCAAGAGCAACAAGCAGAACCTGGCCGAGCTGGCCGTGGCCCTGAACCAGGGCGAGAACAAGGCCCGCTACCAGCAGGAAGTGGAACGCTACAAATCCGAGAAGGCCGACATCAAGAAGGAAGCCGAGGCCCTGGAGAAAGAGGTCGAGGAATTCAACCACAAGAGCGACGAGGCCATGCACCTGCACCACCGCTGGGCCCAGGCCATGACCGCCATCCAGGTGGCCATCTCCATGGCCGCCATCACCCTGCTCTCCCGCAAGAAGTGGCTGAACTACGTGACCTACACGGCCGCTGGCGCCGGGGCGGTTCTGGCGGGGCTGGCGTTGGCCCATATCTGACGCCGCAAGGGAACTCGGCTGCCGGAAGGCGCGGCAGCCGATCACCGGCGATCAATAGCCGCGATACCCCCTGTTCTCGGCCTGCAACTGACGGAGGTAGGCCTTGTCCTTCGCCAGCTGCCTTTCCGCCTCCTGCACCCGCTGCCTCTCTTCCAGGGCTTGCTGCTGAGCAGCCCGCTGAGCTTCCCGTTGTTTATCGCGCATTGCCTGCTGTTCGGCATACTGGAGGTTGCGGGATACCTGGTTGCCATAGGCGATATCCCGTTCGCGGTTGATCCGTTCGATGGTTTCATTCTGGAAGCGCTGGCGCTCCTCTTCCTGGAGGGCCTCTCTGTCTTCCTTTTCCTTTTGCAGGGCCAGTTCGGCGGCCCGAGTCTCGGCGGCGATACGCTCCCGTTCCAGGCGGGCTTTTTCCTGGGTGGTCTGGTATTTCGAGTAGGAAAGCCAGCCCACACCGAGCAGGATGGCGAGCACCGCAATCGCCAGGAAAGACCGGGATTGTGCAGGAATCGGGACGGGTTCCGACTCCCGCAACGCCAGCCGGTCGTCATAGCGGCGGCGGCGCTCGGGGTCCGATAGGGTGCTATAGGCTTCCCGAAGAGCGATCAGCTGGTTGGTGGCATCTTCATCCGGCCCGCCCACCATATCCGTCAATTTCGCCCGCAGCCGCTGGTAGGCGGCTGAAATCGCCTCCAGGCTGGCCGACCGGTTCACTTCAAGGAGATCGTAGAAATTATTGGCTGCTGTTTTCATTGGATAGAGTCTTCCTGATCAAGGCTGGAGCGCATCGGCTGATCGCCCCGCCACGGAAATGAAGCCGGAATATTCTATCGACATGTAAAGCCATTTTGAACAGGATTTCGATCCTGCTCCGTCTGGGAAGATTTCGAGAACAGGTCGGCGCCCAGAATCAATCCCCCCGACATACCGGGAATCGATCAGGAATCCGCAGAGCCCGGACACCCCGGGCCGTTTTCATCGCCCGGATCGGATCACGGCCCTGTGCTGCTGTTGGGGCTGACGGTGCCGCCGGGATCGATGGTCACTCCCGGCGAGATGATGGAGCCTGGGCTGATGGTGCCGCTGTCCGTTCCCGAGGGGTTATCCTGGGTGGCAGTCCCGGAGGAAGTCTCCGGCGGCATGGAGCCGATGGGTCCCTGGGCGCCGCTGGGAATGGCCGTGCCGAAAGTCCCCGTCACGTCGCTAGGCCCCAGGGGGCCGATGGGGCTGGTGGCCGTACTTGGGTTGGACGGGGTGGTCGGCAGCGGGGGTAGCGGCGAGGTCACCGCGCCGTTGGTCGTTCCGGCGGCCGTCGCATCCTGGGCCACCGCCGTCACGGGAATGGCCGCCAGGATGACGAGGGCGGCGATGCCGAGTGTCGTTTGGGTCCGCATGGCTTGCCTCCTGCCAATGGGAAGTACGCCTATTCGACACCGGCTGTCGCCGCCCGGGTTCCCCATGGTGGCGCCCTTGCCGGGATCACTCGTCCAGGCGTTTGGCCAGCACCTCGTCCACCCGGTTCTTTTCCATGTCCATCACTTCGAAGCGCCAATCGCCCCACTCGAAGCTTTCCGCCTTTTTCGGAATCCGGCCCAGCTGGTAGATCACGAAGCCGCCCACCGTGTGGTAATTGCCCAGCTCCTCTTCCGGCAGGCTGGGGAGGCGGAGCAGTTCCTTCAGCTCGTCGATGGGCAAGAGCCCATCCAGGAGCCAGCTGCCGTCGGCCCGCTGCACCGCCATGGGCGATTCGGCCGCCCCGGAGAGGACATCGCCGACCACCGTGCCCATCAGGTCGGAGAGGGTCACCAGGCCTTCGGTGGCGCCGAATTCATTGACCACCAGGGCGATCTGGGTCTGGTTGGCCTTGAAGAATTCCAGGAGCCCAATGAGGGACAGGGAACTGGGGACATAGTGGGGCGCGGCGGTGGAGAGCTTGCCGAAGTCCAGCTCCAGCCCGCCGTGCAGGAGGACCAGCCGCAGCAGTTCCCGGCCTTCGACGAAGCCCACGGGATTGGCAAGGCCGCCCTTGATCACCAGGAAGCGGGACACGGCCCTTTCCTGGAGGACTTTCATGTTGGCCTCCCGGGGCAGGGCCAGATCGAGGCAGGCGATGTCGGCGGCCGGGGTCATGATGGCCGCCACCCGCCGGTTGTCCAGGCGGAAGACGTTGCCCAGGATTTCGCCTTCGGTGCGGTCCAGGGCGCCTTCCTTGCGCCCGGCCTCGATGAGAAAGCGGATTTCGTCGGCGGCGGTGGCCTCGGCGGACCCCCGCCCCGGAAACAGGTCCAGGATGCGGTCGGAAGCCACGGAAACCACCCACACCAGCGGCCGGCACAGGCGCAGCAGCAGATGCACCGGCCCGGCCATGGCGACGGCCACGGATTCCGGCCGAGACAGGGCGAGGCGCTTGGGCACCACCTCCCCCAGGACCAGGGTGAAGAAGGTGATGACCGTCACCGCGACGGCCAGGGCCAAGGCGTAGCTGACCGGGGCCAGGGCCGGCAGCCATTGGCCGATGGCAGCCTCCAGGCGCGGCACCCACAGGGACTCCCCATAGACGCCGGAGAGCATGGCCAGGGCGGTGATGCCCAGCTGGGTGGTGGCGAGCAGGCGGCTCGGGTGCTGGCGGAAGCCGAGAACCACCCCGGCGCCCGACTCCCCCTGCTCGGCCAGCATGGCCAGATGGGAGTTGCGGCTAGCGCCGACGGCCATTTCGGCCATGGCCAAGAGGCCGCTGCCCAGGATCAGGATGACCAGAATCCAGATTTCCATGCCATTGTCCTCGCAGGCGATTACCGATGGATCGAACCGGATTGCCACCCGGCTCCGGTGAGCAGTATAGGTCCTACTCGTCCCGGATATACTTGCCGGACTACGAACGGATCAAGGGGCTGGCATCGCCATGCCGGGCTACGCATCAGCAAACCAATTCCACGCCTCCCTGCAGGAGGCCATCGTCAATGAATCCCCCGACGGCATTCTGGTGGTGGACCGCGACGACAATATCGTCTCGGTCAATGCCCGCTTCTTCACCGTCTGGTCCATTCCCCAGCCTCTGCCTGGGGCGGACGGGCTCCATCCCCTCCGCGACACCCCGATGCTGGCCCAAGCGGTGGATCGCGTCGCCGATCCCGAGGCTTTCCTCGCCCGGGTCCAGGAGCTCTACAGCCATCCGGAACAGGACGATGTCTGCGAAGTCAGGCTCAAGGACGGACGCACCTTGCAGCGCCATTCCAAGGGGCTCTACGACTCCGACGGGGAATACCTGGGCCGCGCCTGGTATTTCCGGGATGTGACCGAAATCATCCAGTCCCGGCAGGCCCTGGAGAAGAGCGAGGCCCGCTACCGCACCGCCTTCCACACCACCCAGGACGCCATCGCCATCACCCTGATGGAGGATGGCCGCTATTTGGATGTCAATCCCGCTTTCCTACAGATGTCCGGCTACGAGCGGGAGGAGCTGATCGGCCGGACCTCCTTCGAAATCGGCATCTGGGCATCGCCGGAAGACCGCCAGGCGGCGGCGGAGAGCGTCCGTAGCGGCGCCCCCCTGGAACGCATCGAAACCCTTTTCCGCCGCAAGAACGGCGAGGTCCTCTGGTGCATTTTCTCGGTCTCCCGGATGGAAGTGGATGGCCGCCCCTGCCTGCTTTCCATTTCCCGGGACATCTCCCGGGAAAAGGCGGCCCAGGAGGAACTGGAGCACCACCGCCTCCACCTGGAACAGCTGGTGGCGGAGCGCACGGCGGAGCTCAACGCGGCCAAGGAAAGCGCCGTGGCGGCCAGCATCGCCAAGAGCGCCTTCCTGGCCAACATGAGCCACGAAATCCGCACCCCCATCAATGCCATCACCGGCATGGCCTACCTCATCCGCCGGGGCGGCCTCACCCCGGCCCAGGCCGACCAGTTGCGCAAGCTTCAGTCCGCCAGCGAACATCTGCTCAACATCATCAACGCGGTGCTCGACTTCTCCAAGATCGAATCGGGGAAGCTGACCATCGCCAACGGTCCCATCCGCCTGCGGGAGGTGCTGGACAACGTCGCCTCCATGCTCCACAGCCGGGCCCAGGCCAAGGGCCTGGACTTCACCCTGGACTGCCGGGACATCCCGGAACGCCTGCGGGGCGATGCCACGGCCATCCAGCAGTCCCTGCTCAATTACGGCGCCAACGCCATCAAATTCACCGAAAGCGGCGGCGTCACCCTGCGGGTCCGGGTGGCCGGCGAGACGGCCGGGGACGTGGAACTGCGCTTCGAGGTGGAGGACACGGGCATCGGCATTCCGGAGGAGGTGCTGCCGCGGCTCTTCTCGGCCTTCGAGCAGGCCGACAATTCCCTCACCCGCCAATACGGCGGCACCGGGCTCGGCCTGGCCATCACCAAGCGGCTGGCCGAAATGATGGGCGGCACCGCCGGCGCCGACAGCATCCAGGGCCGGGGCAGCTGCTTCTGGTTCACCGCCCGGCTGGGCAAGGAAACCGGCGCCGCCGAGAATCCCGGCACGACCGCTGCCAAACCGGCGGATGCGCTCATTGCGGAAAAGTATTCCGGGCGGCGCGTCCTCCTGGTGGAGGATGAGCCGGTCAACCGGGATATCGCCTCCATGCTCCTGGAGGACGCCGGCCTGCGGGTGGACCTGGCCGAGGATGGGATGGAGGCCGCCGAGGAGGCGGGAAAGCGGCGCTACGACCTGATCCTGATGGATATCCAGATGCCCCGCCTGGATGGCCTGGAGGCGACCCAGCGGATCCGCGCCCTGCCGGGGGGCGCCGACGTGCCCGTGGTGGCCATGACCGCCAATGCCTTCTCGGAGGATCGGCAGCGATGCCTGGACGCGGGGATGAACGACTTCATCGCCAAGCCCTTCGACCCGGACGCCTTTTTCGAAACCATCCTGAAGTGGATGGAAAAACGGCCCGTCACGCCTCAAGCGTAAGCGGGCCGTTGTGGCGCCTGCCCGAGGGGCGGGCGGCCGGCTTTAGCGCACGCAGTCTACGTGGTAGTGGCCTTGGCCGTCCTTCACCAGGCCGTGCACATCGGTTTCGAAGCCGGGGAAGCGGGAATTGAATTCCCGGGCGAACTTCAGGTAATTGACGATGGTCCGGTTGAAGCGCTCCCCGGGGATGAGGAGGGGAATGCCCGGCGGGTAGGGGGTGAGCAGCACGGCGGTGACCCGGCCTTCCAGCTCGTCCACCGGCACCCGCTCGATCTCCCGGTGGGCCATCTTGGCGAAGGCGTCGGCCGGGCGCATGGC
>DASRUX010000272.1:0-15435 GCA_035655235.1 Rhodocyclaceae bacterium | reverse complement strand
AGGGGCTTGGTCTTGCGGTCGATCTTCTGCTGCAGGGCAGCGGCCAGGGCACGGTCGGGGGCGGCAACGGCGAGTTTGGGGGAATGCATCCGATTCTTCCTTTCAAAAATGACAAAAGGGCTTCGCGGCGACGCTGCCAAGCGCTGCCGCGAAGCCCTGTCCACAGGCTTCTTGAATACGATCCAGCAGGTCTTCTGGCTCTCGGATCGACCGGTCCGCCGCGCCTTCCCGCCGGGTCTGTTTCCCCAGGTAGTGGCATGTTGCGACGTCCGTCCCCGATTACAGCGGCGGGCCCGCCACGGATTTGCACCGTGTTCCGTTTTGCCGGATCGGCGGGAATTATCCGGGTTGCGAAGATGCCCTGCAACGCCTACCCTTCGCGCCATGAAAGAACTCATCATCGGCGGTGCCCGATCGGGCAAGAGCGCCCTGGCGGAGCGGCGGGCCACGGAATCGGGCCTGGCGGTTGTTTACGTCGCCACCAGCCAGGCCTGGGACGAGGAAATGGTCCGGCGCATCGCCCACCACCGGGAGCGGCGCCCCGCCCACTGGGGCTGCGCCGAGGAGCCCATCCGCCTTGCCGCCGTTCTGGAAAAACACGCCGCTCCGGATACCTGCCTGCTGGTGGATTGCCTGACCCTGTGGCTCTCCAACCTCTTCTTCGCCGGCCGGGCCGCGGCCCAGGTGGAGGCCCGGGAGCCCATCGACTGCCCGCTGCTGGCCGGAGAAACCACCGCCTTGCTGGAGGCCGTCGGCCGCCTGCCGGGTCAGATCATTTTTGTCTCCAACGAGATCGGCTGGGGCGTGGTGCCGGAGAATCGGCTGGCCCGCCTCTTCGCCGACGAGCAGGGGCGCCTCAACCAGCGGGTGGCCGCCGCCTGCGACCGGGTGACCCTGGTTGCCGCCGGCCTGCCCCTCACCCTGAAAGAGCCGGCCCGGTGAACCGGTGGCTCATTGCCCTCCTGGCCGCTCTGGCCTTCGCCGGCCAGGTTGCGGCGGACGGGGGCGAGACGCCCTTCAAGCTCACCGCCGGCTACTACGTCTTTTCCGGCGGCGCCCGGGGGGTGGACGTGAATGTGCGCCACAGTTCCGACCTGGGCAATGTCTGGTTGGGGCAATACCAGTCCCACCAGCGCCAGGAGAACCAGTGGCGCACCGGTTGGGACCACACTTTCGGTGACAGCATCCGCATCAGCCCCTCGGTCCAGGCTGCCGCCCATGGTTTCTTCGGGGGTAGCGTCAATGTGGAGACGGGGGATTCCTGGTTCGTGGGGGGCGGCCTCGGGCGGACCAACCTCAAGCCCTACTGGAACCTCAATTTCGACCCCAACGACGCCTGGAGCCTGTCCGCCGGCTACCGGCAGACGGACGGCGCCACCTGGTCGGTCCTCAAGGTGCGGGACAACCGGGAGAACCCGGACCAGCAGCATGTCCATTTCGTCTGGCGCCAGCCCCTGCCCGACCGGCAGCGGCTCACTATCGACCTCCTGAGAAAGAAGGGCCTGGTGGAGGACGAGATGATCCGGCGCTGGGGCGCCTCGGTCACCTACGACTGGCCCCGCTTCTTCCTGCGCGCCGCCTGGGACCCCAAGGCCAATTTCGGCCCGGACAACCTCTGGCGCTTCGACCTGGGAACCCGTTTCTAAGCGCGGGCTTCCGCGGCCATCACGCCGCCCTCCTGGGCGACGCGGGCGAGGTCGATCAGGGTATTGGTGCCGGTCTTCTGCATGATGCGGCCCCGGTGGATTTCCACCGTCCGGTGGCTGATCCCCAGGCGCCGGGCGATTTCCTTGTTGGAATGCCCTTCCACCGCCAGGACCATGACTTCCCGCTCCCGGCCGGTCAGGCTGGCGAGACGCGATGAGGCCTCCTCGTTGCTCTCGGCCAGGGCCAGGCGCCGCTCGCATTCTTCCAGGGCGATCTGGAGGCTGGCCATGAGGGCCGCCCCGGTGACCGGTTTGGTGAGGAAATCCACCGCCCCGGCCTTCATGGCCTGCACGGTCATGGGGATGTCGCCGAAGGCGGTGAGGAAGATGACCGGCAGGATGCAGCCCCGCCGCACGATCTCTTCCTGGAGCTGGACCCCGTCCATGCCCGGCATGCGGACATCCAGGATGATGCAGCCCCGGCATTTGCCGTGACAGTGCGCCAGGAAGGCTTCGGCGCTGTCGAAGGCGGTGACGGGCAGGCCTTCCTGCTCGATCAGCAGGGTCAGGGCGTCACGGACGGCGGGATCGTCGTCCACTACGAAGATTCTGGGTTGCTCGCTCATGATGCAAAGGGCAGCGTGAAGTGGAAAGTGGCACCGGAAGCGGAGGCTTCCCGGTCGGCCCACAGTTGTCCGCCGTGGGCCTGGATGAGGGTGCGGCTGATGGCCAGCCCCAAGCCGATGCCGTCCGACTTGGTGGTGAAGAAGGGCTCGAATACCCGGCGGGCCATGTCGGCGCCGAAGCCCGGGCCGTTGTCCTGGACGGTGACCTGGGCCATGTCCCGGTCCTCCATGGTGCGCACGGTGATGATGATGACCGGGTTGGCCACCAGGGCCTCCCGCATGGCATCGATGCCGTTGCGCACCAGGTTGTCCAGCACCTTCTGGACCTGGACCCGGTTGGCCATCACCGGCGGCAGCTCGGGCTCCAGGTTGAGGACGGGCCGGAAGCGGCCGTAGCCGCTGCTTTCGACAAAGCGGATCACCTCCTGGACGGCATCGACGATGTCCATGGGGGCGAGTTCGGATTCGCCGTTGTGGAGGAAGTCCAGGAGCTGGTGGAGGGTCTTGCCCGCCCGCTGGGATTGCTCGAAGCAGCCCTCGATGGCCCGGTTCAGCTTTTCCGACTGGATGTCGCCGCTCTTCAGGTTGCGCAGGGCCACCTCGCTGTAGGCGGAGATGGCGACCAGGGGCTGGTTGAGGTCGTGGGCGATGGCGGCGGCGGTCTGGGCCGCCACCTGCTGCTTGTGGACGGTTTCCATCTCGCTGCGCCGCTTCTGGAGTTCCATCTCCAGTTGCTTGCGCTCGGTGATGTTGTCGAACACCGCCACGAACTCCCCTTCCGCCGGCCGGTACACGGCGATGGAGAGCCACAGGCCGACGGAAACGATATAGGTCTCGAAGCGGGCCGGTTCGCCCGTGAGGGCCACCTGGCCGTAGATTTCGAACAGTTCCGGGTTGTCCTGTTGCACGCCGGGCATGATCTCGCTCGCCCGCTTGCCCACTACGTCGGAGAGCCCGGTGAGCTTGGCGAAAGCGGGATTGACGGCCAGGTATTCGCAATCCACCGGAATGCCGTTGTCGAAGATCATGCGGCAGTGGGCGTAGCCGTCCAGCATGTTCTCGAACAGGCAGCGGTGGCGCTCGGTGCTCTTTTTGAGGGCATCGGCCGCCTGGGACTGCTCGATGATGTCGGCGATCTGCCGGGCCAGCATTTCCAGGAGGCGCAGATCGCTGTCCTCCAGCCGGCTGGGCGCCTTGGAGTGGGTGGACAGCATCCCCACCAGGCGGCCGGAGCGGGTGAACAGGGGGGTGGATTGGACGGCCCGGACCCCGGCCGAAATCAGCGCATCCAGGGAGACCCCCATGATGACGGGGCTCTGGGTCAGGTCGTCGATGACCATGCGTTCGGCCCGCATGCTGGCGATGCCGCACACCGCCTGCGCCTTGTCCTCCAGCTTGCAGCAATCGGGTAGATCCATGCCGTGGCTGCAGCAGGCCGCCATCTTGAGCTGTCCCGTGGCCTCGTCCAGGATCTGGATATTGCCCATGTCGGCCCCGGTGATTTCCAGGGCGGCGAAGACGATCTGCCGGAACAGGGACTTGGTGTTCCCTTCTTGGACAAAGCGGGTGCTGATATCGTGGAGCAGGTTCATGGCCGCCAACTCGGTGGCCAGCCGATCCCGGGGGACGGTCGACTCGCTCGTCCGGCGCGGGACGATGGTCATGGTCGGGTAGTTCAAGATGCACTCCTGCCCTGTCGGAACAAGACAGCCAAGTTAGGTCATGGATATTTGGCTGTCAATTACACAGATCAAGGCCCCACGGTGTTTCCGGGGAATTCCCCGATACGTGCGAGCACGTATTTGTACGTCGTATGCCATCGTCTACTGTAGCGGAACGTACGGTCCGCTACTCTGGCGCCTGGTGGCAGCCTTGGGGAGAAGGCCGACGCCGCCCCATAGGAGACACCATGACGACAACACAGACCCCCAGCAAGAGCCGCGCAAAGGCCTCGACCGGCCGCCGCAAATCGGCCGCGCAACCCAACCCCATCCCGGTCGACCTGGCAGAACACATCGCCGTCGCCGCCTATTTCAAGGCCCAGGCCCGGGGCTTCGCTCCCGGCAGCGAACTGGACGACTGGCTGCAGGCCGAATCCGAATTCGGCTTCCGGCCCGGATCGGCCTGAACGCCTTATCGGCAGGACAAGGATCCATCCGGGGACACGGGCCCCCGGAGGTTAATTACGAAACTTCCGGATAAAAGGAAGGCGCAATCATGACTTTCACCCTGATAGAGCAAGAGCACGCCTGCCGCATCATTTTCGGCGGCCGGCTGACCATGGACAATGCGGTGGAAATGGAGGACCGCATCATCGATGCCCTCCGCCGCTACCAGAAATTCGAGGTCGACCTGTCCGGCGTACAGGAAATCGATGTCTGCGGCATCCACCTCCTTGGCGTCCTGGACGCCGTGGCCGGCACCCAGGTCAAGGTGGTGGACAGCTCCCCGGCCGTCCAGCGCGCCTACGAGCGGCTCGCCCCCCGCCGCGGTACCTGGCTGCGGGGCAGCCGCGAAGAACATGCCCAGTGCAGGGCGTAATCACCCATTCCCTTTCTTGGAGACTCCGGCATGACGTCCCCCAACCAAGCACTCAACGGCATCCTGCAGGCCAACATGGAAACGGCCCAGCAGTACGCCCAGCTGGCCTTCGACAGCGCCGAGCGCATCTTCCGCACCCAGGCCGAGTCCCTGCGGGACATGTGCGACCTGAATAGCAACGAGTACATCTATTTCTGGTCCGGCAACTCGGGCAAGCCCCTGGAGCACCTGCCGGAACTGGTTTCCAAACGCCTGGATTTCGCCGCCGGCCTGACCCGCCAATACCAGGACACGGCCACCCAAATCCAGAGCGCCTTCTTCCGGATTGCGGAAAAGCAGTTGCCCGCCCTCCAGAAGAATCTGCAGACCGTCCTCGACGACGCCCTGCCGCCCCTTTGAACGCCTTGCGGACGGGTGTGCTAATCCAGCTCGACCACAAGGCGTAGAAGCACCCGACGCAGTCCCTTAGCCCGCCGGAATCGCGCCCCGGCGGGTATTTTTTTGTGCGCCTTATTCTTGCGCCTTATTCTTGCGCGCTATTCGCGCCGCCGAAGATCGCCGGCATCCGCGCCCAATCCAGGGCCGCTTCCACCGCATCGGCCAGACGGTCCAGGTCCGCCTCCCGGCGGGCGGCGAAATCCACCCGCTCCGCCTCTTCCGCCCCGGCCCAGGCCAGCAGGGCAGACAGGGCATCGGGATGGTCGAACAGGCCGTGGCAGTAGGTGCCCAGCACCTGCCCGTCGGCGGAGATGGCGCCATCCGGCCCCTTGCCGTCCAGATGCACGGCTGGCGCTGCCAGGGCCGGGCCGGACGTGACTCCCAGATGGATTTCGTAGCCCGCCATGGCCGGCGCCCCGGGCAGGGCCAGGGTGCCGGTCACGTTATGGAGCTGCTTTTCCTGCTCCAGGGTGGTTTCGCAATCCAGGATGCCGAGGCCCGGCGTGCTGCCGGCGGCGCCCTCCAGGCCCAGGGGATCGTGGATGGCCCGGCCCAGCATCTGGTAGCCGCCGCACAGGCCCACCACCTTGCCGCCGTAGCGCAGGTGCTTTTTGATGGCGGCTTCCCAGCCCTGTGCCCGCAGCCATTCGATATCTGCCCGCACCGCTTTCGACCCGGGCAGGACGATGAGGTCGGACGGGGGAATGGCCTGCCCCGGGCCGACCCAGGTGAAATCCACTTCCGGATGCAGGCGCAGGGGGTCCAGGTCGTTGTGGTTGGATACTCGGGGATAGGCCAGGGCCGCCGCCGTCAGCCGGGCGCCCTTCTTCTCGGCGGAAGACGTGGCGATGGCATCCTCGGCGTCCAGGAAGAGGCCATGGAGGTAGGGCAGCACCCCCAGGACCGGCTTGCCGGTGCGCTCCTCCAGCCATTTGAGACCGGGTTCCAGGAGGCCGATATCCCCCCGGAAGCGGTTGATGACGAAGCCCACCACCCGGGCCTGTTCGGAGGGGGAAAGGAGGTCGAGAGTCCCCACGAGATGGGCGAAGACGCCGCCGCGGTCGATGTCGGCCACCAGGATCACCGGGCAATCCACGGCTTCGGCAAAGCCCATGTTGGCGATGTCCCGGTCCCGCAGGTTGATCTCGGCGGGGGAGCCGGCCCCCTCCACCAGGACGCACTCGTAGCGGGCCAGCAGCCGATCCCAGGAGGCCAGCACCGCGCCCATGGCCTGGGTCTTGTACTCATGGTAGTCCCGGGCATCCAGGTCGGCCGCCACCTTGCCGTGGATGATGACCTGGGCCTTTTTGTCCGTGGTGGGTTTCAGGAGCACCGGATTGAAATCCGTGTGGGGCGGCAGCCCCGCCGCCAGGGCCTGGAGGGCCTGGGCCCGGCCGATTTCGCCGCCGTCCTCGGTGACAGCAGAGTTCAAGGCCATGTTCTGGGACTTGAAGGGTGCCACCCGCACGCCCCGGCGCTTCAAGATGCGACACAGGGCGGCCACCAGGGTGGATTTGCCCGCGTCGGACGTGGTGCCTTGAACCATCAGGGATTTGCTGTGCATGGGAGATGCTCGGGAAGGTTGCCGGAGGGGCGGCATTATCCCACGGCGGCCCATTGCCTATTGCCCCGGCGGGCCGGGTCGAATAGCATCCGACCCGCCGCGGATAAAACGTCCGCGACATCTCCGGGTGCCCGCAAGGGAGAATCGGGAAGGCGGTGAGATTCCGCTACGTGCCCAACGCTGTGAGGAGGACGGACGGAGCAGATGCCACTGGCGACGAGCCGGGAAGGCGCTCCGGAAGGACGAATCCGAGTCAGAAGACCGGCCGGGAGATGAAACAGGGCTGCAAGGCCAGGCAGCTGCTATCTTTTCCTAAAGGGGACTACATGGAAAACCAAGCCTTCCAGAGCGAACACCGTTTCTCCGACATCGACCTCGCTGCGGTCTATCGGGCCATCTTCAACCGCCGCGACGTGCGCGGCCAGTTCCTGCCCGACCCGGTTCCCGACGAGGTGCTTTCCCGCCTCCTGATGGCGGCTCACCACGCCCCGTCGGTGGGCTTCATGCAACCCTGGAATTTCGTGGTGGTCCGCTCCCAGGAAGTAAAGCAGCGGGTCCACGACGTTTTCAAGAAGGCCCACGACGAGGCCGCCCTCATGTTCGAGGGGCAGAAGCGGGAAACCTACAGCCGCCTGAAGCTGGAAGGCATCCTGGAATCCCCGGTCAATATCTGCATCACCTGCGACCGGGAACGCACCGGTCCGGTGGTGGTGGGCCGCACCCACATCAAGACCATGGACCTCTACAGCAGCGTCTGCGCCGTGCAGAACCTGTGGCTCGCCGCCCGGGCCGAGGGGCTGGGGGTGGGCTGGGTCAGCATCTTCAATCAGGCCGAACTCCAGGACGCCCTGGGCATTCCCCGGGACATCACCCCGATCGCCTACCTGTGCATCGGCAAGGTCAGTCATTTCCACGAGAAGCCGGAACTGGAGACCGCCGGCTGGCTGCCCCGCCTGCCCATCGACGAACTGGTCTATTTCGACCAGTGGTCCCAGGGCCCCGGCGAAGGAGAGGCCCTGCCGGACCATCTGCGGCAGCGGCAAGCCGCCGTCCAGGCCGAGGGTTTCCCCGGCTTCGCCCTCGACTGAGGATCGCCGTGCCCGACGCCCTACCCTTTTCCTTTTGCTCTTCCTTTTCCCTGCCCCTGGCCGCCCTCGCGGCCGTGGCCCTGGACCGCCTACTGGGAGAGCCCCGTCGCTGGCATCCGCTGGTGGGATTCGGGCATCTGGCCGACCGCATCGAAAAACGCCTGAACGGCAGGAACCACCCGGCGGGCATCCTCGCCTGGCTGCTGGCGGTAGGGCCCTGGGTGGGGCTGGCCTTCTGGCTGCGGCAATACGCGTCCTTCGCCGTTGATACCGCCCTCCTCTATTTCGCCATCGGCGCCCGAAGCTTGGCCGAACACGCCGAGGCCGTCGAAGCGCCGCTTTCCCGGGGCGACCTGCCGGAGGCCCGCCGCCGGGTGGGCTGGATGGTGTCCCGGGACACCGCCGCCCTGGACGAATCCGGGGTGGCCAAGGCCGGGGTGGAATCGGTCCTGGAGAACGGCAACGACGCGGTGTTCGGCGCCCTCTTCTGGTTCGCCCTCCTGGGCGGCCCCGGTGCGCTCCTCTTCCGCCTGGCCAACACCCTGGACGCCATGTGGGGCTACAAGACGGAGCGCTTCCTCCAATTCGGCTGGGCGGCGGCCCGCATCGACGACCTCCTCAACTGGCCGGCGGCCCGCCTCACCGCCCTCACCTACGCCCTGTTCGGCCGCACCGCCCGAGCCCTGGCCTGCTGGCGTGCCCAGGCCCCGGGGTGGGAAAGCCCCAACGCCGGGCCGGTGATGTCCGCCGGGGCCGGCAGCCTCGGGGTTTCCCTGGGGGGCGTCGCCATCTACCATGGCATGGAGGAAGTGCGCCCGCCCCTGGGCGAAGGCGCCCCGCCCGAGGCCGCCGACATCGGCCGGGCCGTGACCCTGGTCCAGCGGGGGCTGCTGCTGTGGTTGGCGGTCCTCTTCGCCATTTACGGAGTTATCAATGCTTGAGCACGGCGGGCGGCTGCGGGCCGCATCCCGGCAGTACAACATCCCCCTGGCCCAGTGGGTGGATCTGTCCACTGGCATCAATCCCCAGGGCTGGCCGGTGCCCGCCCTTTCCGTCGAGTGCTGGCAGCGCCTGCCGGAAGCCGACGACGGCCTGGAGGCCGCCGCTGCCGCCTACTACGGCAATTCCCGGCTGCTGCCCCTGCCCGGCTCCCAGGCCGCCATCCAGCTCCTGCCGACCCTGTTCTCCCCGGCCGCGGTGGCCTGCATCGCCCCCCTCTACGCCGAACATCCCCAGGCCTGGACCCGGGCCGGCCACCGGGTACGCCAGCTCCAGAAGGCCAATCTCACCCGCGCCCTGGGGGCCGCCACCCCGACGGTGCTGCTCTGCAATCCCAACAATCCCACCGCCGACCGCCACCCCCGGGAAGCCCTGGTGGATGCCGCCGCCCAACTGAAGCGCCGGGGCGGCTGGCTGGTGGTGGACGAGGCCTTTGCCGACCCGGACCCGGAAGACAGCGTGGTGGACCTGGCCGGCGGCCCGGAGGCCCCCAACCTCATTGTGCTGCGCTCCCTGGGCAAATTCTTTGGCCTGGCCGGCGCCCGGGTGGGTTTCGTCTTCGGCCTGCCCGACCTGTTGAACGCCCTTGCCGAGAAGCTCGGCCCCTGGCCGGTTTCCGGCCCCGCCCGGGAGGCTGCCAAGCTGGCACTGGCGGACACCGCTTGGCAGGCAGAGGCCCGCCAGCGCCTGGCGGCCGACAGCCGGCGCCTGGCGGAACTCCTCGCCCCCTTGGGTGAGGTCACCGCCACCCCGCTTTTCGCCACCGTCTCCACCGACAAAGCGAAGACCCTTTTCGGCTTCCTGGCCCGCCGGGGCATCCTGGTCCGCCACTACGACCTACAGCCCCTGCTGCGCTTCGGTCTGCCGGGGAACGAAACCGAATGGCAGCGCCTGGCCGCCGTCCTCGAAGAATGGAATACCCGATGAATTTCCTGCCCTCCCGCCTTCTTGCCCTGGCTGCCCTCTTCTTCGCCCAGCACGTCCTGGCCGACATCGTGGTCAAGGACGACACCGGCCAGGAAATCCGCCTGAAGGCGCCGGCCAAGCGCATCGTCAGCCTCGCTCCCCATGCCACCGAAACCCTGTATGCCGCCGGTGCCGGCGACCGGCTGGTGGGCGCAGTGGATTACAGCGATTACCCGGAAGCCGCCAAGAAACTGCCCCGGATCGGCGGCTATTCCCGCCTCGACCTGGAGGCCATCGCCGCTCTCAAGCCGGACCTGGTGATTGCCTGGCAGAGCGGCAATCCACCCGCCCAGGTGGAAAAGCTGAAGACCCTGGGCTTGCCGGTCTTCAATACCCAGCCCAACCAGATCGAGGACATCGCCGACCTCCTGGAGCGCTTCGGCCGGCTGGCCGGCACTGACGCCCCTGCCCAGGCCGCCGCCCAGAATTTCCGCAGCCGCCTCGCCAAGCTGCGCCAGGGGAATGCCGGCAAGCCGGTGGTGCGGGTGTTCTACCAGGTGTGGAAGACGCCCCTGACTACCGTCGGCGGGCCCCAGATCATCACCAGCGCCATCAAGCTGTGCGGCGGCGAGAATGTCTTCGGCAACCTGAAGCAGATGGCACCCACCGTCAGCATGGAGGCAGTGGTGGAGGCCGACCCGGAAGCCATCGTCGCCACCGGCATGGGTGACGCCTCGCCGGAATGGCTGAGGGACTGGGAAAAATGGACCCGGATGACCGCCGTGAAGCGGGGCAACCTCTTCCACATCAACCCGGACATCATGCAGCGCCACACCCCCCGCATCCTGGAAGGCGCCGAGCGCCTGTGCGCCGACCTGGACCTGGCCCGCAGCCGGAGACCCAAATGAGCCGCCTGCCCCGACGTATCGTCTGACTGACCACGGAAACCGTCGAAGTCCTCTACGCCCTGGGGGAGGAGGACCGCATCGCCGGCATCAGCGGCTATACCGTCACCCCGCCCCAGGCCCGCAAGGAAAAGCCCAAGGTCTTCGCCTTCACCAGCGGCGACATCGACAAAATCCTGGCAGTGCAACCGGATCTGGTGCTGACCTTCTCCAACCTCCAGGCCGACATCGCCGCCGACCTGATCCGGGCAGGCGTCCCGGTCCATGCCTTCAACCAGCGCAGCGTAGACGACATTCTGGCCATGGTGGAAACCGTCGGCCGGCTGGTGGGAGCGGAGGACAAGGCCCTCGCCCTGGTGGCCGAGCTGGAGGGCATCATCGCGGCCACCCGGGCCGCCGCGGCCAATCTGCCCCGCCGCCCCAAGGTCTATTTCGAGGAATGGGACGAGCCCCAGATCAGCGGCATCGGCTGGGCTTCCGAGCTGATCTCCATCGCCGGCGGCGAGGATATTTTCGCCGAACTGGCTGCCAAGTCCTCTGCCAAGGAGCGGATCATCGCCGATCCCCAGGAAGTGGTGCGACGCGCCCCGGACCTGATCCTGGGCTCCTGGTGCGGCAAGCATTTCCGGCCCGAACGGGTGGCTGCCCGGCCCGGCTGGGAGGCCATTCCCGCCGTCGCCCGGGGTCAGGTCCATGAGGTGAAGTCGGCGGTGATCCTGACGCCGGGGCCCATCGCCATCCGGGAAGGCCTGCCGGCCATCGCCCGCCTGGTCGCCCAGAGCATATAACCGGCAGCGCTGAGGGCTTGCCGAATTGTTCTAGCGGCAGCTCAAACCGCCCAGGCCATGGCCAGTCTAAGCCCTTGGTTCGATTACCAAGGAGACAACCATGGCCACCCTACGCATCGGCGACATCGCCCCCGACTTCACCCAGGAATCCACCCACGGCACCATCCATTTCCATGAATGGCTGGGCAACAGCTGGGGGGTTCTTTTCTCCCATCCCAAGGACTTCACCCCGGTGTGCACCACTGAACTGGGCTATACCGCCAAGTGCGTGCCGGAATTCGCCAAGCGCAACGTCAAGGTCCTGGCGGTGAGCGTGGACCCGGTGGATTCCCACCAGAAATGGATCGGCGACATCGAGGAAACCCAGAGCACCACAGTCAATTTCCCCATCCTGGGCGACCCGGACCGCAAGGTGGCGGACCTCTACGACATGATCCACCCCAACGCCAGCGAGACCCTGACGGTGCGCTCGGTGTTCATCATCGACCCCAACAAGAAAATCCGCGCCATCATCACCTACCCGGCCAGCACCGGGCGCAATTTCGACGAAATCCTGCGGGTAATCGACTCCCTGCAGCTCACCGACAACTACAGCGTGGCGACGCCGGTGAATTGGAAGGAAGGGGAGGATGTGATCATCGTGCCCTCCCTCACCGACCCCAAGGTGCTGAAGGAGAAATTCCCCAAGGGCTACAAGGAAGTGAAGCCCTACCTGCGGACCACGCCCCAGCCCAACCGCTGATTACTGCTGCTGGTTGACCACCCGGGCGATGACGTAGGGGAAGAGCCCCGAGCCGATCAGCGCCACGGCAGTGACGATGAAGGCCAGCCCGGCCATGGGGTCGTCGAGGACGGGGTGCAGCAGCGCCCCGAACCCCGCCAGGCTGAAGAGGCCGGGGATGGCTGCGGCAATGCCGAGGGCGGTCAGGGAAACGAAGCTGTAGGGATAGCGGCGCATGGCGTCAGGGCAGGAAGAGCTTGGCCGCGGCGGCCGGGCAGGACGGGAAGTATAGGTGAAGATAGGAGGCGGTGAGTCGCTTCAGCCCATAGATGGGCTCCCCTGCCGCTTCCCCGCCGTTCTGCTCCCGGGTGGCGCGGCGCACTGGCTCCAGCTCCGTCTCGCACGTCGAATAGTGAAAGGTGTGCCCGCCCAGGCGGCCTTCCGGCATTTCCAGGGATTGCATTCCCAAGGCCGCCAAGCGGGTCTGCATGCGGGTGAGCCCGGGGAGCAGGCCGAAGACGGGATGGGTTTGTCCATCCAGACCAACCAGATCCGAGAAGCAGGCCATCATGCCGCCGCATTCCGCCAGGAGCGGCTTGCCGGCTTCCACATGCCGGCGCAGGGCGGCGGCCATGCCGGCGTTGGCGCCCAGGGCTTCGGTGTGCAGCTCGGGATAGCCCCCCGGCAGCCAGACGGCATCGCATTCCGGCAAGGCCGTGTCGGCCAGGGGCGAGAAGAATTCCAACCGGGCGCCCAGAGCCTCCAGGCATTCCAGGTTGGCCGGATATAGAAAGCAGAAGGCAGCGTCCCGCCCGACGGCGATGGTCTTGCCGGCCAGCAGGGTCGGCACTTCCGGCGCGGCTGCCTCGGCGAATTCCACCGCCGGCGGCAGGGCGCCGGCCGGGGTTGCGGCCAGGGCGTCGGCCATGCGGTCCAGGCGGGTCAGGAGCCCATCGATCTCGCTTGCCGGCAAGAGGCCCAGGTGGCGCTCCGGCAGGGCGGCATCGGCATCCCGGGGCAGATGACCGAACCAGGCGATGTCCTCGGGCAGAGTGTCCCGGCAGAGCTTGGCGTGGTAATCGCTGCCCACCCGGTTGGCGAGCACCGCCGTGATCGGGGCCCCTTCCCGGTAATGCTTGAGCCCCCAGGCGACGGCCCCGAAGGAGCCGGCCATGGCCTGGGCGTCCACCACCAGGAGTACTGGCAATCCCAGGCGCCGAGCCAGTTCGGCGGCGGAGGGCTCGCCGTCGTGGAGCCCCATCACCCCTTCCACCAGGATGAGGTCGTTTTCCCTGGCAGCCCGGGCCAGGCGCCAGCGGGCGTCGTCCTCGCCACACATGCGGAAGTCGATGTTGTCGCAGGGCTGGCCGGAGGCGACCTGGTGAATTTGGGGGTCGAGGAAGTCCGGCCCGCATTTGAACACCTTCACCCGACGGCCTTGGCGGGCATGGAGGCGGGCCAGGGCGGCGGTGACGGAGGTCTTGCCCTGGCCGGAGGCGGGGGCGGCGATCAGGAGGGCGGGGCAGGAAGGACGCATGAGTCTAGAACTCGACGCCGGGCATGGCTTTCACGCCGGCCTGGAAGGCATGCTTCACCATGCCGATTTCGCTCACGGTATCGGCCGCCTCGATCAGGGCAGGCGGCGCGCCGCGGCCGGTGGCCACCAGGTGCTGCATGGCCGGCCGGGCGGCAAAGGCGACGATAGCCTCATCCAGGTCCAGCCAGCCGTATTTGAAGGCGTAGGTGATCTCGTCGAGAACCACCAGGCCGACCTCCGGGTCGGCGAGATAGGCCTTGACGGTTTCCCAGGCGGCCCGGGCGGCGGCGGCATCCCGCTCCCGATCCTGAGTTTCCCAGGTGAAGCCTTCCCCCATGACGTGCCAGGCAACGGCGGGGTCCCGCCGGAAATAGGCTTCCTCGCCAGTATCGGACCGGCTCTTCACGAACTGCACCACCGCCACTTTCAAGCCATGGCCCAGAGCCCGGGCCACCAGGCCGAAGGCGGCCGAACTCTTGCCCTTGCCGTTGCCGGTATGGACAAGGAAAACGCCCCGCTCGCTCTGGGCGGCAGCGATCTTGTCGTCGATGACGGCTTTCTTCCGCTCCATGCGGGAATGGTGGCGGGCGTCGCGGTCTTCCATGGGAAACTCCTAGGCGGGGATGAACCAGCGCCGGCCGTCGGCGTGGATTTCGGTCAGGGGATGGGCGTAGAGGCGGCCGAGGGTAGCGGCGTCGATGACCTCCTCACTGGATCCCAGCACATGGCTGCCGTCGCCGAACAGCAGCAGGGCCCGCTGGCAGTAGCGGGCAGCCAGGCCGGGATCGTGGAGCACCATGAGCCAGCCCACCTCCGCTTCCCGGGCGCGGGCGGCGAAAAGGTCGAGGACGGCGATCTGGTGGTTGAGGTCGAGGTGGGTCAGGGGCTCGTCCGCCAGGCACAGGGGCGCCTCTTGGGTGAGCAGGGTGGCGATGGCCAAGCGCTGGCGCTCGCCGCCGGAAAGGGTATGGACCTGGCGTTCCTCGAAGCCGGCCAAGCCCACCGCCGCCAGGTTTTCCCGGGCGATGGCCTCGTCCTGGTCCGACTCCCAATCCCAGCGACCCAGGTGGGGATGGCGGCCGGCGAGGGCCGTCTCCAGGACGGTGGCGGCGAAGGCGTCGTCCCGGTTTTGGCCCAGCCAGCCCCGGCGCTTGGCGCTTTCCCGGGGGCCGAGGGCGGCGTAGCTCGCCCCGCCCAGCAGCACTTCCCCGGCATCGGCGGGGCGCAAACCGGCCAGGACGGAGAGCAGGGTGGATTTGCCGGCCCCGTTGCGGCCCAGCACCGCCAGGCATTCCCCGGGATGAAGGGCCAGGTCGAGGCGGTCACAGACATCCCGGCCGCCGATGGCGACCCGCAGGCCGCGGGTTTCGAGAATGGGTGCCGTCATCGCGGATGCCTGGACAACAGGAAGAGGAACACCGGCACCCCGATCAGCGCCGTCAGCACACCCACCGGCAACTGCTGGGGCGCCACCACGGTGCGGGCCAGAGTATCGGCCAGGACCAGCAGGCTCCCCCCCGCCAGGGCCGAGGCAGGGAGAAGCAGCCGCTGATCGTTGCCGGTCGCGAGGCGCACCAGGTGGGGCACGATGAGGCCGATGAAACCGATGGAGCCCGCCGTGGTAACGGCCAGGGCGGTGGCCAGGGAGGCCACGGCATAAACCAGCCGCCGCAGCC
>DASRUX010000271.1:0-25163 GCA_035655235.1 Rhodocyclaceae bacterium | reverse complement strand
CCGGCATCCTCATCGCCGCGATGCTGGCCATCCTGCTCGTCCGTTTCCTGTTCGGGCTCGGCGCGGTCACCAACCTGAACGACGGCTACCCCTGGGGCATCTGGGTGGTGGGCGACGTGGTCATCGGCTCGGCCTTCGCCTGCGGCGGCTTCTCGGTGGCCATGCTGGTCTACATCTTCAACAAGGGCGAGTACCACCCCCTGGTGCGGCCGGCGCTGCTGGCCAGCCTCTTCGGCTACACCCTGGCCGGGGTCGGGGTCATCTTCGACCTGGGCCGCTGGTGGAATTTCTGGCACATCTTCTGGCCGGGCTATTCCAACCCCAACTCGGTGATGTTCGAGGTGGCCCTCTGTATCTCCTGCTACATCATCGTCATGTGGCTGGAGTTCTCGCCCACCTTCTTCGACCAGTTCGGCATGAAGGACGCCAAGAAGAAGCTCAACCGGGTGCTGTTCTTCCTGGTCGCCCTGGGGACCCTCCTGCCGATGATGCACCAGTCCTCTCTGGGGACGCTCCTGGTGGTCATGGGCCAGCAGGTAAATCCCCTGTGGCAGACTCCCCTGGTGCCGCTTCTCTACCTGCTGTCGGCCATCACCATCGGCTACGGCGTGGTGCTGTTCGAGTCCTGCGTGGCGACCGCCGCCTATCGCATGGACCTGGAGATGCACCTCCTGAAGCCCATGGCCAAGATCATGCTGGGCGTCCTGGCGGTGTACCTGGCCGTCCGCGTCGGCGACCTGGCCTTCCGCGGTGCCCTGGCCAACGCTTTCAACCCCAGCCTGGAAGCCCTGGTGTTCTGGATCGAGATGATCTTCTTCGCGCTGCCCTTCGTCCTGATCGGCACCGACAACGCCCGGAAGAACCCGGCCCGGCTCTTCCTGGCCGGCATCTCCATCATGGCGGGGGGCGTGTTCCTCCGTATCAACGGCTTCCTCATCGGCTACGACACCGGCCCGGGCTGGAACTACTTCCCGTCCGTTGCCGAAATGCTCGTCACCGCCGGCATGTTCGCCATCGAAGTGCTCGGCTACATCATCATCACCCGCCGCTTCCCGGTCCTGCCCCGGGCCCAGGCGTCGGCTGCCCACTGAATTCAGGGATAGGAGAATCAAATGTCCAAGAGAGTTACCATCGACCCGGTTACCCGCATCGAGGGCCATCTGCGCGTCGACGTCGAAGTGGATGGCGGCCGGGTCAAGAAGGCCTGGGCGTCCGGCCAGATGTGGCGCGGCGTCGAGAACATCCTGGTGGGCCGCGACCCGCGGGACGCCTGGGCCATCACCCAGCGCATTTGCGGCGTGTGCACCACGGTCCATGCCATCACCTCCGTCCGGGCCGTGGAAAACGCGCTCCAGTTGGAAGTGCCGGTCAATGCCCAGTACATCCGCAACATGATCATGCTGGCCCACGCCACCCATGACCATATCGTCCATTTCTACCACCTCTCCGCCCTGGACTGGGTGGATGTGGTCTCCGCCCTCAAGGCCGACCCCAAGAAGGCCGCCACCCTGGCCCAGAGCCTGTCCAACTGGAACGGCAACAGCGAGGCCGAGTTCAAGAAGGTCCAGGAGAAGCTGAAGGGCTTCGTCGGCACCGGCCAGCTCGGCATCTTCACCAACGGCTACTGGGGCCACCCGGCCATGAAGCTGACGCCGGAAGTGAACCTGCTGGCGGTGGTCCACTACCTCCAGGCCCTGGAAGTCCAGCGCTACGCCAACAAGATCGTCTCCATCCTGGGTTCCAAGTCCCCCCACATCCAGAACCTGGCCGTGGGCGGCGTCGCCAACCCCCTGTCGGTGGATTCCCAGTCCGTCCTCACCATCGAGCGCCTGTTGGCGGTCAAGGAGTGGATCGAGAAGCTGGACGACTTCGTGAAGAACGTCTATCTGGTGGACGTGGCCGCCATCGGCGCCTTCTACGCCGACTGGACCAAGGTCGGCAAGGGCATCACCGACTACCTGTGCGTGCCGGATGTGCCCCTGGACAGCAAGGGCACCCAGTTCGCCCTGCCCGGCGGCTACATCGAGGGCGGCAAGCTGGAGAGCTACAAGCCCATCAAGACCTTCGGCGACAAGTACTTCACCGATGGCGTGTCCGAGGCGGTCAAGCATTCCTGGTACGAATACGGCGCCGGCGACGAGAAGTCCCTGCACCCGTACCAGGGCGAGACCAAGCCCAAGTACACCGACTTCCAGGACAACGGCAAGTATTCCTGGCTCAAGTCCCCGACCTTCTACGGTAAGCCCATGCAGGTCGGCCCCCTGGCCCGCGTTCTCAACATGCTGGCCGCCGGCCACGAGCCCACCAAGAAGTACGCCACCGGCGCCCTGGACCTGGTGTCCCAGATCGCCGGCACCAAGGTCGGCCTGGACGCCATGCACTCCACCATCGGTCGCCATGCGGCCCGGGCGGTGGGCTGCGCCGTCCAGATGGACGAGCTGAAGAACCAGTGGGATCTGCTCCTGGCCAACATGGCCAAGGGCGATCTCAAGACCTTCAACAAGCCCACCTTCCCCAAGGGCGAGCAGATGGGCGTGGGCTTCCACGAGGCTCCCCGCGGCGTGCTGTCCCACTGGGTGGTCATCGACTCCGGCAAGATCAAGAACTACCAGTGCGTCGTGCCCACCACCTGGAACGCCGCCCCGCGGAACGAGAAGGACGCCCCGGGCGCCTACGAGGCCTGTCTGCTGGACAACCCGGTGGCCGACCCCGAGAAGCCCCTGGAGGTCCTGCGCACCGTCCACTCCTTCGACCCCTGCCTCGCCTGCGCGGTGCATGTGGTGGACAAGGAAGACAACCCGGTGGTCACGGTGAAGGCCGTTTGATCTAAAGCAACGTATTCCGTCGCTTCGGGCGCGACACTGCTCGCGCCCTTTTTTTGTCTGGAGTTTTCATGCGCGTAGTAGTGCTCGGTATCGGCAACATCCTCCTCTCCGACGAAGGCGTCGGCGTGCGCGCCGTGGAGCGTCTGGAAGAGGAATACCATCTGCCGCCGGAAGTGGAAGTCATCGACGGCGGCACCTGCGGTATGGAAATGCTTGACCAGCTGGAAAGCCTGGATGCCCTGGTCGTGGTGGATTGCGTCCGCCACGGTAAGGCGCCGGGCACCCCCATCCTTCTCAAAGGCGACGAGGTGCCGGTGTTCTTCAAGACCAAGCTCTCGCCCCATCAGGTGAGCCTCTCCGATGTCCTCGCCAGCCTGGAATTCGAGGACCGGGCGCCTAAGTACGCGTCCATCGTCGGCATCCAGCCGGCCTCCCTGGACACCGGCATGGAGCTGACCCCGGAAATCGCCGCCAAGGTGCCCGAACTGGTCGCCATGGCGGTGGCCGAGTTGCGGGGCCTGGGGCTGAAGGTCGAGGAGAAGGCCTGATGTGCCTGTCCATCCCCAAGCAGGTGGTCGAGTGGGAAGGCGAGGGGGACTTCGCCTGGGTCGAGCGGGACGGCCAGCGGGAGCGGGTCAACATGATGCTCATCGGCCCCCAGCCGGTGGGTACCTGGGTGCTGACTTCCCTAGGCCTCGCCAAGGAAACGGTGGAGGACGAGGAGCGGGCCCTCATCGAGGATGCCCTCGGCGCCCTGGCGGCTTCCCTGGAAGACGATTACGATCCGGCCCGCCATTTCCGCGACCTGGATTCCATCCGCCATGACTGACCGCATCCGCAAGCCCGCCCTGCAACCGCCGCCCATCCGCCCCGCCGTGCCTCGGCAGGACGATCCGACGGAATTCCTGGAAGCCCATTACCGGCAAGTCTGGGAAACGCGCATGAAGGATATGCCCTTCGTGAATCCCAAGCTCGGTGTCGCCGCTGTCGGGTTTCGGCCCTACAAGGGCGATTGGGTGGGCGTGGTGGTCACCCCCTGGTTCCTGAACTTATTCCTGATTTCCGGCGGCGGCCAGGTGTGGGGCGACATCCCCGCCGGCGAGCGCCGCTACGTGGAACTGCCCTGCGGCACCCTGCAATTCATCGCCGACGACGATCCGGACATCGGCCCTTACCAGTATTGCCCCTTGATTGCCCCGGTGACCAACCTGCCGGACATGACCTCGGCTCTGGCGGCCGCCGGGGATGCGCTACGCACCGCTTTCGCGCCGCCGCCTCCGCCGCCGGCCGCCGAAACCCCCGCCGCGCCGGCACCCCAACCGGAGGCTCCCGCGGCTCCGGCGGAAGCCAAGGACGCCGCGCCTTCCCGGCGGGCCTTCTTCCGGCGCCTGGCCGGCAAGCGGTAGTTGCAGGCGGCCTGATTCCTATTCGCCGCCCTGCTTGGCCTTCATGTATTGCCGGTAGAGGAGCAGGTACTGCTCGTCGGCCTGCCGTAGGCGTTCCGCCGCCAGGCGGAAGAAGATTTGCAGCATCTTGTTCTGCACCTCGGGGGAAGCCTTGCGCAGGCTGTCGTAGGGCCACTTGCCGACGGTCACGTTGCCGGCGGCGACCACCGTGGCGGCCCGGGGAGCGGGGTCCCGGGTGGCGAAGGCCAGTTCCCCGAAAATGGTCCCCGGCGACAGCCAATTCATCAGCTTGCCCTGCTGGGTCACCTTGGCCTCTCCGGTCAAGAGCAGGTAGCAGGAGCTGGCCGGCGCCCCTTCGGTGATCAGCACCGTGCCTTCGGGGACCTGGTACCAGCGGGAGCTGCGCAGCAGTTCCCAGAGCTGGGCGTCGTTGAATTCTTCCAGAAGGGGAAGCTGGCGCAGTTCGTCATAGATTTCGGCGTGGGCCGCCCGGCGGATTTTTGGGGTTGCTACGGTGCTGGCAGCATCCACCCGTAGCCGCTGGAGCAGCACGGTGAGGTCTTTGAGGACCTCGTTCCAGTTGGGGTGGCGGTTCTCCAGGCTGGGGGCCAGCATGCGGTTTACCAGGGCTTCCAGTTCGGTGGGCAGTTCGGCCCGCAGGGAAAGGAGCGCCGGCCGTTCCCCCTTCATGATGGCGTAGATCAGGGCCGCCTGGCTGTCGGCCTGGAAGGGCAGGCGGCCGGTGAGGAGCTGGAAGAGCACCACGCCCAGGGCGTAGATGTCCGCCTGGGGGGTGATGGACTGATTGAACAGTTCCGGCGACATGTAGGCCAGGGAGCCGATGTCCAGAATCTGGGTGGCGTCGTTGCGGCTCCAGTAGGCGGCGCCGAAATCGCAGACCTTGGCTTCGCCGGGGCCGACGTATTGCAGGTTGGCCGGCTTCACGTCCCGGTGGATGATGCCGTTGCGGCAGGCGTAGTCCAGGGCGCTGGCGCACTTGTAGACGATCTCCAGCACCTCGTGGAGGGGGCGCAGGTTGTCCGGGCGGACGAAGGGCTCCAGGGTGCCGTGGGGCAGGTATTCCATCACCAGCCAGGCGGTGTCCGGGCCGACCCCCGCATCGAACACCTCGACGATATAGGGATGCTTGAGGCTGCCGGCCAGGTGAACCTCGTTCAGCCAGGCCTTTCGGGTGAGGGCGTTTTCTTCCGATTCCTGGAAGATGTGCGGGTGGGCCACCTTGATGGCCACGTCCCGGCGGTTATAGACATCGGTGCCGAGATAGACGATGCCGGTGGCGCCCCGGCCGATTTCCCGCCGGACCTCGTAGCGGTCCTGCAGGCCGGGGGGGAGGGGCAGACCGTTCGCTTTGTCAGTCATGCCCCGTTCCCTTATTCCTTCTCGTAGACGATGTCGGCGCGGCGGTTCTCGGCCCAGGACTCCTCGTCGTGGCCCCTGAGCTTCGGGTTCGATTCGCCGCGGCTGACGGCCTTCACCTGCTTCTCGGCGGCGCCGTTGGAAACCAGGAATTGCCGGACGGCTTCGGCCCGCTTGAGGCCCAGCTTGCGGTTGTAGTCGGCGGGGCCGCGCTCGTCGGCATTGCCCTCAACCCGGACGCGGGCGTTGGCGTTCTTGGCCAGGCGATCGGCGTGGACCTTGAGGACGGTGGCTGCGGTCGGCCGGATGTCGGTACTGTCCAGGTCGAAATAGACGCTGCGCTCGTTGTCCTTCAGGACGCCGGTGGACTGGGCCTCGCCCGTCATGCCCGGAGCGCCTTCCGCGACGCTGGCGGCGGGAGCGTCCAGGGGTTGCAGCTCCGGCGGAACCGGCTGGCCCAGCAGGCCGGGATGGACCTTGAGGGTGCCGCTCTGGTCGATGGCCTTGACCGGCATGTTCGGCGAGGAAGCGCAGGCCGCCAGCATAAGAGGGAGCAGGGCGGCGATGGGAAGGGTGTGGCGCATGTCTTTGTTTTTTCGGGGGCTTGGCAGAGGCGAGATGATAGCTTCTTGACCGCCTTCCGGCCAGTGCCCTCATGGGGGTTATTCTGGCGGGTAATAATCAAATGAATATTCCGTCTTTGGGGTTATATCGGCATCCGCTAAAGTTCCAGGCATCCAGAACGAGGGCTTGCCATGAAAAAATTCCCCCAACTCCTTGCCGGCCTGCTGGTCGCGCTGGTCGCCGGCTCCGTCCATGCCGACGCGGTTCTCCTGAACGTCTCCTACGACGTGGCCCGGGACGTGTTCAAGGACTACAACCCCCTGTTCCAGAAATACTGGAAGCAGAAGACCGGCGAGAACATCGAGGTCAAGCAATCCCACGGCGGTTCCAGCAAGCAGGTCCGGGCCGTGGCCGACGGCCTGGAAGGCGACGTGGTGACCATGAACCAGGCCAACGATGTGGAATTCCTGGCCGAAAAGGGCCTGGTCGCCAAGGACTGGCCCAAGAAATTTCCCAATAACGCCTCCCCCTACACCTCGGCGATGATCTTCATCGTGAGAAAGGGCAATCCCCTGGCCATCAAGGACTGGGGCGACCTGGCCAAGCCCGGGGTGCAGGTGATCCTGCCCCACCCCAAGAACACCGGCAACGGCCGTAACAGCTACCTGTCCGCCTGGGCCTGGGCCTTGAAGCAACCCGGCGGCAACGACAAGACCGCCCAGGAATTCGTCGGCAAGGTGCTGAAGAACGCGCCCCTGTTCGCCGCCGGCGGCCGGGATGCCACCACCACCTTCATGCAGCGCCGCATGGGCGACGTACTCATCACCTTCGAGTGCGAGGCCGAGTTGATCGCCAAGGAATTCGGCAAGGGCAATTTCGACCTGGTGTACCCGAGCCTGACCATGCAGACCGAGTTCCCCGTGGCCGTGGTGGATAAGGTGGTGGACAAGAAGAACACCCGCAAGCAGGCCCAGGCCTACCTGGACTACCTGTGGTCCAAGGAAGGCCAGGAGAATGCCGCCCAGAACTACCTGCGGCCCCGGGATCAGGATATCCTTAAGAAATACGCTGCCCAGTTCCCGGCTGTGAAGACCTTTACGGTGGACGAGGTGTTCGGCGGCGCCGCCAAGGCCTTCGCCGCCCACTTCAAGGACGGCGGCAGCTTCGATCAAATCTACCAAAGCAAATAAATGGCGAGTAACAGCCGACGTGTCCTGCCAGGCTTCAGCCTGGCATTGGGCTATACCCTGGTCTATCTGTCCCTGCTCATCCTCCTGCCCCTGGCCGGGCTGGTGATGAAGGCGGGGGACCTGGGGTTCGCCCAGATCCTCGATATCGCCACCGGCGAGCGGGCCCTGGCCTCCTTCCGGGTGACCTTCGGGGCTTCCCTGCTGGCGGCCACCATCAATGGCTTTTTCGGCCTCATCGTGGCCTGGATCCTGGTGCGCTACCCCTTCCCCGGCAAGCGTTTCGTGGATGCCCTGGTGGACCTGCCCTTCGCCCTGCCCACCGCCGTGGCCGGCATCACCCTCGCCACCCTCTACGCCGGCAACGGCTGGATCGGCCGCTGGCTGGAGCCCCTGGGCATCAAGGTGGCCTACACGCCGCTCGGCATCGTCTTCGCCCTCACCTTCATCACCCTGCCTTTCGTGGTCCGCACCCTACAGCCGGTGATCGAGGACATCGAGGCGGAGGTGGAGGAAGCGGCCGCTTCCCTGGGCGCCTCCCGCTGGCAGACCTTCGCCAAGGTCATCTTCCCGGCCATCTTCCCGGCGCTCCTCACCGGCTTCGCCCTGGCCTTCGCCCGGGCCGTCGGCGAATACGGCTCAGTCATCTTCATCGCCGGCAACATGCCCCTGGTTTCCGAAATCACCCCGCTCCTCATCATCTCCAAGCTGGAGCAGTACGACGTGCTGGGCGCCACGGCCCTGGCCACAGTCATGCTCGCCATGTCCTTCGTGATGCTGCTCGGGGTCAATCTCCTGCAATGGTGGGCGGCCAACCGGCACCGCAATACCGAGCCCCTGGAAGCGGCCGCGGGCCGGGCCGGCCTGGCGGGGGCGCAGTCATGAAGAATCGCCGCGCCACCGAGGAACCGGTTTGGGTCCGCTACACGCTGCTGGCCGTCGGCCTCGGCTTCCTCTTCTTCTTCCTCGGCTTGCCGCTCCTGGCGGTCTTCGTCGAAGCCTTCGCCCAGGGCTGGCCCGCCTATGTCGAGGCCCTGAAGGAGCCAGAGACCCGCTCCGCCGTCTTCCTCACCGTCGCCATCGCCCTGACGGTGCTGCCCTTCAACATCCTGTTCGGGGTGGCGGCGGCCTGGGCCATCGCCAAGTTCGATTTCCGGGGCAAGAGCCTCCTGCTCACCCTCATCGACCTCCCCTTCGCCGTGAGCCCGGTGGTGGCGGGCCTCATCTTCATCCTCATCTTCGGCGCTCAGGGGGCCTTTGGTCCGTGGTTGTCCGAGCACGACATCAAGATTATCTTCGCCATCCCCGGCATGATCATCGCCACCCTGTTCATCACCTTCCCCTTCATCGCCAGGGAGCTGATTCCCCTGATGCAGTCCCAGGGCAAGGATGAGGAAGAGGCGGCGGTTTCCCTGGGGGCCAGCGGCTGGCAGATGTTCTGGCGGGTGACCCTGCCCAATATCAAGTGGGGCCTGCTGTACGGCGTCATCCTGGCCAATGCCCGGGCCATGGGCGAATTCGGCGCGGTGAGCGTGGTTTCCGGCCATATCCGCGGCGAAACCAACACCCTGCCGCTCCACGTCGAGATTCTCTACAACGAATACAACCAGATCGGCGCCTTTGCCGCCGCTTCCGTCCTGGCGCTGCTCGCCCTGGTCACCCTGGTGGCCAAGACCATCGTCGAGTGGCGCATGAAGAAGGAGACGGAAATGCTCAACACCGTGCTGGCGCCGGAGAAGACCCAATGAGTATCGGAATTCGCAATATCAGCAAGCGCTTCGGCAATTTCGTGGCGCTGGACAATATCAACCTGGACATCCCCACCGGCGAACTGGTGGCCCTGCTCGGCCCCTCCGGCTGCGGCAAAACCACGCTGCTCCGCATCATCGCCGGCATGGAGACGGCCGATGCCGGCGAAGTGCTCTTCTCAGGCGCCGAGGCCACCCATCTCCACGCCCGTGAGCGCCAGGTCGGCTTCGTCTTCCAGCACTACGCCCTGTTCCGGCATATGACGGTGTTCGAAAACGTGGCCTTCGGCCTGCGGGTGAAGCCCCGCAAGGAGCGGCCCGCCGAAAAGGAAATCAAGCGCCGGGTCATGGAACTGCTGGGCCTCGTGCAGCTGGACTGGCTGGCGGACCGCTATCCGTCCCAGCTCTCCGGCGGCCAGCGCCAGCGCATCGCCCTGGCCCGGGCCCTGGCGGTGGAGCCCAAGGTGCTCCTCCTGGACGAGCCCTTCGGCGCCCTCGATACCAAGGTCCGCAAGGAACTGCGCCGCTGGCTGCGCCGCCTCCATGACGAGATGCACATCTCCAGCGTCTTCGTCACCCACGATCAGGAGGAAGCCCTGGAAGTGGCCGACCGGGTGGTGGTCATGAACCACGGCAAGATCGAGCAGATCGGCTCCCCGGACGAGGTCTATTCCAACCCGGCCACGCCTTTTGTCTATCAGTTCCTCGGCAACGTCAATGTCTTCCACAGCCGGGTCCATGGCGGCTATGCCGAGGTGGAGCGGCATCCTTCGGGGGCGACGGCTTTTGTCCGTCCCCACGATATCGACCTTTCCCGTGGGCCCGCCGAAGGGGCTATGGAGGCCCAGGTGCAGCACGTCCATCCTATCGGGCCGGTGGTGCGGGTGGAGCTACTGCACGACAGCGAGATCGTCGAGGTGGAACTGTCCCGTGAGCGTCACGAGGCCCTGGCCCTGGAGAATGGCCAGACCGTCTGGTTCCGGCCCCGCAACCTCAAGGTGTTCGACAGCGCCGGGCAGGCCGCGCCATTGGATGCCCTGGACAAGCAGCCCTTCCTTTTCTGAGCTGACGGACCTCAAATGGACGTTGGGGGCCAAGTGCTATAATTTGCTGAGAATTCGCGCGTCAGGCCTCCAGCACCAGTGATCTTCACCCTAGGCATCAATCACCATTCCGCCCCCCTCGCCATCCGCGAGCGGGTGGCTTTCCACGCCGAGAGCCTGCCCCAGGCCCTGTCCCATCTGGTGGATGCCAAGCCGGTGAAGGAAGCGGCCATCCTGTCCACCTGCAACCGGATGGAGCTGTACTGCGCCACCGACAAGCCGGAAGCGGCGGCCGACTGGCTGGCGGAATACCACCGGGTGACCCGCGCCGACATCCAGCCCTACCTCTACACCTATCCCCAGCCGGAAGCCGTGCGCCATGCCTTCCGGGTGGCCAGCGGCCTGGATTCCATGGTCATCGGCGAGCCCCAGATCCTGGGCCAGATGAAGGACGCGGTGCGGGTCGCCGAAGAGGCCGGCACCCTGGGCACCATGCTCCACAAGATGTTCCAGCGCTCCTTCGCGGTGGCCAAGGAGGTGCGCAGCACCACCGCCATCGGCGCCAACATCGTCTCCATGGCGGCGGCCGGCGTCCATCTGGCGGAACGTATTTTCGAGTCGGTGGCCGACCAGCGCATCCTGTTCATCGGCGCCGGCGAGATGATCGAGCTGTGCGCCGCCCACTTCTGCGCCCAGAGTCCCAAGCAGGTCACCGTCGCCAACCGTACCATCGAGCGTGGCCAAGCCCTGGCCGAGCGCTACGGCGGCACCGCCATCCGCCTGGACGAATTGGGTGAGCAACTGGCCAATCACGACATCATCGTCTCCTGCACCGCCAGCCCTCTGCCCATCATCGGCCTGGGCATGGTGGAGCGCGCCGTCAAGACCCGCCGGCACCGCCCCATGTTCATGGTGGACCTGGCCGTGCCCCGGGATATCGAAATCGAGGTGGGGGATCTGGACGACGTCTTCCTCTACACCGTGGACGACCTGGCCCAGGTGGTGGAAAGCGGCCTGGAATCCCGTCAGGCGGCCGTGGTGCAGGCCGAGGCCATCATCGCCGCGCGGGTGGAAAATTTCCTCAGCTGGCTGGAATCTCGGGATTCGGTGCCGGTGATCCGGTCGCTCCGGGACCACGCCGAGCGCATGCGCCGCCACGAGATCGAACATGCCATGAAGCTCATGGCCAAGGGCGAGTCCCCCGAGAAGGTGCTGGAGCACCTGTCCCACCGTCTTACCAACAAATTCCTCCATTCCCCGACCCAGGCCCTGAACCTGGCCGAGGGAAGCGAGCGCGCCCAGCTCCAGACGGCGGTTTCCCGCCTCTTCCACCTCCATCCGGGGGATTGATCCCTTTTATTGAGCCGGGTAGTCCGGGGCGCTAGGCGCTGCCGTGACGACCTGGTTGCGCCCGTTGCGCTTGGCTTCCAGCAGGGCGTCGTCGGCCGCCTGGACCAGGGCGGTCGAGCAGTCGAAATCGGGCACCGCCGCCACGCCGCAGCTGAAGCTGGCCCGCAGGGTGCCGTGGGCGTGGGCATGGGGCAGGGTAGAGAAATCTTCCCGGATGCGGTCCAGGATGCGGGCAGCCCGGTCCAGGCCGGCGCCCGGCAGGGCCACCAGGAATTCCTCGCCGCCGTAGCGGCCGATCAGGTCGCTGCCCCGCAGCCGCCCGCGCAGCAGCCACGCCAGGCTGCGGATCACCTGGTCGCCCACCGGGTGGCCGTAGGTGTCGTTGATGGACTTGAAGCGGTCGATGTCGATCATGGCCACCGACAGTTGGCCGGTCGGTCCGCAGGACCGCGCCAACTCGTCCAGACGGTTCTTGGCGGCGGTGTGGTTGAGGAGCCCGGTGAGGCTATCGTGGCGGCCGGAATAGAGCATGTCCCGGTAGCGCTCGATCTTGGTCTTTACCACCGTCGCCAGGATGATGGGATTGATGGGCTTGGTCAGGAACTGGTCGCCCCCCAGGCGGAGCGCCTCCACCTGCTGGGCGATGTCGGTCTCGCTGGACAGGTACACCACCGGCAGTGCCTGGTATTCCGGCAGCTGGCGCAGGGCCCGGGTGACCTCGACGCCGGTGCAGAAGGGCATGTACATGTCCATCAGGATGATGTCCGGCCGGTAGCCGGCGGCGGCTTCCAGAAGGTGGCGGGGATCGCTGATGGCCCGGCTGTCGATGCCGTGCTGGGACAGGGAGCGGCTGATGTGGGCGACGGCGGTGGGGGAATCCTCCACCACCAGGACCCGGGGTACGTCCTGCTCCTTGGCCTCCACCAGGTCCAGGATGCGGGAGAGTACGTCGCTGATCTTGTCGCCGGCTGGCACGCAGGTGTCGGCCCCGGCCCGCTGCAGGAGGACGATGGTGTCCAGGGCGGAAGGCACCGACAGGCAGTAGAAATAGCTGATGGCGAATTCGGCCCGCAGCAGCTTGATGGTGGCGATGGCCTCCGGCGGATAGTGGCTGCCTTCCTTGTCCGGCACAAAGACCACGGCCAGGGGGGCTTCGTTCTCCCGGGGCTCGTCCTCCCAGCACATCTGCCGGGGGCAGAAGCCAAAAAATTCCAGCTGTTCCGACAGGGAGGTGGTCCACGGGTGGCCGGGGCGGGAAACGATCAGCACATTGCGCGGCCGGGTCCACTGCTTGTCGTCCAGGAAATCCGAGTCGTCGGCCTGGCGCCGGGCGATGACGGCGGGAATCTCGTAGCGCCGCAGTTCCCGCTGGATGCCCGTCAGCTGCCGTTCGATGTTGCCCGCCGCGTCCGGGGCGATGGGGTGGGTGGTCGGGTCGCCGTAGAGGGTGAGGGCCGTGCCTTCCAGGGACTGGCAGTCCCGCAGCAGGCCGGAGAGCTGATGCCGGGCCAGGCGCTCGGTGAGGCCGTTCAAGGACAGGGTGAATTCCACGAACGCATCGAAACTGCCGCTGTCGAGATAGTGCTTCCAGCGTAATTCCAGGGACTCGGCCAGGGCGATGACGGCGTGGGGGATCGTGGACATGATGGGGGCGGGTGGAATACGCCATTATGGTGCATCTACAGGTCCGTGATCAATGCCGTCGGCCTGCCTTTCGTGGCTCCGGCCGATGTTCTTCGGGTACCATAGCGGCCTTCAAAAGTGGTCCCCATGAAACCGAGTATCCGAGAAAAACTGGAGCGCCTCGCCGATCGCCTGGAAGGCATCGACGCCATGCTCTCGGCGGAAAACGCCGCCAACGACATCGACCAGTTCCGTAAGCTCTCCCGGGAGCGTTCCGACCTGGAGGCGGTGGTCGCCCAATACGCCCTCTACAAGCAGGTGGAGAACGATATCGCCGAGGCCGAGGCCATGCTGGCCGACCCGGAAATGCGCGATTTCGCCCAGGAGGAGCTGACCGCCGCCAAGGAACGCATCCCCGGTCTGGAGTTGGAGTTGCAGAAGCTTCTCCTGCCCCGGGACCCCAACGACGACAAGAACATCCTCCTGGAAATCCGGGCCGGCACCGGCGGCGACGAATCGGCCCTGTTTGCCGGCGACCTCTTCCGCATGTATTCCCGCTACGCCGAGCGCCAGCGCTGGCAGGTGGAGATCATGGCCACCAGCGAATCCGACCTGGGCGGCTACAAGGAAGTCATTTGCCGCATCGCCGGCAGCGGCGCCTATTCCCGGTTGAAGTTCGAATCCGGCGGACACCGGGTCCAGCGGGTGCCGGAGACCGAAACCCAGGGCCGTATCCACACTTCGGCCTGCACCGTGGCGGTGATGCCGGAAGCCGACGAGATCGGCGATGTGGACCTCAACCCGGCCGATCTGCGCATCGACACCTTCCGGGCCTCCGGTGCCGGCGGCCAGCACATCAACAAGACCGATTCGGCGGTGCGCATCACCCATCTGCCCACCGGCATCGTGGCGGAATGCCAGGACGGCCGTTCCCAGCACGCCAACAAGGCCTCCGCCATGCGGGTGCTGGCGGCGCGGATCAAAGACATCCAGGTGCGGGCCCAGCAGAACGCCATCGCCAGCACCCGGAAGAGCCTCATCGGCTCCGGCGACCGCTCCGAGCGCATCCGCACCTACAACTTCCCCCAGGGGCGGGTGACCGACCACCGCATCAACCTCACCCTCTACAAGATCGCCGCCATCATGGACGGCGATCTGGACGAACTGCTGGGGGCGCTCGCCAACGAGCACCAGGCCGAGCAACTGGCGGCCCTGGCGGAGCAGGGATGATCAACAGCATCGGGGCGGCCTGGCTGGCCGCCCAGCAGCGCATCGACCGCCTGGACGCCCGGCTGCTCATCCAGCATGTGGCCGGCTGTCGCCACGCGGATTTCATCGCCCGGCCGGAACTGCCCCTTTCCCTGGAACAACTAGCCCGGCTGGAAATCCTCATCAGTCGCCGGGCAGACGGCGAGCCCCTGGCTTATCTCCTGGGCAGTGCCGAATTCTACGGCCGGGAATTTGCCGTCTCGCCGGCCGTCCTCATCCCCCGGCCGGAAACCGAGGGACTGGTGACCCTGGCCCTGGATCGGGTGAAGGGTATGGAATCCCCTCGCATCCTCGACCTCGGCACCGGCTCCGGCATCATCGCCGTGACCCTGGCTCTGGAGAAGCCCGGTGCCCGGGTGACGGCGGTGGACGTTTCCCCGGAGGCCCTGGAAATGGCCCGGGGCAATGCCGAACGCCTCGGCGCCCGGGTGGATTTCCGCCTGGGCAGCTGGTTCGGGACGGTGGCGGGGGAGCGTTTCGACCTCATCGTCTCCAATCCGCCCTACGTGGCCCTGGGCGATCCCCACCTGGAACAAAACGGCCTGCCCTTCGAGCCGCAGATCGCCCTCACCGACGGGGTGGCCGGCGCCGGCGGCCTGGCCTGCATCCGCGCCATCGTGGGCGGCGCGCCGGAACATCTCGAACCGGGGGGCTGGCTCCTCTTCGAGCACGGCTATGACCAAGGGGAAGACAGCCGGAACTTATTGCAGGGAATGCAGTTCAAATGCATCCTTACTCAACGTGATCTGGCCGGCATCGACCGCATCAGCGGCGGCCAGATTTGACCCCTAGGAAAGAACCCATGGCCGACGCAACCCAGCAACGCATCCACGAAACCGTCACCGGCAACCCCGTCGTGCTTTACATGAAGGGCACCCCCCAGTTTCCCCAGTGCGGTTTCTCCGCCACTGCCGTCCAGATCCTGAAGGTTTCCGGCATCACCAACTTCGTCAGCGTCAATGTGCTGGAAGACTCCGAAATCCGCCAGGGCATCAAGGATTACGCCAACTGGCCGACCATTCCCCAGCTCTACATCAAGGGCGAATTCATTGGCGGCTGCGACATCATGCGGGAGATGTACCAGGCCGGCGAACTGCAGAAGCTCCTGGAAGGCATCGTTGCGGCCTGACGCCATGACCCAGGGCTCGTCGACCATGGCCCGCCTGTCCAAGAAAACGGCCACCCTTGCGGTGGCCTTTTTGTTGTTGGCAGGCTGCGCTTCCTACAACGGCCGGGGCCTCCAGCCGGGGGAGTCGGCGGTCTCGGAGGTGGAACAGCGCATGGGCGAGCCGGCCCTGCGCTGGCAGGAACCGGGCGGCGGCGAGCTGCTCGCCTATCCCCGCGGCCCCTCGGGCTATCACACCTACATGGCGAGGATCGGCCCGGACGGCAAGCTCCTCAGTCTGGAAAACGTTCTGGAGCCCAAGCATTTCGCCCTCATCCGGGAAGGCATGACCCAGGACCAGGTGCTGCGGACCCTCGGCCCCCCGTACCCCGGGTGGTCCATCTATTTCAAGGCCCGGGACGAGCTGGCCTGGGAGTGGCGCTATTGCGACGACTGGGGAGAGCCCGCCCGCTTCAACGTCTTTTTCGATGGCACCAGCGGCAAGGTCCGCAGCACCGGCAGCCTCACCGAGCGGCAGCGTTTCGCCTTCGGCGGCGACTGGCGGCAATGGTGCGGCCGCTGATCGCGGCCTCCAGCCTAGAGGCACCCACCGCAGGGTGGGGCGTTTGAGGAGCCAGGCGAGGATTGTTTGAGGCCGCATCGCGGCCGAGTTTCGCAGCCAGGCGGAGCAAATGCCCCGCCCGATGCGCCCCGCAGATTACAGCCGGCTACGAGCCCTGGCAATCGCTGCCCGCACCTGTTCCGGCGCCGTGCCGCCGATGTGGTTGCGGCTGGCCAGGGACCCTTCCACGGTCAGTACCGCGAACACGTCGTCTCCGACCAGGGGCGAAAAGGACTGGAGTTCGGCAAGGGGCAGCTGGGGCAGGTCCACGCCCAGTTGCTCGGCCCGCTTCACCGCATGGCCAACGGCCTCGTGGGCGTCCCGGAAGGGCAGGCCCTTCTTCACCAGGTAGTCGGCCAGGTCGGTGGCGGTGGCGAAGCCCTGGGTCAGGGCGGACTTCATGGCTTCCGGCTTCACGGTGATGCCCCCCGCCATGTCGGCGAAGATGCGCAGGGTGTCGGTGACCGTATCCACAGCGTCGAACAAGGGCTCCTTGTCCTCCTGGTTATCCTTGTTGTAGGCCAGGGGCTGGGACTTCATCAGGGTAAGCAGGGCGATCAGGTGGCCGTTCACCCGGCCGGTCTTGCCCCGGGCCAGTTCCGGCACGTCCGGGTTCTTCTTCTGGGGCATGATGGAAGAGCCGGTACAGAAGCGGTCGGCGATCTGGATGAAGCCGACCCGCGGGCTCATCCACATGACCAGTTCCTCGGACAGTCGGGAGATATGGGTCATGAGCAGCGCGCAGGCGGCGCAGAATTCGATGGCGAAGTCCCGGTCGGAAACAGCGTCCAGGGAATTCTCGCAGACGCCCTCGAAGCCCAGTTCGGAAGCCACGAATTCCCGGTCGATGGGGTAGGTGGTGCCGGCCAGGGCGGCGGCGCCCAGGGGCAGGCGGTTGGTGCGCTTCCTGCAGTCGGCGAAGCGCTCGGCATCCCGGCCGAACATTTCGAAATAAGCCAACACATGGTGGCCGAAGGTCACCGGTTGGGCCACCTGGAGGTGAGTGAAGCCGGGCATCGGAGTGGCGGCTTCCTTCTCGGCCAGATCGATGAGGGCAGCACGGAAGGCCTTGATCAGGCTCAGGATGTCATCGATGGAATCCCGCAGGTAGAGGCGGATGTCGGTGGCCACCTGGTCATTGCGGGAGCGGCCGGTGTGGAGCCGCTTGCCGGCGTCACCCACCAGGGCGGTCAGGCGCTTCTCGATATTGAGGTGCACATCTTCCAGGTCCAGGGACCACTCGAAGGCGCCGGATTCGATCTCTTCCCGGACCTGCTTCATGCCCCGCTCGATGTCGGCCAGGTCCTGAGCAGCGATGATGCCCTGCTTGGCCAGCATCTTGGCGTGGGCCAGGGAGCCGCGGATATCCTGGCGCCACATGCGCTGGTCGAAATCCACGGAAGCGGTGTAGCGTTTGACGAGATCGGAAACCGGCTCGGAAAAGCGACCGGCCCAGGTGTATTGGGAAGCGTTGGAAGTCATGCTTTGGCCTAGAATGTCGGGCGAATATCCGCCCCGGGCGAAAAATGGCAAGTATACGGCAAATCCCTTCCACCCACCTTCTGCCGGACTGGCGCAATCTCGGTACCGTCCTGCGGGTGCTGCTGGGCATCAACGCCATGGCCATGGCCGCCGCCCTGGTCCGGGCCGGCTCCCTGGCCGCCTGGTTCCCGGGCTACGTGGAAATGGCCGCCTGGGTGGAACCTCCCCTCTTTGCGCTCCTCTGTCTTCTGGCGGCGGGCCGCGACCTGTTGTGGCGCCTGCCGGGGCGGGCGGCCCAGGCCCTGGTGGCCGGCGCCGCCGGCCTGGTGGCGGGCGTGCAGTACGACGCCTGGACCTGGCTCGGCCTGGCCGAGCGGGCGCCCCTGGGAGCGTGGCGGGCGGCCCTCCTGGGAGCCGCCGCCACCGGGGCGATGCTGGGCTATTTCGAGCTGCGGGCCCGGGCCTTCTCCCCGGCGGTGGCCGAAGCCCGGCTGGCGGCCCTCAATGCCCGCATCCGGCCCCACTTCCTGTTCAATTCCCTCAATACCGTCCTTTCCCTGATCCGGGCCGAGCCCAAGCGGGCCGAAGCGGCCCTGGAATCCCTCGCCGACCTCTTCCGGGCCGCCCTGCGGGACCATCGGGAGCTGGTGTCCTTGGCCGACGAGATTGCCCTGGGCCGCCAGTACCTGGACCTGGAAAAACTGCGCCTCGGGGAGCGCCTGCGGGTGGAGTGGCAGGTGGACGAGGTGCCCGTCGATACCCGGATTCCGCCCCTCATGCTCCAGCCCCTCCTGGAGAATGCGGTCTACCACGGCATCGAGAAGGAGCCGGAGGGCGGCACGGTCCGCATCGGCTTCGCCCGCCGGGGCGACGAGCTGTTCATCGAAATTTCCAATCCCGCCTCCCCGGCGGGCCAGGGGGCTGCGGGGCACCAGATGGCGGTGGCCAATATCCGCGAACGCCTCGCCCTGTATTACGATCTCGAAGCCCGCCTGGAAACGGTCCAGGGGGCAGCCAACTACACCGTCCGTATCGCCCTGCCATGTCGAACCCGGAAACCGCCCTCCGTATCCTGATCGTCGATGACGAGCCCCCGGCCCGCGCCCGGCTGCGCGAGCTGCTGGCGGACATCGAGCCCAGCCTGACCACCGTCGTCGTGGGTGAAGCGGACAACGGCCTGGCGGCCATGGAGCGCCTGACCGAGCAGCCGGTCGACGTGGTCCTCTGCGATATCCGCATGCCCCGCATGGACGGCGTCGAACTGGCCGGCCACCTGGGGGGGCTGGAGAACCCGCCGGCCTTGATCTTCACCACCGCCTACGACAACTATGCCGTCCAGGCCTTCGACCTCAATGCCATCGACTACCTGCTGAAGCCGGTGCGGGCCCAGCGCCTCCTGGCGGCCCTACAGAAGGCCAAGGCGGCGAGGCCCATCCTGCCGGCGGAAACCCTGCCCGCCATCGGCCGGGAGTTGCGGGGGGGCGGCCGCACCCACCTCTCCTGCCACGAGCGGGGACGGCTGCTGCTGGTGCCGGTGGCCGAGGTCCTCTATTTCAAGGCGGACCTCAAGTACGTCACCGCCCGGACCAAGGAGCGGGAATTCCTCCTGGACGAGGCCTTGACCCACCTGGAGGAAGAGTTCGCCGAGCGCTTCATCCGCCTGCACCGGTCGGTGCTGGTGGCCAAGGACGCCCTGGCCGGCTTCGAGCGGGCCGCCGGGGACGATGCCGAGGCCTACGGCTGGGCCCTCTTGCGGGGCGTGCCCGACAAGCTGCCGGTGAGCCGACGGCAGTGGGGGCTGGCCAAATCCTTCGCCAAGGGCGCTTAGCGGCGTCGCCACACCTGCCAGCGTTCCATGCCGGCGAAGACCGGGATGGAGTCATCCACCGGGCGGTCCTCGATCCGCTCGAAATGGGCCGCGAGAAGAGCCTCCAATTGTTCCGGGTTGGTGCCGAAGGGCGGTCCCTTGGGCTCGTCCCGGAAGAAGAAATAGCCGGCCAGGAGCCCGCCGGCGGGCAGGAGCGCCGCCATGCGCTCGCCCCAGGCGGGCCACAGCTTCCTGGGCAGGGCGCAGAGGAAGGCCCGTTCGTAGATGAGGTCCAAGGGCTCTTCCGGCTGGAATTGGAAGAAGTCGGCGCAGACCAGGCGGCCGGGCCAGTTCCCCAGCACCTCCCGGGCGGCAGCGACGGCGGCTTCGGAAAAGTCCAGGGCGGTGACCGGCCAGCCGAGGTCGGCCAAGTGGGCGGCCTCCCAGGCGCTGCCGCAGCCGGGGATGAGGGTATTGAGGGACGTTTCCTGGGCTTGGGCGAAGCGGGCCAGGTCGCCGGGAACCCGGCCGGCGTCCCAGGGGGTTACCCCTTCCCGGAAACGCTTGTCCCAGAAATCGGGGGTTTCCGGACGCTGCTCGGGCGGTTTTTCGCTCATGAATTCTCCTCTTGTTCAAGTCCGGAAGCCGACCGGGACGGCCATAAGGGGCATGCTAGAATCCCCTTTTTATCCAGCCTGACCGAAGGCCGCACCATGTCCGCTCCGTCCCGTATCGTCATTGCTTCCCGCGAATCCCGCCTGGCCATGTGGCAGGCCGAGCATGTCCAAGCCCGCCTGTCCGGTCTCAATCCGGGTAGCGAAGTCGCCATTCTAGGCATGACCACCCAGGGGGACCAGATTCTCGACCGGCCCCTCTCCCAGATCGGTGGCAAGGGCCTGTTCATCAAGGAGCTGGAAGTGGCCATGCAGGAAGGCCGCGCCGACCTGGCGGTCCATTCCATGAAGGACGTACCCATGGTCATGCCGGAGGGGTTTGTTCTGGCCGCCATTTCCGCCCGGGAAAATCCCCGGGACGCCTTCGTCTCCAACAAGTACGCCCAGTTGGACGACCTGCCCCAGGGAGCGGTGGTCGGCACTTCCAGCCTGCGCCGGGAAGCCATCCTGCGGGCCAAGTATCCACACCTGGAAATCAAGAGCCTGCGCGGCAACCTGGACACCCGCCTGCGCAAGCTGGACGAGGGCCAGTACGACGCCATCATCCTGGCCGCCGCCGGTCTGATCCGCCTGGGTCTGAAGGACCGCATCAAGTCCGTCCTGACTCCCGAACAGTCCCTGCCGGCCCCCGGCCAGGGCGCCCTGGGCATCGAGATCGTCGACGGCCGGGCCGACATGGCCGCCGTGGTGGCCGCCCTGAACGACCCCGAGACCGCCCACTGCGTCAAGGCCGAACGGTCCCTGTCCCGGGCCCTGGGCGGCAGCTGCCAGGTTCCCCTGGGCGGCTACGCCATCATCGAAAACGGCCAGCTCTGGCTGCGGGGCTTCGTCGCCACCCCGGACGGCAAGGAAATGGTCAGCGCTGAAGTCCGCGGCAATCCATCCGACGACGAGGCTCTGGGCCTCAAGCTCGCCGACCTGCTGCTGGCCCAGGGCGCCGGCCCCATCCTCGAAAAGCTCGCCGCCTGCGCCAAGTAATGGCTGCGGCCGGGCCCCTCGCCGGAAAAACCGTTGTCGTCACCCGGCCCCGTGCCCAGTGCCAGGCCCTGGCGGCAGCGATTTCGGATGCCGGCGGGGAAGCCTTGGTCTTTCCCCTTCTGGAAATCTCCCCCGCCGACGATCCGGCGCCCCTCGACCGGGCGCTGGAGCGCCTAGCCGACTACGCCCTGGCGGTCTTCATCAGCCCCAATGCCGTGGAATACAGCGTCCCCCGGCTGCTGGCGAAGGGCGCCTGGCCGGCTGGCCTGATCCCCGCCGCGGTGGGGCAGGGGACGGTGAAGGCCCTCGCAGCCCACAGCATCGCCGGCTGCGTGGCGCCCACCGAGCGTTTCGATTCCGAAGCCCTGCTCGAATTGCCCGAATTGCAGGCCGACCGGGTAGCCGGCCGTCGGGTTGCCATCTTCCGCGGCGACGGCGGCCGGGAACTGCTGGCCGACACCCTGCGGGCCCGGGGGGCGACGGTGGATTGCATTCCCTGCTACTGCCGTTCCGCCCCGGCGGAAGGTGCGGGGCCGCTGATGGATGCTTGGCGGGCCGGGCGCCTCGACGCCATCGCCGTCTCCAGCAGCGAGGCCCTGCGCTACCTGGTGGATATGCTCGATGCCGAAGGCCGCCGCTTCCTCGACGGGACGCCGGTCTTCGTTCCCCACGAGCGCATCGCCGCCAACGCCCGGGAGCTGGGACTACGGCAGGTGGTGCTGACCGCCCCGGCCGATGCGGGCATCATCGCCGGCCTGTGCGCTTATAATTGGCCAAAAGAATGAGCGACGCCATGACCGACCCCGACACCCCCACTGAGATCATCGCCACCCCCATCCGTACCCCGTCCGCCCCCGCCTGGCGCAATCCCTGGCTCATCGTCGCCCTGGCCGCCATCGGCTTGGCCGGCTGGCAATGGGTGGAGAACCGGCAGACCCAGCAGGAAGTCGCTGCTCGCCTGGCCCAAAGCGATGCCGCCGACAAGGAAGGCCGGGATGCCTTGAAGCAGGCCCAGGAACAGCTGGCCGCTCTTCAGGCCCGGGTGGGCGGCGTGGAAGCCAAACAGGCCGAGTTCCAGGGCCAGGCCCAGGAACTCCAGAATCTCTACCAAGACCTCGCCCTCAGTCGGGACGACGCCCTGCTGCTGGAAGTCGAACAGGCCATCACCCTGGCCGCCCAGCAGCTCCAGCTGGCCGGCAACGTCCCCGCGGCGGTCCTCGCCCTGCAGACGGCGGATGCCAAGCTGGCCCGCCTGGATCGCCCCCAGGTCATCGCCCTCAGAAAGACCCTGACAAAGGATCTGGATCGTCTGCGCTCCCTGCCTTCCGTGGATGTCCCCGGCCTCAGCCTGCGTCTGGAAAACGCCATCGTCGCGGCCGACAAGCTGCCCCTGGCTATGGACGGGCGCCCCCGCGCTCCCGAAAAGGCCGCTGCCGCCAAGACAGCACCGGAGGCTCCTGCGGCCTGGTGGCGCCGGGCCGGCGAGGCATTCTGGCAGGAGGTGCGCGGCCTGGTCCGCATCCAGCGCTTTGATAAGAACGAGCCCGTGCTGCTGGCGCCGGAGCAGTCCTTCTTCCTGCGGGAAAACCTCAAGCTCCGGCTCTTGAATGCCCGCCTCGCTCTGTTCGTCCGGGACACCGCTACCTACCGCAACGAACTGAAGGCTGTCCAGGACATGTTGGCCAGCTACTACGACGGCCAGGACAAGACGGTGCAGGCCACCCAGGCCAGCCTGAAGCAGCTTGCCGCCGCCGATGTCGGTATGGAACTGCCCAACCTGAATGACAGCCTGGCCGCGTTGCGCTCCCTCAGGGGCGGCAAGGAGAAGAAGTGAGAGCGCTCTTCTGGCTCCTGGCCATCTTCGCCCTGGCGGTGGCGGTCGCCCTCGGAGCGCAGCTCAATGACGGCTATGTACTCCTGGTTTTCCCGCCCTGGCGTGTGGAGATCAACCTCAATCTCTTCATCGTCGCCATCGTTCTCCTGTTCGGCATGTCCTACGCCGTCCTCCGCGGACTGTCCGTAACCTTCGGGTTGCCCCAACGGGTGCGGGAATACAAGGAGCGGGTACGGCAGGATAAGGCCAACGCGGTGTTCCAGGACGCCGTCCGCCTGCTGTTCGAAGGCCGCTTCGGCCAGGCCCTCAAGAAGAGCGTCGAGGCCCACGGGGCCGGCGTGGCTCCCGGGCTGTCGGCCCTGGTCGCCGCCCGCTCGGCCCAGCGCATGCGGGAATCCATGAAGCAACAGGGCTGGCTGGAGCGGGCCAAGATCGATGATCCCCGCACCGAAGCCGCGACCCTGATGCTGGAAGCGGAGATGCTGAACGAATCCCGCCGCTTCGACGAGGCGGTGGTGGTCCTGAAGAAGCTCCAGGCCAAGCACGGCCGCCACCTGGCAGCCCTGCGCCTGGAATTGCGGGCCCGCCAGGGCTGCGGCGACTGGGCCGAGGTGCTGCGCCTGGCGCGCCAGCTGGAAAAGCGGGACACCCTGCTGCCGGAGCTGGCGGCGGAGATCAAGCTCCAGGCCCATCTCCATAACCTGGAAAATTGCAGCAGCGATGCCGGTCAGCTGGAGGCCTACCTCAAGGACGTGCCCAAGGCCGAGCGCAATAGCCGCCTGGCGGTGGAAGCCGCCCGCCGCCTGATGGCCCTGGAAGCGAATGAGGAAGCCCAGGCGCTGATCGAAACCTATCTCGACAGCGACGATGAGGAAGACTGGAACGACGATCTGGTCGCCCTCTACGGCAAGCTGGGGGGCGATGATCTGAACGGCCGCATCGCCCGGGCCGAGAAGTGGCTGCGGCAGCATCCCGAGGACGGCGAACTGCTGTTGGCCCTGGGCCGGCTGTGCGTGCGGCAGCGCCTGTGGGGCAAGGCCCAGAGCTATCTGGAAGCCTCCCGGTCGGTGCGTGAGAGCCGGGAAGCCCATCTGGAACTGGCCCGCCTGTTTGACCAACTGGGCCGGGAAGACGAAGCCAACCGGCTGTACCGGGAAAGTGCCCGGTTCGAAAATATCTGAATCAAGGGGAGGGGATGATGACCACCGTCGATATGCGCAAGATTTACAAGTTCTATCCCCTGGACCAGAAGGTCGATCCGGACAACCTGCCCACCGGCGGCGACCTTTATTACGAATGCCTGGAGTGCCAGGGCATCGTCAGTTCGGTCACGTTCATCAAGGCGGTTTGCCAGTGCGGCAATCTGGAAGGGAGCAAGGGGTCGGTGGTGGTGCGCGACGCGACTCGGGTTACCGTGGTGCGCGGGAAGCTGAAGTAAAGCTCGGGGGGGGCGCGTCGGGCGGGGCATTCGCTCCGTCGGGCTGCGAAACTCGCCCCTGCGGGGCTCAGACAGTCCTCGCCCGCTACGCGAACGCCCCACCCTCCGATCAACGCCGGAGGGCATCAACCCTAAACCCAATCCTTGGGCGGCAGGAATTCCTCATAAAGCCGCGCTTCCGGCGTGTCGGCTTCCGGCTTCCAGTCATAGCGCCACTTCACGATGGGTGGCATGGACATCAGGATGGATTCGGTCCGCCCGCCGGATTGCAGCCCGAACAGGGTGCCCCGGTCCCAGACCAGATTGAATTCCACGTAGCGACCCCGGCGGTAGGCCTGGAAATCCCGCTCCCGCTCGCCGTAGGGCGTATTCCGCCGTTTGGCGAGCACCGGCAGATAAGCCTTGGTGAAGGCGTCGCCGACGGCTCGGGTCAGGGCGAAGCAGCGTTCGAAGCCGCCTTCGTTCAGGTCGTCGAAGAAGATGCCGCCGACGCCCCGGGGCTCGTTGCGGTGCTTCAAGAAGAAATACTCGTCGCACCATTGCTTGTACTTGGCGTGAACGCCTTCGCCGAAGGGCGCCAGGGCATCCTTGCAGGTCTGGTGGAAGTGGCGCACGTCCTCTTCCTCGGCGTAATAGGGGGTCATGTCCATGCCGCCGCCGAACCACCACACCGGCTCTTCGCCCTCCTTGGTGGCGACGAAGCAGCGCACGTTCATGTGGGCGGTGGGGCAGTAGGGGTTCTCCGGATGCAGCACCAGGGAGACGCCGACCGCCTCCCAGGACCGGCCGGCCAGTTGGGGGCGGACGGCGGTGGCGGAGGCGGGGAGGGCC
>DASRUX010000270.1:0-14491 GCA_035655235.1 Rhodocyclaceae bacterium | reverse complement strand
GAGTGCGAGGCCAGCCCGACCGACAAGAAGAAGATCATGGTCCTAGGCGGCGGCCCGAACCGTATCGGCCAAGGCATCGAATTCGACTACTGCTGCGTCCATGCTGCCATGGCCATGCGGGCAGACGGCTACGAGACCATCATGGTCAACTGCAACCCGGAGACCGTCTCCACCGACTACGACACGTCCGACCGTCTGTACTTCGAGCCGCTGACCCTGGAAGACGTGCTGGAGATCGTCAATGTCGAAAAGCCGGTGGGCGTCATCGTCCAGTACGGCGGTCAGACCCCGCTGAAGCTTGCCCTGGCCCTGGAGGCCAACGGCGTGCCCATCATCGGCACCAGCCCGGAATCCATTGACGTGGCGGAGGACCGCGAGCGCTTCCAGAAGCTGCTCCACGACCTGGGCCTCAAGCAGCCGCCCAACCGGACTGCCCGCACCGAGGACGAGGCCCTGCGCCTCGCCGCCGAAATCGGTTATCCCCTGGTGGTTCGCCCCTCCTACGTGCTGGGTGGCCGTGCCATGGAAATCGTCCATGAGCAGAAGGACCTGGAGCGCTACATGCGGGAGGCCGTCAAGGTTTCCAACGACTCCCCGGTACTGCTGGACCGCTTCCTGAACGACGCTGTCGAGTGCGACGTGGATGCCCTGTCTGATGGCGAGGAAATCATCATCGGCGGCGTCATGGAGCACATCGAACAGGCCGGCGTCCATTCCGGCGATTCCGCCTGCTCCCTGCCGCCGTATTCCCTGTCCCAGTCCGTTCAGGACGAACTGCGCCGCCAGACCAAGCTGATGGCCAAGGCGTTGAACGTCTGCGGCCTGATGAATGTCCAGTTCGCGATCAAGGACGAAACGGTCTATGTGCTCGAAGTGAACCCCCGGGCTTCCCGGACCGTTCCCTTCGTCTCCAAGGCTACCGGCCTGCAATTGGCCAAGATTGCCGCCCGCTGCATGTCCGGCCGCAGCCTGAAGGACCAGGGCGTGACCAAGGAAGTCATTCCACCTTACTTCTCCGTCAAGGAAGCCGTCTTCCCCTTCGTCAAGTTCCCGGGCGTCGATACCATTCTCGGCCCCGAGATGAAGTCCACCGGCGAAGTCATGGGCGTGGGCACTTCCTTCGCCGAAGCCTTCGTGAAGTCCCAACTCGCCGCAGGCGTCCGTCTGCCCCATGGTGGCAAGGCTTTCCTGTCCATCAAGGATAGCGACAAGGCCAAGGCCGTCGAGGTGGCACGCCATCTGCACGACGCAGGTTTCCACCTGGTGGCCACCCGCGGTACGGCCCACGCTATCGAGGCTGCCGGCCTGCCGGTCCAGCCGGTGAACAAGGTGACCGAGGGGCGTCCCCACATCGTCGACATGATCAAGAACAACGAAATTGCCTTGATCATCAATACGGTTGAGGAAAAGCGCCAGGCCATCAACGACTCGCGCTCCATCCGGACTTCCGGCCTGCAGCAGCGGGTCACCATGTATACGACCATCTGGGGCGCCGAAGCGGCGGCTGAGGGGATCCGCAACATGGGGGATCTGGTGGTGTATCCTATCCAGGCTCTGCACGCCCAGCTGCACTGATAAATCAACCGAACCGCCGGGGTGGCCCCTTGGGGCGCCGGCGGTTTTGCTTTGGTAGAAGAGAAGAATGAGCAAAATTCCGCTGACCGTGTTCGGCGCCGAGAAGTTGAGGGCCGAGTTGCACCGCCTGAAGACCGTCGATCGGCCCAATGTCATTGCCGCCATCGCCGAAGCCCGTTCCCACGGCGACCTCTCCGAGAACGCCGAGTACGATGCCGCCAAGGAGCGCCAGGGCTTTATCGAGGGGCGGATCCAGGAGGTCGAGGGCAAGCTGTCCAACGCCCAGATCATCGATCCCAAGCTGCTGGATGCCGATGGGCGTTGCGTTTTCGGCGCCACCGTCGATCTGGAGGACCAGGATTCCGGCGATCCATTCACCTACCAGATCGTCGGCGAGGACGAGGCGGACATCAAGGCCGGCAAAATTTCGGTGAGTTCGCCCATGGCCCGCGCCTTGATCGGCAAGTATGCCGGGGATATCGCCCAAGTGCAGGCCCCGGGCGGCATGCGGGAATACGAAGTCATCGACGTGAGGTACGAATAAGCCCGGCCGTGCGCAACTTTGCGGAGGCTCTGTATCACATTGCCCTGGCCGCCTGGATGGGCGGAATGTGGGTGATCGGCTACGTGGTGGCACCGACCTTGTTCGCCACCTTGGGCGATCGTCAGCTTGCTGGCCTGGTGGCCGGCAAGCTTTTCTTTCTGATGGGTTGGATCGGCTTGGGCTGTGGCGCCTATCTTCTGGCGTTTCTATTGGTCCGTTGCCGGGCAGCGGCCCTGAAGCGGGCGGTATTCTGGCTGGTGCTGGCGATTTTTGCGCTGACGGCCGCCAGCCAGTTCGGCATTCAGCCATTGATGACTCAATTCAAGGCTGAAGCATGGCCGCGGGATGTGATGGAAACCGTGCTGCGTGACCGTTTCGCGGCTTGGCACGGAATCTCGTCAATCCTTTATCTGATACAAAGCGTCCTTGGCCTTTGGCTGGTGGTGTCCGCCAGCCGCGGGCTCAAGTGATTCAGCCCTGGAAGCTGCGCTTGGTGCGCCGGGGGGCAGGGCGGCGGGGCTTGGTCTTGGGTTTTGCCGATGCCTCGGATTCCTCGTCCGGAGCGGGGCGCCAGACGACCAAGAGCTTGCCGATATGCTGCACGGAGGCGGCTCCCAGTTCCTCGCAGATGGTGGCCAGGAAAGCTTCACGTTCGTCACGGTTGTCGTTGTAGACGCGGATTTTGATCAGCTCGTGGGCCTTGAGGCTAACGTCGATCTCCTTGAGGACGGCGTCGGTGAGGCCGCTCTGGGCGATGGAGACGACAGGATTGAGGCCATGGGCCCGGGCGCGCAGGCTGCGGCGCTCGTCAGAAGATATTTGCAGCATCGGGTAACCTTTTCAAAAACGGCATTTTACCGAATGGCTAGAACCAGGACCAGCAAGGCATGGATGCGGGAGCATGTGAATGACCCGTACGTACAACTCGCCAAGAAGGAGGGCTGGCGTTCCCGTGCAGCCTTCAAGCTGATGGAGATCGACGACAAGGACCATCTTCTGAGGTCGGGGGAGGTGGTTGTCGATCTGGGGGCGACGCCCGGCGGTTGGTCCCAGGTGGCGGCGAAGCGGGTAGGGGAGTCCGGTAAGGTCATCGGACTGGACCTGCTGGAGATGGAGCCGATCCACGGTGTCGAGTTTATTCAAGGCGATTTTCGAGAAGATGTCGTTTTGAGGGAACTCGAAGCCCGTCTCCATGGTCGCAAGGTCGGGGTGGTTCTATCCGACATGGCGCCAAATATGTCGGGAGTATCTCTGGTAGATCAGGCCCGCGTCATGCATCTTGCTGAGTTGGGTCTTGAGTTCGCCTGCTCCAACCTGAAACCGGAGGGGTGTTTCCTGGTCAAAGTGTTCCAGGGAGTCGATTACGACAATTTCCTGCGGGCCATGCGCGAGGCGTTCAAGACCGTGGTGGTACGGAAGCCCCAGGCTTCACGGGATCGTAGTGCCGAGCTTTATTTGCTGGGCCGTACCTTGCGGTGATGGTTTTGTTGTTTAGAATGGCATTTCTTTAAGGCTCGACGTAGGAAAAGGAGAGCAAGCTTGAACAATATGTTCAAAAACCTCGCAATCTGGCTGATCATCGGCTTGGTGCTGATGACGGTGTTCAATCAATTCAACACCCGCCAGGTAGCGCAGGGCTCGATGGAGTATTCACAGTTCATCGACGAAGTGAAGCAGGGTCACATCACCAAGGTGGTCATGGAGGGGCGTACCCTCAAGGCCACGACGATGGATGGCAAGAAGATCACGTCCTACGCGCCGCCTGACCTGTGGCTGGTCTCCGACCTGCTGAAGAGCGGCGTCAAGATCGAAGCCCGTCCCGAAGAAGAGCCTTCCATGCTGATGAATATCTTCGTCAGTTGGTTCCCGATGCTGCTCCTGATCGGCGTCTGGGTCTTTTTCATGCGCCAGATGCAAGGCGGTGGCCGCGGCGGGGCCTTCTCCTTCGGCAAGTCCCGGGCGCGCATGATGGACGAGGCCCAGAACACCATCACCTTCGCCGATGTCGCCGGCTGCGACGAGGCCAAGGAAGAGGTCCAGGAGTTGGTGGACTTCCTGCGCGATCCTTCTAAGTTCCAGAAGCTGGGCGGCCGTATTCCCAAGGGCGTGCTGATGGTCGGCAACCCGGGTACCGGTAAGACCCTGCTCGCCAAGGCCATCGCCGGCGAAGCCAAGGTGCCTTTCTTCTCCATCTCCGGTTCCGACTTTGTGGAAATGTTCGTGGGCGTGGGCGCTGCCCGGGTCCGGGATATGTTCGAGAATGCCAAAAAGCACGCTCCCTGCATCATCTTCATCGACGAAATCGATGCGGTCGGCCGCCATCGGGGCGCCGGCCTGGGCGGCGGCAACGACGAGCGGGAACAAACCCTGAACCAACTGCTGGTCGAGATGGACGGCTTTGAAGGCCACACCGGCATCATCGTCATCGCCGCCACCAACCGTCCTGACATCCTTGATCCGGCGCTGCTGCGCCCGGGCCGCTTCGATCGCCAGGTAGTGGTTCCCCTGCCGGATATCCGTGGCCGGGAGGAAATCCTCAAGGTTCATATGCGCAAGGTGCCTATCGCTGGTGACGTGCGGGCCGACGTGATTGCTCGGGGTACTCCGGGGTTCTCTGGTGCCGACCTGGCCAACCTGGTCAACGAGGCTGCCCTCTTCGCCGCCCGGGGCAACAAGCGCCTGGTAGACATGGAAGACTTTGAGAAGGCGAAGGACAAGATCATGATGGGCGCCGAACGCCGCAGCATGGTCATGAGCGAGGAGGAGAAGCGCAATACCGCCTACCACGAGTCCGGCCATGCGGTGGTCGCCAAGCTCCTGCCCAAATCCGACCCGGTACACAAGGTCACCATCATTCCCCGGGGGCGCGCGCTGGGTGTCACCATGCAGCTTCCCGAACAGGACCGCTACGCCTACGATCGGGAATATCTGATGAACCGGATTGCTGTCCTTTTCGGTGGTCGGGTGGCGGAAGAGCTGTTTATGAACCAGATGACCACCGGCGCTTCGAACGACTTCGAGCGGGCTACTTCCATGGCTCGTGACATGGTTACCCGTTATGGCATGTCTGATGCCCTGGGTCCCATGGTCTATGGCGAGAATGAGGGCGAAGTCTTCCTTGGCCGTTCGGTGACGACCCACAAGAGCGTTTCCGAGGCCACCATGCAGCAGGTCGATGGCGAAATCCGCCGCATCATCAACGAGCAGTACGGCCTTGCCAAGCGCCTGTTGGAGGAGAATCGGGACAAGGTCGAGGTGATGACCAAGGCCCTGCTCGAATGGGAAACCATTGATGCTGACCAGATCGACGACATCATGGCGGGCAAGGCTCCGCGTCCGCCCAAACCAAGCCAGAATCTGCCGCGTCCCCCCGCCTCCAGCAACTCTCCTGGGGCCGAACCCAACGCGCCTGCTACGGCTTGAAGCGATAATCGGCGATAATACGAAGGCCGGGACAATCCTCCCGGTCTTTTGTTTTTCAGCCCCATGACCGAAATACTCTGCGGAAGATTCAAGCTCAAGGTCGATCGCCCCCTAGTGATGGGCATCGTCAATCTCACGCCGGACTCCTTTTCCGGCGATGGTTTGTCCAGCGATGTCGATCGTGCGGTCGACCATGCCCACAGGCAATTCGAGGCAGGTGCCGATATTCTCGACCTTGGGGCCGAGTCATCCCGTCCCGGCGCCGTTCCCACCCCGTTGCAGGAAGAATTGGATCGCCTGTTGCCCGTGCTGGAGCGCATTTCCGGTTGGGGGGTGCCCATCTCCATCGATACCTACAAGCCCGAGGTCATGGCCGAAGCCTTGGCTGCCGGCGCCGACATGATCAACGACATCAGCGGCTTCCGGGATAGGCGGGCGCTGGAGGCGGTGGTGGACAGTAATTGCGGCCTCTGTCTGATGCATATGCTGGGAGAGCCGCGAACCATGCAGCAGCAGCCGGTCTATGACGATGTGGTGGCCGATGTTCGTGGCTACCTGAGTCGGCAGGTGGCGGAATGCCTCCAGGCTGGGGTGGCAAGGGGTCGCATCGTGGTGGATCCCGGGTTCGGTTTCGGCAAGACCGTCGAGCACAATCTAGCGCTATTCAGGGGCCTGCCCGAGTTTGTAGCGGATGGCTTTCCGGTGCTGGTCGGCGTGTCCCGAAAAGCCATGCTTGGAGCGATCACAGGCCGGCCGGTGGAAGAACGCGTTTCAGCCAGTGTGTCTACCGCATTGCTGGCTGCCCAGCGAGGGGCGGCCATCCTCCGTGTCCACGACGTGGCTGAGACGAAAGACGCCCTGGCGATATGGGCGGCGATTGAAAAGGGAGAAAAGAATGTCTAGGAAGTACTTTGGAACCGACGGCGTCCGTGGCCGGGTTGGGCAGGCTCCCATTACCCCCGATTTCGTCATGAGACTTGGTTATGCTGCCGGCAAGGTGCTTGTGGCGCAAGATGGCGTGCCGGGCCGGGAGCGGCCGGCAGTCCTGATCGGCAAGGATACCCGGCTGTCGGGATACATGCTGGAAGCTGCCCTGGAGGCGGGCTTTTCCGCTGCTGGCGTGGACGTCTGTCTGGTGGGGCCTTTGCCGACACCGGCGGTTGCCTATCTGACCCGGGCGCTGCGTCTACAGGCGGGTATCGTCATTTCAGCCTCCCACAATCCGTACTTCGATAACGGAATCAAATTCTTTTCCGCTCAGGGTACCAAGCTGCCCGACGAGGTGGAGCATGCGATCGAGGCTGGTGTCGAAGCGCCCATCGAGTGCGTCCCCTCGGCCGATCTGGGGCGGGCGCAGCGTATCGACGACGCGCGCGGCCGCTACATCGAATTCTGCAAGAGCACCTTCCCCAATGATCTGGATCTGCGGGGCCTGAAAATCGTCGTGGATTGCGCCCATGGCGCTGCCTACCATGTTGCGCCCGATGTCTTTCATGAGCTCGGGGCGGAGGTGGTGGCCATCGGAGCCCAGCCCAACGGCTTGAATATCAACGACGGTGTGGGCGCGACCGCCCCGAAGGCTCTTCAGGAGGCTGTGGTGGCCAACGGTGCCGACCTGGGGATTGCACTGGATGGGGATGGCGACCGGGTCCAAATGGTCGATGGTGAAGGCAATCTCTACGATGGGGATCAGTTGCTCTATGCCATTGTTAGCAGTCGCGCGCGCCATGGCAGGGTTGCAGGGGTGGTGGGCACTCTGATGTCCAATCTCGCGCTGGAGCATGCCTTGGTCAAGCGGGATATTCCCTTTGTTAGGGCAGCAGTCGGGGATCGCTATGTGGTGGAAAAGCTCCGGGAGAACGGCTGGCTTTTCGGTGGGGAAAACTCTGGGCATATCCTGGCTCTTGATCGTCATACCACGGGAGACGGCATCGTTGCCGCCCTGCAGGTCCTGGCTGCGTTGCGGGAGAGTGGCGAAACCCTGAAGGTGCTTCTTGGGGCCTTGAACCTATATCCGCAGAGGCTGGTGAATGTCACCATCGTCAAGGGTTTTCCCTGGAAGGATCATTCGGACATCCAGAAAGCCCAGCGGGATGTGGAGTCCGAATTGGCCGGTCGCGGTCGCGTGCTGCTCCGGGCTTCTGGAACTGAGCCGAAGCTGCGAGTGATGGTCGAGGGAGAGGATGCCGCGGAGGTTGAGCGGCTTGCCCAACGGCTCGCCGATGTGGTCCGAAAGGCCGTCCAATAAGCGTCTTTCCTTGACCCTGGTTCTCGGCGGCCAGTATAATCATCAGGTTTGTCGCGGACTGAGCCTGATACGAATATGCGTAAGAAACTGGTAGCCGGTAACTGGAAAATGCACGGCAATCTCGACAGCAACGCCAAGTTGCTGGCGGGTGTCAAAGCGGGTGCGGTGGGCTTGTCCTGTGATGTGGCGGTCTGCGTGCCGTTCCCTTATCTGGCCCAGGCGCAGTCCTCCCTTCTTGGTTCCTCCGTTGCCTGGGGTGCCCAGAGCGTCAGCGAGTTTGCTCAAGGGGCTTACACCGGCGAAGTGGCGGCGGGGATGTTGAATGACTTCGGCTGTCGCTACGTCATCGTTGGTCATTCCGAACGTCGCGCTATTTTTGGTGAATCCGATGAGGTGGTTGCTGCGAAATTTGTGGCTGCCCAGGCTGCTGGCCTGATTCCCATTCTATGTGTTGGTGAGACCCTGGTTGAGCGCGATTCCGGTCAAACCCAGGCGGTTGTGTCCCGTCAGCTGGCTGCGGTCCTGGATCGGGCTGGTGTATCCGCGCTTGCCAAGGCGGTAGTTGCCTATGAGCCGGTTTGGGCCATTGGTACCGGCAAGACTGCCTCGCCCGCCCAGGCTCAGGAGGTCCATGCTGCCATTCGTGCTCAGGTGGCTGCGGCTGATGCTGTTGTGGCTGCGGGGCTGCAGCTCCTTTATGGTGGTAGCGTCAAACCGCAGAATGCGGCTGAGCTGTTTGCTCAGGCTGATATCGATGGTGGCCTGATCGGCGGGGCTGCTTTGGTGGCGGATGATTTTCTGGCGATTTGTCGCGCTGCAAACTGATAGGCGAATAAATGAACTGGCTGTTTTCTCTCGTATTGACTGTCCATATCCTGGCTGCGCTGGGGATTATCGGTCTGGTGCTCATGCAGCACGGCAAGGGTGCCGACATGGGGGCTGCTTTTGGTAGCGGTGCTTCCGGTAGTCTCTTCGGTGCTTCGGGTTCTGCAAACTTCCTGAGCCGCACGACCGCCGTGCTGGCTGCAGTATTCTTCGTGACCAGTCTGACCTTGGCTTATGTGGCTTCCACCAAGCCAAAAACGGCTAGTAGTGTGATGCAGGACGCGGTAAAATCGCAGACTGCTCCGGCGTCGGCTCCGGCTGGCGGCGAGGCTGCCAACGTGCCGGCGGATGCTGGCTCCAAGGCTAAAGATATACCCAAGTAAGTTACGCGGGGAGGTCTCGATCGGGCTAGTCCCTCGCTGATCGTGGCCTGTTTGGTAGTGCCGACGTGGTGAAATTGGTAGACACGCTATCTTGAGGGGGTAGTGGCGCAAGCTGTGCGAGTTCGAGTCTCGCCGTCGGCACCAAAAACCGGGGGCAGCAGAGTTTTCTGCTGTTGCATTACAAAAAACTGAATTAGGCGGCGGATCATGGAAAATTACTTTCCAATCCTGATGTTCGTCCTGGTGGGCGTGGCAATCGGTGTTTTGCCCATCGCGATGGGTTATCTCCTGGCTCCCAACAGGCCGGATCCTGAGAAACTTTCCCCGTACGAGTGCGGCTTCGAGGCGTTCGAAGATGCGCGCATGAAGTTCGATGTGCGCTACTACCTGATAGCCATCCTCTTCATCCTTTTTGACCTGGAAATCGCCTTCCTCTTCCCGTGGGCGACGATTTTCAAGGACATCGTGGCAACCGACTCCATCAAGCTGTTCGGTTTTGTCGAGATGCTGGTTTTCATTGCCATTCTGGTCATTGGCTACGTCTATGCCTGGGCCAAGGGCGCCCTGGAGTGGGAGTGAGGTTGAGCGATGGGTATTGAAGGCGTCCTTCAGGAAGGCTTTGTCACCACCACGGCTGACAAGCTGATCAATTACATGCGCACCGGGTCCCTGTGGCCCATGACCTTCGGTCTGGCGTGCTGTGCGGTGGAAATGATCCACGCTGGCTGCTCCCGCTACGACTTGGACCGTTTCGGCGTCGTGTTCCGCCCCAGCCCCCGTCAGTCCGACGTGATGATCGTGGCGGGTACCCTGACCAATAAGATGGCGCCGGCGCTGCGCAAGGTCTATGACCAGATGGCCGAGCCCCGTTGGGTCATCTCCATGGGGTCCTGCGCCAACGGCGGCGGCTACTACCACTATTCTTATTCAGTGGTCCGGGGCTGCGACCGCATCGTTCCGGTGGATATCTATGTTCCGGGTTGCCCCCCGACGGCTGAAGCGCTCATCTACGGCATCATCCAGTTGCAGAACAAGATTCGCCGTACTAATACCATCGCCCGTTAATTGCCAAGGCTGATTGATTATGTCTGCCAAGCTGGAAACGCTTAGCCAAAATTTGCAGAAGCACTTCGGTGAAAAACTGAAGTCTCTGAAGCTTGCCCTGGGTGAGGTGACCATCGAGGTTGCCGCCGCCGATTATCTCGGCGTGATGCAAGCCCTGCGCGACGAACCTGAACTGGGTTTCGAGGAGTTGATCGACCTGTGTGGCGTGGATTATTCCACCTACGGCGACGGTTCCTGGGAGGGTAAGCGCTTTGCCACGGTGGTTCATCTTCTGTCTGTTGGCAACAACTGGCGTCTGCGGGTCAGGGTGTTCGCCGAAGACGACGAATTTCCCTCCGTCGATTCCGTGACCAATGTCTGGACGAGTGCCAACTGGTTCGAGCGGGAAGCCTTCGACCTGTACGGCATTGCCTTCACCGGGCATAACGATTTGCGCCGTATCCTGACCGACTACGGCTTCGTGGGCCACCCGTTCCGCAAAGATTTTCCGGTCACTGGTTACGTGGAAATGCGCTACGACCCGGATCAGGCTCGCGTCATTTACCAGCCTGTAACCATCGAGCCTCGCGAAAACACCCCGCGCATCGTGCGCGAAGATACCTACGGGGATGCCGCCCATGGCTGATATCCGCAATTTCACCCTGAACTTCGGTCCCCAGCACCCGGCCGCCCACGGCGTGCTGCGTCTGGTGCTTGAGTTGGACGGCGAAGTCGTCCAGCGCGCCGACCCCCATATCGGCCTGCTGCACCGGGCCACCGAAAAGTTGGCCGAGACCCGCACCTGGGTTCAGTCTGTGCCCTACATGGATCGTCTCGATTACGTGTCCATGATGTGCAACGAGCACGCTTACTGCCTAGCTACCGAAAAGCTGCTGGGCATCGAGGTTCCTGAGCGCGGCAAGTACATCCGTACCATGTTCGATGAGGTGACCCGTATCCTCAACCATCTGTTGTGGATCGGCTGTCACGCTCTGGACGTGGGCGCCATGACCATGGCCCTGTACACCTTCCGGGAACGGGAAGACCTCATGGACGTTTATGAGGCCGTCTCCGGTGCCCGTATGCACGCGGCCTACTACCGTCCGGGCGGCGTCTATCGCGACCTGCCGGACCGGATGCCCCAGTACGAGGTGTCCACCTGGAAGAATGCCAAGACGGTCAAGGAACTGAACGACAACCGTCAGGGCTCCCTCCTGGACTTCCTTGAAGACTTCACCGAGCGCTTCCCGAAGTACCACAGCGAATACCACACCCTCCTGACCGATAACCGGATCTGGAAGCAGCGTCTGGTGAACGTCGGTGTTGTGACTCCGGAGCGGGCCATGCAGATGGGCTTCACCGGTGCCATGCTGCGCGGCTCCGGTATCGCCTGGGACTTGCGCAAGAAGCAGCCCTACGCGGCCTACGACAAGGTCGACTTCGATATCCCTGTGGGCGTCAATGGCGACTCTTACGATCGTTACTTGGTGCGGATGGAGGAGATGCTCCAATCCAACCGCATCATCAAGCAGTGTATTGACTGGCTGCGGAAGAATCCCGGCCCCGTCATCACCGACAACTTCAAGGTGGCACCGCCGCCGCGGGAAGGCATGAAGTCCAACATGGAAGAGCTGATCCATCACTTCAAGCTCTTCACCGAAGGCATTCACGTTCCCCCGGGAGAGGCCTATGCCGCAGTTGAACACCCGAAGGGGGAGTTTGGCATCTATTTCATCTCCGACGGCGCCAACAAGCCGTACCGGATGAAGATTCGTGCTCCGGGCTATGCCCACCTGGCCGGCATGGACGAAATGTCCCGCGGCCACATGATTGCCGACGTCGTTACGATCATCGGCTCCCAGGATATTGTTTTTGGCGAGATCGACCGCTGATGTTTTCCGCTGAGACCCTCCAGAAGTTCGAGCGCGAAGTCGGGAAGTACCCGGCTGACCAGAAGCAGTCCGCCGTCATGGCCTGCCTCGCCCATGCCCAGGAAGAGAAGGGCTGGCTGCCTCCCGAGGCGATCGAGGCCGTTGCCAATTATCTCGGCATGCCGCCCATCGCGGCCTACGAGGTGGCGTCCTTCTACAACATGTACGACCTGAAGCCGGTGGGCAAGTACAAGATCACGGTGTGCACCAACCTGCCGTGTGCCTTGTCCGGTGGTTACCACGCTGGCGAGTACGTCAAGCAGAAGCTCGGCATCGATTTCGGCGAAACGACTCCCGATGGCAAATTCACCCTCAAGGAGGGCGAGTGCATGGGTGCCTGCGGCGACGCGCCGGTCATGATCGTCAATAACCGCAAGATGTGCAGCCACATGCTGCCCGAGCAGATCGACAAGCTGCTGGAGGAGTGCAAATAATGGCAATGCTCGGCGCGATCACTCCGGTCCTGATGGCCGGCCTCGACGGCGACAACAGCTGGCGTCTCAAGGACTACGTTGCCCGCGGCGGCTATGAAATGCTGCGCAAGATCCTGGAAAACAAGGTTTCCCAGGAAGAAGTCATCAGCGAAGTCAAGAAGTCGGTCCTCCGCGGCCGCGGCGGTGCAGGCTTTCCCACCGGCCTGAAGTGGTCCTTCATGCCCCGTTCCTTCCCCGGCGACAAGTACGTTGTCTGCAACACGGACGAGGGCGAGCCCGGGACCTTCAAGGACCGGGACATCATGCGTTATAACCCGCATGCCGTGATCGAAGGCATGGCGATCGCCGCGTACGCGATGGGCGCTACCCGGGGCTATAACTACGTCCACGGCGAAATCTGGGAAATCTACAAGCGTTTCGAGGAAGCACTGGACGAGGCTCGGGCTGCCGGCTTCATCGGCCAGAACATCCTGGGCTCCGGGTTCAATTTCGAACTCTTCGCCCACCACGGTTACGGCGCCTACATCTGTGGCGAAGAAACCGCCCTGCTGGAGTCCATCGAAGGCAAGAAGGGCCAGCCGCGCTTCAAGCCGCCGTTCCCGGCTTCCTTCGGTCTGTACGGCAAGCCGACCACCATCAATAACACCGAGACCTTCGCCTCCATCCCCTTCATCCTGAAGATGGGCGGCGAGGAGTTCCTTAACCTAGGCAAGCCCAACAACGGCGGCACCAAGCTGTTCTCCGTATCCGGCCACGTCAATCGTCCGGGCAACTACGAAATTCCCCTCGGAACCCCGTTCTCCAAGCTGCTGGAAATGTGCGGCGGCATGCGGGGCGGCCGCAAGCTGAAGGCAGTCATCCCCGGCGGTTCTTCCGCTCCGGTGATTCCGGCCGATATCATGATGGACTGCACGATGGACTATGACTCCATCGCCAAGGCAGGCTCCATGCTCGGTTCCGGTGCCGTCATCGTGATGGACGAAACCGTCTGCATGGTAAAAGCCCTGGAGCGGCTGTCCTTCTTCTACTACGAAGAGTCCTGCGGCCAGTGCACCCCCTGCCGCGAAGGCACCTCCTGGATGTACAAGGTGGTCCATCGCATCGAGAACGGCCAAGGCCGTCCGGAAGACCTGGACCTGCTGAGCAGCGTCCTGGGCAACATCATGGGCCGCACCATCTGCGCCCTGGGCGACGCCGCCGCGCTGCCGGTGCAAGGCTTCCTGAAGCACTTCCGGCACGAATTCGAGCACCACATCGAACACAAGAGCTGCCTCGTCCCGAAGGATGTGCAGTGGGCAGGCAGCGGTTTCCACAAGGTTCAGGCCTGACCGGAAACCTTTTGAGCGACATAGAGAGACAGGCTACAAGGTAGCGACATGCTAGAAATCGAAATCGACGGCAAAAAGGCGCAAGTGCCAGATGGCAGCACGGTCATGGACGCCGCCCAACAGGTGGGCGTCTACATTCCGCACTTCTGCTATCACAAGAAACTTTCGATCGCTGCCAATTGCCGCATGTGCTTGGTGCAGGTCGAGAAGGCTCCGAAGCCTCTGCCCGCCTGCGCCACTCCGGTGACCAACGGCATGAAGGTCTTCACCCACTCCGAACTGGCCGTCAAGGCCCAGAAGGGGGTGATGGAGTTCCTTCTGATCAACCATCCTCTGGACTGCCCGATCTGCGATCAGGGCGGCGAGTGCCAGCTCCAGGACATGTCCGTCGGCTACGGCCCCATGAAGAGCCGCTACACCGAAGAGAAGCGCGTCGTCTTCCATAAGGATGTCGGCCCCCTGATCTCCATGGACGGTATGAGCCGCTGCATCCACTGCACCCGGTGCGTGCGCTTCGGCCAGGAAATCGCCGGTGTGATGGAACTGGGCATGGCCAACCGGAACATGCATTCCGAGATCACCACCTTCCTCGGCCGCTCCGTCGATTCCGAGCTGTCGGGCAACATGATCGACCTGTGCCCGGTGGGTGCCCTGCTGTCCAAGCCTTTCCTCTACACCGCCCGTTCCTGGGAACTGCAGCGCCGCAAGTCGGTGAGCCCGCACGATTCGCTGGGCGCCAACCTGGTGGTCCAGGTC
>DASRUX010000269.1:0-12028 GCA_035655235.1 Rhodocyclaceae bacterium | reverse complement strand
AGCATCATGAAGGCCCTGGACGCCTGGGATTACCTCCAGAAGACCACCTTCGAGGAGGCCGACTTCATCGAAACCTTCCTGGAAATCCTCCGGGCCTCCCGGGACAAGGCCGGCGCCAAGCCGGAGCCGGCGGGCGACGAGCTGTCCATCGACCCCCTGCGCCAGAGCACGCCCCTGTGGCGGGGCAAGCGGGTGAACCTGCCCCTGACCGCCCAGCGCATCCTCGCCGCCCTCTACCAGCGAAAGGGCCTGGTGGTGTCCTACGACGACCTCTTCCAGGTGGTGAAGAGCGGCCGCAACCGGGACAACATAAGAAAGCACATCAGCACCATCCGGGAAGCCTTCCGGGAGCTGGACGAGGATTTCGACCGCATCGAGAACATCCCCATGCGGGGCTTCCGCTGGTCCGACCAGGATCAGGGCCAGGGCGGGACCGGCCGCCAATGAAGGCGGCCCTGGCCTGGCTGGCCTCCTTTCGCCTGCGCATCCTTTTCCGCACTTCCTTCCTGCTCCTCGCCCTGGCCGTGGTCGCCATGGCGGTGGCCGTGCTCCAGGAGGAAAAGCAGCGCAGCTACGACAACTACCGGGCCAGCTTCGAAAAGACCAAGGCCCAGATCGTCGCCCGGCTCCACCATCCCTCCGGCCAGCTCGCCCTTCTCAATCCCAGCTGGGGCGCGGCCCTGGCCGCCGCAGGCCGTCCGGTGGTGCTGCCCTATTCCGCCATCGACTTCGACGACCAGAGCAAGGTGAGGAATGCCGTTGAAATGGCCGGCTGCCTGGTCCAGTACCCGAACCACGGCAGCCTGTGCGTCGCCATCGGCAACAATCCCTGGGCGGGGGGCTTCATCTACGCCGCCGGCACGTTCGCCAGCGCCCCCCTGGAAGCCCACCGCATCGGCGACGAATTCCTGGACGGCGCCCACCGCCTGCGGGTGACCGCCAACCTGCGGGGCCAGACCTACCGCTGGATCGCCCCCTTCGAACCCCTGGCTTCCGCAGTCCCTTCCCGCCAGGAAGGCGTACGGGGCCGCTTCACCGGCTACCAGGAGCTGGACGGCCGGGACTACACCGGCGCCCGGCCGGTGAAGGAATTCCGCGGCTGGATCTGGCAGGACGGCAAGTGCCTTGCCGGCGACCAGGATGCCGAGGACTGCGAGCGCAAGTCCTTCTTCTCCCTGCGCCTGCCCATCGAGGTGCTGCGGGACGCCCTGTTCCAGAAGGAGAAGCCCACCTGGCCGCCACCGGACCTGGACCAGTTCCGGGTGCGGGTCGAAGTCCTGCCGCCGGGGGATGGCCCCGCCCTCTTCGACAGCAGCCGGGAAGGCGCCACCCCGGCCTTCGCCCTGGAAGATGTGACCGGCCTGCTGTTGCCCGGCGAAAGCCTCTCCATCCGCCGGCTCGTGGGCGGCAAGGAAACTGAGGTCGCCCAGTTCTCCGGCCGGGACGAAGCCCTGGAGCAGTCCTCGCCGCTGCTGACCCGCCTCATCCGCAAGCTGCCGGTGGAGACCCTGGATGCGCCGGTGGTGGAGCTCTCAGACGAAGTCTCCACCGCCCTCGGCCACTACCGCCTACTGCTGCGGGGCGACGCCCGTAGCGTGAACAAGACCCTCAGCGTCGTCGCCACCCGGGTGTCCTGGTTCGTGGGGGCCATGCTGGGGGCCATCGGGCTGGCCTGGCTGGTGATCGAGATCGGCATCATCCGGCGCATCGCCCGCCTTACCGGGCGCACCCGGGGCCTGTCCAAGACCGTCCATGCCGACGGCGGTGGCCTGGAACGCTATGACCTTGCCGACTTGCGGGGCAGCGATGAACTGGGCCTCCTCGCCACCGCCCTCAACGACCTCCTGCGCCGGGTGAAGGAAGATGCGGAGCGGGAACGCATCCGGGCCGAGCAGGAAAAGGACATGTGGCATGCGGTAGGCCACGAGATCGTGTCGCCGTTGCAGTCCCTCCTGGCCCTGCACGGCAGCCCGGAGGATGCCAGCCACCGCTACATCCAGCGCATGCAGCAGGCGGTGCGCATCCTCTACGGCAGTGCCAGCCCCAGCGAGGCCTTCCAGTCCTCCAGCCTGTCGGTGCAGGCAGTGGATATCGCCGAATTCCTGAGGAACGTGGCGGAGAACGCCGGCATCGCCGATGTAAGTTGCGCCGCCGAGGGCCCGGTGCCGGTGCGGGCCGACGAGTATTCCCTGGAGGATGTCCTCGGCCACCTTCTCAAGAACGCCGACCGCTACCGGCTGCCCGGCACGCCCATCACCCTAGCTCTCGAAACTTCCGAAACTACTGCCACCGTCACCGTCCACAACGTCGGCCCCCATATTCCCGAGGATTTCATCGGCAAGATTTTCGAATACGGCGTCTCCGACCAGCCCGAAGCGGGGGCCAACGGCAACCGGGGCCAGGGCCTGTTCGTGGCCAAGACCTACATGGCCAAGATGGGCGGCACCATTGCGGCGGCCAATGTGGCCGACGGGGTGCAGTTCGCGCTTACCTTGCAGCGATTCATGTGATGTAGGTCATCGTTCGGTCCATATCCCCCGTGGTAGCTTCGCCGACGAAGAAATTCGCCTGGAAAGCCACTTTCGGAGCGGTTCATGAGGGCGGAATACCCCATTGCCTTGCCGCCTATCCAGGGAAACCCCCATGAGCCTGTTCTCGTTCCTCGGTGCCAAGCCGGCCGACCCTGCCGGTGCCGCCAATTCCGCCCGCCTTTCCGCCACCGGCGTCTTCGAATCGGCCGCGGTTCCCGCCAGCTTCTCCGGCCTGGGGATGGATGAAGGCGGAGGCCTCCTCGTCAGCTTCATTCCCCCCGAGGCGGACTTCTCCCGGGTGAGCGGCGACTGGCAACGCCTGGCCGGCCCCGGCCGGACCGTGGTCAGCCTGTCCTCCAGCGGCGCCTTGTGCAGCGGGAAGAGCGGTTCATCGGCCTACTGCGACGCCGCCGGGCGCCAGGGCAGCTGGCTGTGGCTGTCCCAGGGCCTCATCCAGAGGCACCAAGTGGAGGTGGTGGACCTCCATGTCGCCGACACCAAAACCGCCCGGGAACGGGTCGCCGCCATCGGCCGGGAACTGGAGCGCATCCGGCTCTCGTTCCCCCTGTCCGCCGAACGGACCTTCGCCCTGGTTTTTTGCGACGGCCTGTCCGCCTCGGAAGGCTTCCTCATGCAGGCCTGGTACGAGTCGGAAAAATTTCCCTGCATCGCCATCGGCGGTTCGGCGGGCGGCAAACTGGATTTCAGCGGCACCTATATCCGGGCCGGCGGGCCGGTGCTGCAAGGCAAGGCGCTCCTGATCTTCTGCCAGATGGCCGAAGGCAAGACCTTCGCCCCCTTCAAGAGCCAGAACTTCGAGCCCACCGCCCAGCGCTGGCTGGTCGCCGAAGCCGATCCGGTGGCGCGGACAGTGACCTCGGTCTTCGGCCCCGACGGCCAGCCCCAGCCTATCCTGGAAGCCCTGGCCGCCCATCTGCGCTGCGCCCCCGGCGAGGTGGGAAGCCGACTGGACGGCAAGACCTTCGCCGTCAAGGTGGGCAAGGAATTCTTCATCCGCTCGGTGGCGGCGTTCCAGCCCGACCGCATCGCCTTCTTCTGCGACCTGGAATTCGGGGACGAACTCTTCCTGATGCAGGCCAGCGACTTCGTGGCCGCCACCCGCCGGGACTGGGACGGCTTCCTGGCGGGGAAACCTCGCCCCGTCGCCCTGCTGCTCAACGATTGCGTCCTCCGCCGGCTGGGCAACGCTGCCCGCCTGGGGGAAGCCCGCTTCTTCGACGGCCTCCCGGCCGCCGGTTTTTCCACCTTCGGCGAAATTCTCGGGGTGCCCATCAACCAGACCCTCTCCGCCCTGGCCTTTTTCGAAGGCGACAGCCACCTGATGCAGGATTTCCCCCTGCATTACGCCGCCTACGCCAGCCACTACAAGCAGCGGGCGCTGCTGCGCTGGGAGGCGCTCCACACCATCCAGGCCAACGTGGTGAACAAGGTGGTCGACTACCAGACCGCCATCACCCCCCTGCTGTCATCCCTGCCCCAGCTGGAGCAGGCCTCCGAGCATCAGTCCGCCACCCTGGAGCTGGCCCAGCAGAGCATCCTGTCCATCAGCGACTCCGTAGACCGGACCCGGGAATCCCAGGAACGCCTGGAAAAGGGACTGACGGACCTGGAACGCATTTCCGAAGCGATCGGCAAAATCACCGGCGGCATCAGCGCCATTGCCGACCAGACCAACCTCCTGGCGCTGAACGCCGCCATCGAGGCGGCCCGGGCCGGGGAAGCCGGGCGCGGCTTCGCCGTGGTAGCCGACGAGGTGCGTAAGCTCGCCCAATCCGCCAAGGGACAGGCCGAGGCCACGGCCGGGAGCATCCGGGAGGCAGTGGCCACCATCGTCCATATCCGCCAGGTCGCGGACGAGACGGTGGGAACCATGCAGGGCATGTCCCACAAGAGCGCCGACGCCGCCGAACAGATCAGCCGCATGAACCGGGAATCCACCATCGAGCGCGGCACCATTTCAGCCAGCCTGGGCAGCCTCCAGACCCTGGCCGCCGACCTGGGGGCCAGGGAAGCCGCGATCGGACAACTGACCCTGCTCCAGCAGCTGGCGAAGGCCTGATCTATACCCGGTTCGGCCGCGCCCCGCGACACCGGCATTCCCGGCCTTGGGCGATCACTCGGCCGGAGCCGGAGTGATGCGTGCCCCTTCTCCCCGCACAAGGCAATCCAAGGTGCAATGCATGAAATCCAACGCCACAAGGTTATTGAATTGCCGGGCTAATACAGAGGAATATGTTGCACAAACGGCGGCAAAACGGTAATAGACAACCCACTGTCCTATTTTCCGGCTTATTAGCCATGCGCTATACCGCTTACGGCCTATCCATAGATAGCCAAATCCATCTGCCTGAATTGTTGTCCTTTGAAGCAGGCGATGCCGAGACGGCGGAGGTGACAATCCATTTCGGACCGGAAGCGTCCGCCCCCCCGGTGGACGGTCACCAATTGGGTCCTTTTCTCTGGGTAACACCGGAAAGGCTTTGGCTGCATGTGCCGAGGGTCGCCCGCTTCCTGATTAGCAACGGCAACGACATTTGCATTGCCCCCGAACCCGGCGGCGACGAAGACAGCATCCGGGTCTTTCTATTGGGTTCCGTCTTCGGCGCCTTGCTGCTTCAACGCGGCCAACTGGTACTACATGGCAATGCCATTCGGATCGGCGACCAGTGCATGGTCTGCGTCGGGCGTTCCGGGGTGGGCAAATCGACGCTGGCTGCGGGTTTCCTGCGGCGCGGATACGAGATACTCGCCGACGACGTGGTGCCGGTCGATAACGAGTGCCGTGCCCTGCCGGGCTTTCCGCGCATCAAGTTATGGCAGGACGTGGCCGATCGCTTGAACATCGACACCACCGGCCTGCGCCGGATTCGGCCGAATCTCGAAAAATTCAATTATCCGATCGCGCTGACTGCCGATACGCCTCCCCTGCCCATCCGCTGGATTTACATTTTGAACCGCAACCCTGTTTTTCAGGAGATTCGCCTCGAATCCATACAAGGGCTGCAACGCTTCCATCCGTTGCACAACAACACCTATCGGGTGCGCTTTCTCGACGGCATGGGGCAGCAGCCGGAACACCTGGAACGGTGCGGACAGCTGGCGGGCAGGGTTCGCCTGGCCCGTGTGACGCGGCCTGACAACGGCTTCCAGCTCGATCAATTGATCGACCGCCTGCTGGCGGACGTCGCTGAGAATCCCTGACCATGAGCGGTATTTATTGGCTGGCATCCTATTTCAAATCCGGCAACACCTGGTTTCGCGCCTTCATGCAAAACCTGTTGGAGGATGGCGACCGACCGGTGGATATCAATCAGCTGGCTACCGGTCGTATCGCCAGTGAGCGAGGTTGGCTGAACGATGTGCTGGGGTTCGATACGGCCGATCTCGATGGGGACGAGGTGGAACGGCTGCGGCCCGAAGTCTATCGCTGGTCGTCGCGGGATGGCGAAACGGGCTACCACAAGATTCACGATGCCTACACCTACACCGCCGACGGCGAACCCGTGGTCAGTCGCGAGGCCACCCGCGGCGCACTGTATATCCTGCGCAATCCGCTGGATGTGGCGCCCTCCTTCGCCAACCATATCGGCCTGAGCCTCGATGAGGCAATCGCTTCCATGGGGGATCGTCAGTGTGCCGTATGCAAATCGCTCAAACAGTTGCACCCTCAAATCCGCCAGAAATTGCTGAGCTGGTCCGGGCATGTGCTCAGTTGGGTCGATGCGCCGGACTTGAATTGCCGCGTTCTCCGCTACGAGGATATGCAGGCCGATCCTGTGGCGGCCTTTACCGGGGCGGCGCGGTTTCTGGGTCTGCCGGACGATCCGGTGCGTATCGCGAAAGCCATCCGTTTCAGCGATTTCAGCGAGTTGTCCAGACAGGAGGCGGAGAAAGGATTCTACGAACGGCCGTCCCATGCCGAACGTTTTTTCCGCCAGGGCAAGAGCGGGGGGTGGCGCGACAGGCTCAGCCCCGAGCAGGTCGCCCGCATCATCGCCGACCATGGCGAAGTAATGCGCCGTTTCGGCTATCTTGACGCCGACGGCCAGCCGCTGTGAGGGCGGCCGGCAAACTGCAACGCTGGTTTTGCACTCTCCGGCGGGAGCTTGTTCAACGGCGCTTGCCCCACGGCCTGGTCGGTCCTGCCTATCTTTGGCCATCCGCCGACGAGCGGGTGCGAATACATCGCTCGCTGTGGTGGAAACATGGAGACCGCTGGCCCCGGCCGCTTTGGCTCCTGGTCGAATGCTGGCTATGGTCGCGCTGGGTTTTTTGGCATGCCATTCCGGCCTGCCGGCGCAACCTGCACCGGATGGGGGCCATCGTCGAGCGGGAAGAAGGCATTCCACGCCGAACGCAATATTCGCGCATCCGCAAACTGGCCTTGCTCTGGTGCATTCCGCCACGGGATAGTTATCGTTTTCGCCTCTACCGCGCCCCCGATACGGCGCTGGATTATGTCTACGATGCGGAAGCTCTTGCTTATCACCTCTTCGGTTGCGAGCGGCTGGGGCTGAAAGCGGAGTCGCTTGGACAGCTGCAAGACAAATTGCGTTTGGCGGATAACTTGGCCGCGGATGGTATCCCCGTGGCGGCGACGGTCGCCGTGGTGTGGGAGTATCGCCAAATATCCTGGTTAGAGGCCCAGGTCAAACAGCATGGACGCGTGTTCTGCAAGACGGTCAGCGGCAGCGGCGGGCAGGGGGCTTTTTCTGCCTGGAGCACGCCGGACGGTATTGCGGGGCAAACCTTTCTCGGCGTTCCGTTGCCGGATGCCGCGGCGGTCGAAGCAGCGTGGCGCGACTTGCAGGCGCTGGATGGCGCCCTGATCCAACCCTATCTGGAGAGTCACCCCGATCTGGCGCCGCTGGCTGGCAACCATGAAACCCTCACCGTGCGTTTCATCAGCCAATGGGAATCCGATTCCGGCAAAGCGGCGGCAGTTTGCCGTTGCCTGAGCGCGACGCTGGAAGTGCCAGCCGTCCACGCCGCCAACGGGAAGACCTTCTATGTCCTCCTACCCATCGATCCCGAAACCGGCGCCATCTTGCCGCCCGAGCCTCCGTTGATCGCCGGGCAGGCTGTTCGCGATGCCATTTCCAGAGTCGGCGTTGCAGCCCGATCCCTAGGTCGCTTGCCGGGTTGGTCCCGCTTGGCCGAACTGTCTTACCGGGCCCACGCCCGGTTCCCGGATATTCGTGCGATTGCCTGGGATTGGGTGCCGACATCCTCCGGACCGGTATTGCTGGAGGGCAATACCGGCTGGGGAACGGCCGCCGTTCAAGCTAGGCTGGGGGGGTTGATTCCGTCGCTGATGAACGGAAGGTTGTCCTGAACCAGGGCTTTCGGATGTGTGCTTCCGGCAATGGAAACCAGGTATTTATTGTGGATATCCGGCCTCTGAATGAGGCAATGACCGAATCATTTGCTATGATCGAAACTGGACTGATTCAAAAAGGAAAACAACGATGGCTCAAATCTCATCCGAGGGCGTGTTTTCCCTGCCATCCCAGTCGGCGGGTTCTCAAGGGGGCTCCTGCCGCTTGCCTTATCGTCCGCCTTACTTGACCACCCTGCCCGTGAACTCCCATACCGCGACCAAGCTAAGCCTGACGCCGTCCGAATGGCATGGTTCCGGCTCGACCAACGGGAATACGAGTTGATCAGGCTTCCGAGACAGACTTCTCATGCCCAGGCTTGCTTTCGCAACCGGAGTCATCTCCCGCTAAGAGCAGGGCTTCGACAAGCTCTTCCTGCAGCAGAAATTCGAACAATCGTTCAGCCAGCCGGCGCTGCCCCTCGGCATTGAGATACTTGCCCATTTCGCAGATGTCGTCGCTCAAGGGCAGAGCGGCAGGCAGGTCGAAATACGGCACTCCCCGGCGCGCGGCAAGGTTTGCCATGACCGCATGATGCTCCGGCACCGCCCGCTGGTACAAGCCTTCGGGGTTGGGGCCAAGAGGAACGTGGTCGCCGATCAGCAGCGATTGCGCGCCCATAACCCCGTTTATCGCCAGCATGTAATCCAGGTTGCGTTCCAGGTAACGGGGCGGATGGGCGGCCAGACGCTCGCGCCGGCCGGTGTTGTTATGGTTGGTCATTTCCAGCAGCGGTTCGGCGGGAATGCGCTTGCCCAGCCAGCCTTCCAATAACCGGCTTCTCCAGATCAGGGCGCGAGTCAGCGAGTCGGCGATCGACAGGCGCCGTTGAAGCAGCGGGCCATGGCCGTAGCGCTTGCGCATTTGCCGGAAATCGCCGAAATAATCGTCGCTGGCCACCCTGGGCCAAGTGTCGCAAATGCCGGCCTGGATGGCGATCAGGGCCGGTTTGATCTCGGATACGGCAAAGATTTGTCGCAGCAGCATCTCGGCGGAACTGGCATTGGCCATGCCGGCATTGATGACCTCGAAATGCCGCGATTTCAGCCGGTCACGAAAAGCCTCGTTCAGCCGTTCTTCCAGCAGTTGGGTAAATAGCAGGCTGTTGTCCGGAATCGTAATGCCGTAAACCGTCGGCCCGCCCATGAAAACCAGCCGGATGGCGTTCGGATCCGGGTCCAGCGGACGCCGGTCGCGAAAGCCGAAACGGTTGTGCGCCAGCCCGCCAGCACTGCGGATATCCGGGCGTGGTTCGAATAGCGTGTAGTGGTGGGACTGGTATAGACGCGAGGTGTAGAGATTCTTCTCCGCCGACAATGAGACCTGTTGGTCGCGCGGCGCAGGAAATAGGCGCTTGAACACCTCTCCGAGGATCAGTAGGCCGATCACGCCCAATATCGCTTCCCGGCCCGCAGCGCGCGGACAGATCAACGCCGCAGCCGCCACGGCGATGCTTCCGGTAGTTGCGAAGGTAATCAGCCGATGGGCGCTACGGGGACGGAACGGGCGCAGCCCGAACCAGCGCCAGCGCCCGCCGGGGGCGATGAAGAAAGCCAGTCCCCAAAGGGCCAGGACAAGTCCCGCGGCGCCATAACGAATCAGATCGATGGCCTGGATTGATGGAATCATGAGTCTCTAGCCCGGGTTATTGCCGTCGCGATGCAGCCACCGGTCTAGCCAGCGGATGTGGTTGATGCTGTGCAGGTTAAGTTGTTGACGGCTGTCGTTTGCGGGCATTTGCCCCATCTGATCGATTTGCCGACGGAATTTTTCCTGGTCGATGAGCTCCGCCAAGCCGGGGTGCAGATTGCCAGCCAACTGTCGGCCCAGTTCGCGCATTTGGGCAAAGTGCTTGGCTCTGTTCTTGAGCTGATAATTTTCCCCCATCAGCTTCTCCCGCTTCCAAGCCACCCGTTGGGGCACGATGCCGTCGATGGCGCGCCGGTGCAAATAGCGGCCGACACCCTTGGGGCCCACTTTCTCGATGCTGGGCGTGGACAGGTATTGCTGCACCAGGCGGGCATCCCACAGCGGCCAGCGATAATCCACTCCGTAGGCGGCTGCCATCAGGGTGCAGTTCTCCAGGCGGGCGGTAATCTGCATGCGGCGCAAATGGTGTTGGAGAATGAAATCGTTGATGCGCCGGTAAGGGGCGTCATGGCGGGCGGTTTCCATGTAACGCTCGTACAGGTTCAAGCGTTCCACCACTTCAGGTCGCAGCAATTGGTGGGGCCAGCGTTGCTTCCAGGCGGCCAGGAATAATGGGTTATAAGCTTGGTTGGTGCGACCGCGGGCGACGGTCTTCAGCAGACGCAATATCCGCCTGAGGGGATCGCCCGGCAGGATGTTCCACAGGGCGGCGTAATGTCCGCCGTCGAGCAACTCCTGGCGCAATTGGTGACCGTTTTGGGTGACGACCTCATCGCCGCCGAACCCGGAAAACAGGGAGCGAATGCCGCGCGTTTTGCATTCCCGATAGAACGGAATATGCCCGGTGCTGTTGGGGTGTTCCTGCGGATAGCCCAGGGCGTTCAGTCCGAGGGAGACGGCTTCGTCATCGGCAATACAGGCGGTGATCAGGTAATTGTGAACAATCCGTTTGGCCTGGCTGGTTTCCAGAATATAGGCAGGCTCCTGTTCGCAGCAGGCGAAGCCGAAGCTGTGCAAGCGGTCGCCCGGTTCTCCCAGGAAATGGGCCAGATAGGCGGTGATGGAGGCCGAGTCGAGGCCGCCGCTGTTCTCCGCGCCCATGGGGGCTTCCGGGTCCATGCGGCAGCGGATCGCTTCCTCCAGGACCTCCCGGTAAGCCTCGACCCAGCGCGGGTCCCGCCGGGTGGCTTGTGGGGCATCGTCGCGCCAGTCATGGTAGCGCTGGATGCGGACATGGCCTTGGGCGTCGCAACTCAGCCAATGTCCCGGAGCCAGCTTATTGATCTCCTTGTAGGCGGTTTCCGTCTGGCTGAACGAAAGGTCCAGCATATAGGCGGCGGCCCAGTCCATATCGGCGGTAACCGGCAGCGGGCAGCGACGGCGCAATTCCGGAATGGTGAAGCCGTGGCTGAGTTGGCCGTTGTCGATGCGGTAATAAAGCGGCTTAACCCCGAGCGGGTCGCGGGCCAGGTAGATAAGCCCCTGCGCTTCATCCCGCAGGGCCAGGGCATAGTCTCCGACCAGATGCTCCGCCAGATTTGTTCCCCAGCGCTGCCAAGCGGCTTGCAGGACGCTGGGGGCGCCTGGATACTCACAGCCGTCGAGGCCCAGCTTGGCTCTCAAATCGCCGAGATTGTGAATGTGGCCGGAGAAATCCAGGATCAGATTGCCAGGTAGGTGAGGCATGTTCATCGCGAGGCCGTTAGGCTGGGTGATCGTACGTATGCCGATGTCGCAGGCAGCGGAAAATGCCGAAAATGGCCGGAAATCCGATGAATGGCTCGTGCAGCATTAGCGCATACAATAATATGCAGTTGTTCAGTAACTTCCAAACATGACGACAATGTCCATATTTAACTCAGCAAGCCGTTATATCCGCAATCCCCGCCTGGTCTCCACCGACATGGACGGCGAGGTTGTGGCAATGAGCATCGAGCATGGGGAATATTTCGGCATTGGCGGTGTCGGAGCACGGGTTTGGGCCTTGCTGGCGCAGCCAATGTCTCTGGAAGATATTGTTCGAGCGGTTTGCACGGAGTTCGAAGTGGATGAGGCGACCTGCCGTGCCGATCTGGTTCCTTTCCTTGACGATCTCTCGGCGCACGACTTGATCGCCGCCGTAGCCGATTGACGCTTCGGCCAGTTGCCCCTGCTCCAGCAACTGGCGAAGGCCTGATCTATACCCGGTTCAGCCGCGCTCCACGCTGCTCCAGCTTTTTCAGGACGGCCGCCTCCACCTGGCGGGCCTTGCTCCAGAACGGGGCCTGGCTGAGGCCGGAGGTGGTCGGCCCGATACGGCTCGTCCAGGCCAGCCCCGGCACGCCCCAGCATTCCCGCCCCTCAGCGATACACTCGGCCAGGGCCAGGGCTGTGCCCTCGCCCTCCCCCCGCAGGATGTAATCCACTTCGGGGCACTCCCGCAGGACACTCCGCCAGTGATAGGCAGGA
>DASRUX010000268.1:0-4760 GCA_035655235.1 Rhodocyclaceae bacterium | reverse complement strand
GGCCTTGGCGAAGTGCGCCAGGCTCAGGGAAACCACCAGTTCCTTCAGCCGGGCGATGCCGACCATGGAAGCGGCCGTGGCCACATCCCTGACTGCCGTTCCCTGTCGGCCGTTAGCCACGCCGTTGGCGAGGGAAAGCATGCGGGCGGTGATGACCGGATCCCTCTCCACATGCTGGGCAAGCATGCCGATGGTGGCGTTCTCGTCGTCCAAGGTGGCCAGGATGTCGGTCACCACCCGCGGGAAGGCCGGCAGAAGCTCCGCCCGGGAAATGATTTCCTCTTGGGTCAGCTGGATGGGCATCAGGACCTCCGGTACGCCAGCACGGCGCTGTAGAGGCCTGCCAAGGCCGGTTCGTTGAAGTCCGCCGAGCGGAAGATGCGGGCCAGCCGGCGTTCGTGGTCGGCGAGTTCCTCTGCCCGCTCCTGATCGCTACGGCCATCCTCTTCCTGGATGCATACGAATTGGGCCTGGTGGATGGCCAACTGCCGCAGGTTGGCGTCGGTGAGGCCGTGACCAACCGGCAGGGCGAAGCGGATGACGCCGCGGTCGGCCAGGATCAATGGCGCCCCCAGGACCATGCCTTCGGTGACCTCGGACAGCGGCAGGTATCTGAGGCGGTAATTCATGGAACCCGACTCCCTCCGGCGAAAGGTGCATATGACTTACAGCATATACACCTTACCTGACCGCTACAAGACGAGGTACAGCCTATTCCGAGTCGGGCGGCGGGGCCTCGGGAACAGCTTGCTGCAGCATGAGCGCCCTGCTCTCCGGCGTTTCCAGGCTGATGCGGCCCAGGGTGCCGGTCCGATAGTCGGTGAGGAGAATGAGGGAAGCCTTTTCCAGGTCCAGTTCGCCGCCCTTGCCCTTCACCAGGCAACCGCGCTTCCGGGCCACGCCCTCGATGACGCCCACGGCGTCCCGGCCATCCATGGAGAAGCCGTAGCGGGCCGCGAGCAGCGCCGGATAGTGCGCCACCAGGAAGCCGGCCAGGTAGGTCGCCACTTCCAATTCGTGGTACGCCTTCACCCCCACCGCATGGCTGGCGGCCAGCATCAGGCCGTCGTTGGGATGGGCGATCTTGGGCCACAACATGCCCGGGGTGTCGTAGATGGTGAGGCGCGGCCCCAGGTCGATGCGCTGCTGGCTCTTGGTGACGGCAGGCTCATCGCCAACAGCTGCCACCTTCTTCTTCACCAGGGCGTTCATCAGGGTGGACTTGCCCACGTTGGGGATGCCCATGATCAGGAGCCGCAGGGGTTTGACGTTGTCGTTACGGTGGGGCGCCAGACCCTGGCACAGGCTGGGAATACGGGCCACCTCGCCAGCCTTCTTGCAGGAAATGGCCACCGCCTTCACCCCGGGCTGGTGGTTGAAAAACTCTAGCCAGGCCTTGGTGGCGGCCGGATCGGCCAGGTCGGACTTGTTGAGGAGCTTGAGGCACGGCCGCTGACGGAAGGTCCGCAGCTCGTGGATCATGGGATTGCTGCTCGCTTCCGGCAGGCGGGCGTCGAGCACTTCGACGACGACATCGGCCTGAGCCATGGTCTCGGCCGCTTTCTTGCGGGCCGAGGTCATGTGACCGGGGAACCATTGGATGGACATTTTCGACTTAAATCGGAATCAAGGGCGCTATTATCGCAGGTCCCCGCTCTTGGACACGTTCATGCATATCTGGGTCGATGCCGACGCCTGCCCCGGCGTCATCAAGGAAATCCTCTACCGGGTCGCCCAGCGTACCGGCTTGCCCCTCACCCTGGTCGCCAACCAGTGGCTGAAGACGCCCTCCTACCCCAACATCCGGGCGGTACAGGTGCCCAAAGGCTTCGACGTGGCGGACAACCATATCGCCGACCAGGCCCAGCCCGGCGATCTGGTGATCACAGCGGATATTCCCCTGGCGGCGGCGGCGATCGACAAGGGCGCCCTGGCCCTGAATCCCCGGGGCGAACTCTATAGCCGGGAAAACATCCGCCAGGCCCTGGACATGCGCAATTTCATGGACACCTTGAGGAGCAGCGGCGTCGAGACCGGCGGTCCGCCCGCCTTCAGCCAGGCGGACCGGCAGGCTTTCGCCAACCAGCTGGACCGCCTGCTGGCTAAACGTTAGACCACTTCCCGGGCTTCCAGGAACTGGAGCTTGGGATACTTCTCCCGCATCATGTTCAGATAGACGTTGTTGGGCGCCAAGTAGACCGGGTCATCCGCCCCGTCCAGGGCGACGTTGGCGCCGTAGCGGTCGGAAAGCTGGCGCAGCTCGCCCTCGTCGCCCTTGATCCAGCGGGCCGTCGAGCAGTTGTAGGACTCGAAGATCACCTTCACCCCGTACTCGTTCTCCAGGCGGGAAGCCACCACGTCAAACTGCAGGATGCCGACGGCGCCCAGGATCAGGTCGGTGCCCGCCAGGGGCCGGAACAACTGGGTCTGCCCCTCCTCCGCCAGTTGCTGGAGGCCCTTCTGGAGCTGCTTGATCTTGAGCGGATTGCCAATGCGTGCCAAGCGGAAGTGCTCCGGCGCAAAGGACGGGATGCCGGTGAAGCGCAGGTCCTCGCCCTCGGTAAAGGTCTCGCCCAGGCGGATGGTGCCGTGGTTGGGGATGCCGATGATGTCGCCCGGATAGGCCTCGTCGGTGGTACTGCGGTCCCGGGCCATGAAGGTGATGGCGTTATTCACCGCCAGGGTCTTGCCGCCGGCCACCTGCTTGACCTTCATGCCCCGCTCGAAGCGGCCGGAACAGACCCGCAGGAAGGCGATGCGGTCCCGGTGCTTGGGGTCCATGTTGGCCTGGATCTTGAAGACGAAGCCGGAGAACTTGGGCTCGTTGGGCACAACCTGGCGAGTGGCGGCGGGCCGGGCCAGGGGCGCCGGGGAAAGCTCCACCACCGCATCCAGCAGGGACTGGACGCCGAAGTTGTTCACCGCGGAGCCGAAGAACACCGGGCACTGCTTGCCGGCCAGATAATCCTTGGCATCGAAGGGGTGGGAGGCGCCCCGCACCAGTTCCACGTCCATGCGCAGCTCGTCGGCCTGGTCGCCGATCAGCTCGTCCAGGCGGGGATTGTCCAGACCCTGGATGATCTCGGCGGTGCCCTTCTCGGCCTGGGGATCGAAGAAGCTGATGGTGTCGTCGTAGAGGTGATAGACGCCCCGGAAGCGCTTGCCCATGCCGATGGGCCAGGTCATGGGGGCGCACTGAATCTGGAGCACCGACTCGATTTCATCCAGCAGGTCCACGGGATTCTTGCCTTCCCGGTCCAGCTTGTTGATGAAGGTGAGGATGGGGGTGTCCCGCATGCGGCAGACGTTCAAGAGCTTGATGGTCTGGGCTTCGACGCCGTTCACCGAGTCGATGACCATGACCGCCGAATCCACGGCGGTGAGGGTCCGATAAGTGTCTTCGGAAAAATCCTCGTGGCCCGGGGTATCCAGCAGGTTCACCATGCACTCCCGGTAGGGGAACTGCATGACCGAGGAAGTCACCGAAATGCCCCGCTGCTTTTCCAGCTCCATCCAGTCGGAAGTGGCGTGGCGGCTGGCCTTGCGGGCCCGCACCTCGCCAGCCACCTGGATGGCGCCGCCGAACCACAGGAGCTTTTCGGTGAGCGTCGTCTTACCCGCGTCGGGGTGGGAGATGATGGCGAAGGTGCGGCGGCGGGAGATTTCGTTGTCGAGGACGGTCACGGCGGGAGAAAAGCGGATTCGGAAAGGCGGCGATTATACGCCTCCCCCGCCCGGGCCAAGGGAACTCACCCCCTCTGTCGGCTTTCTTCAAGACAGTTCTTGGCCAGAGGCGCTATGGTTGCGCTTCACCCCTTGATTCGAGGAAAACAGCAATGAAACTTGGCTACACCATCCTGTACGTGGAAGATCCCGGCAAGAGCTTGGCGTTCTACAAGACCGCCTTCGGCCTGGAAACCCGGTTCCTCCACGAGAGCGGGGATTTCGGCGAATTGGAGACGGGCACCACGGCCCTGGCCTTCTCCTCCCGCAAGCTGATGAAGGCCCTCAACAAGAACCCCCAGGCGCCGGATGCCTCCTCCCCATGCTTTGAGATCGCCTTCACCACGGAGGATGTCCCCGCCGCCCTGGCCCAGGCTGTCCAGGCGGGCGCCCGACTGGTACAAGGAGCCGAGAAGATGCCCTGGGGCCAGACGGTGGCCTATGTGGCCGATCCGGACGGCTTCCTGGTGGAAATCTGCACCCCGGTGGGCGGCTGACCCGTGCAAGGCGCCGACGGCAATTCCTGCCGCCGACGCCCTTTCCGGCCACGGCCTCACGGAATAAAGACAGGTAAAACGGCGTTTTCTGCCAACGGCATATGACGGCATGGAATTTGCTGACAACTGACCGGCGACAACATTTCCGGGGAGAACAGCATGCTGATCCAGGCCACCAATTACACCCTCAATGTCGGCTACGAAATGCGGCTGGCACAGAAATACGGCAAGGAAAGCGCGGCTTTCAAGGAAGCGGCGGCTACCGTGGACAAGGTCACCATTTCCGACGCAGGCCGGGCGATGAACGAGGCGGTCAGCCAAGCCGTCGATCCGGGCCACGAGGTGATGGGTGTCAAGGCGGGTGAGCACTGGGCATTGAAGCCGCTGCCCATGCTGTCCTACGCCGAAGCCAGCCGGCGGGCCGAGGCCGGGCTCAAGGAAGCGATGAAGCAGTTGGGGATGCCGGCGGACGCCAAGTTCTCCCTCACTTTCAACACCGACGGCACGATCTCCGTCGAGGGTGGCGGCGACCAGGGTGCC
>DASRUX010000267.1:0-3646 GCA_035655235.1 Rhodocyclaceae bacterium | reverse complement strand
TGCTTCAATACTTCACGGACCTAAGCCCGCTTCGCATCCCAAGCACCCACACCTATCGGTTGTCTCATTGTTAAAGAACATTCGCTGCTGCGTCGTTGTCGCAATCAGCGAAGAAGCGGAATTATGAAGAAGTTCAAACTGCCTGTCAACCCCTTCGCTACTGCTTTCCTGCCGCTTCCCCCTTCGCTACCCCTGCCATCCGACCGGCGCCGCGAAAGAGGTGCGCATTATATAGAGACCAAAGACAGAGTCAACACATTCTGAAAGAATTTGATTTGGACCCAATAGGTGGCAAACACACAGGAACGTTTGGAAAGAGGTAAACTTTTTGACCCCATATATATATAGGTGAGGCGTGCACCTTTCCCTTCTTCTCCCGCAACTCCTTTGGCCGGAGCCAGAGGACAAATTTGCACTGGAGGATTTGCCGTGCCCTGCGCTGGAATGGCTGTTGGCTCACGGAGTCCTTGCCCGCGATCCATCCCTTCCCTACGAGCGTGCACTAGCAACGGTGCTCGGCATAGATGGCGAAACTCCTTTCGGCGCCCTACGTTTGCTCGGGGAGCCCAAAGTCCCGCCGAGTCTTGATGCCAAGGAAGGATACTGGATTTGCGCGGACCCCGTACACCTCCGTTTTCACCACGAACAGATTATTCTCGCCGAGGCCGGCGCCTTCGAATTGGACGAAGATGAGGCCTGTGCCTTAGCCGATGGCTTAAACCAGGCGTTCAGTGATCTGGGACGCTTCCACGTCGCCGATAGGCGGCGTTGGTACCTCCGACTGAATTCCCATGCCCAACATTCATTCCCTCCTATCTCCGCGGTCGCCGGCCGCCGCATTGAAGGCGAATTGCCCAATGAACCGCAGGCGTCGAAGCTTCGGTCTCGGCTGAACGAGATCCAAATGTTTCTCCATGGGCACCCGGTCAATGAAGCCCGCGGAAGTGCTGGCAAGCCTGCCGTCAATAGTCTTTGGCTGTGGGGAGCCGGTACCCTCCCGGCTATGAGGAGCAACACCCACGACGGCATTTGGTCGAGCGATCCTCTTGCATTGGGACTAGCCCGCTCCGGCAGAGTGCAGGCCCACCCTCTGCCCGGGCATCTCGACGCCCTGCTTTCCCATGCCGCACCCCAGAGCCATCACCTTGTCGTCCTGGATCAATTGCAAGCCCCAGCGATCTACGAGGATAGCCGTGGCTGGCGGGAAACCATGATTCAACTCGAAGCAAACTGGTTCGCCCCCCTCAAGGCCGTGATGGGGAGGGACATCAGGGCGCTGACGCTGATCGCCCCCACCGTCTATGGCCGGCTGACCTGGGAAGTGAAAGGCAACGCCCGTTGGCAATTCTGGCGACGCCCCAAATCCATCGCCGTCCTCGCCAGGGAATTTGCCCAATGACCCGCATCGTCACCCGCCCCATTCCCCAACGACTCGCCTGGCAATTGGAACAGCAGGGCCTGCATCCGCTGCTCGCCCGCCTCTATGCCGCCCGCGGCATCCAGGACCGGACCGAGCTGACCTACGACCTCAAGTCCCTGCTGCCGCCCGCCACCCTGACCCACACTGACGAAGCTGCCGGCCTCCTCGCCGATGCCATCGAGGCGGATGCGAAGCTGCTAATCGTCGCCGATTACGATTGCGACGGCGCCACCGCCTGTGCCGTCGGGATTCGCGCCCTGAAGGCTTTCGGCGCCAATGTTGATTTCCTGGTTCCGGATCGCTTCAAACTGGGCTACGGTCTTTCCCCTGAAATCGTCGACTTGGCCGCCCGCCAGGAGCCCGACCTCATCATCACCGTCGACAACGGCATCGCCAGCCTGGAAGGGGTCGCACGGGCGCGCCAGCTGGGCATCGCCACCCTGATCACCGACCACCACCTGCCGGGCGACACCCTCCCGGAGGCCGATTGCATCGTCAATCCCAACCAGCCGGGCTGCGAGTTCCCTTCCAAATCCATGGCGGGGGTGGGGGTCATGTTCTATGTGATGCTCGCCCTGCGGGCCGAACTCCGGGAGCGCGGCTGGTTCGCCGACCGCCCCGAACCCAATCTCGCCAACCTTCTGGACTTGGTTGCCCTAGGAACCGTTGCCGACGTGGTCAAGCTGGACCGCAACAACCGCATCCTCGTCAGCCAGGGACTGAAGCGCATGCGGGAAGGGCGTCTGCAGCCGGGCCTGCTCGCCCTGTTCAAGGCTGCCGGAAGGGAACCGAGCCGGGCTTCCGCCTTCGACCTCGGTTTTCTGCTGGGTCCCCGCCTCAACGCTGCCGGCCGGCTGGCAGACATGCGCCTCGGCATCGAATGCCTGCTTACCGACGATCTGAACCGCGCCCTGTCCATCGCCCAACAACTGGACGCCCTCAACCGCGAGCGCCGGGAAATCGAGAGCGACATGCAGACCCAGGCCCTGGCCTTCCTCGATTCTGTGGATGAAGGGACCGAAACGGCCGGGCTCGCCCTGTTCAATCCCGAGTGGCATGAGGGCGTGGTCGGCATCCTGGCGTCCCGGATCAAAGACAAGCTGCACCGCCCCGTCTTCGCCTTCGCACCCAGTGAGGGCGGCATCATCAAAGGGTCCGGGCGCTCCATACCCGGGCTTCATCTGCGGGATGCCCTCGATCTGGTGGCAAAGCGCTCGCCGGGACTGCTGCTCCGCTTTGGAGGCCATGCCATGGCCGCCGGCGTCACCCTCCGGGAGGAGAACTTCGCCCACTTCCGGGACAGCTTCGCGGCCATTGCCGAGGAACTGATCGATCCCGCCGACCTGACCCGGACCCTGGAAACCGACGGAAGCCTGGAATCCGGCTACCTTTCCCTGGAAATCGCCCGGCTTCTGGAAGCCGAAGTTTGGGGCCAAGGATTCCCTGCGCCGCTATTCCTGGATGAATTCGAGGTGGAACAGCAGCGGGTGCTCAAGGAAAAGCACCTGAAGCTGAAGCTGAAAAAAGGCAGTACCCGACTGGACGCCATCCAGTTCAACTTCTCCCAGTCGCCGGGCGTGCGCACCCGAGCCACCTACCGCCTTGCCATCAATGAATACATGGGCGTGCAAACGCCGCAACTCCTGATCGAGCACCTGGAGACCTATTCCACGGCCGGCGGTCCGGGCTCCTAAGCCCCGCCCTCCTGCGCCCGGAGCGCATCCCGGATGGCGGCGGCGGGCACCGGCCTGGAGAAGTAATAGCCCTGGAATTCCTCGCAGTCCTGGAGGGCCAGGGCCTCCAACTGCTCCGCGTTCTCCACGCCTTCGGCGACGATGCGAAGGCCCAGGCTATGCCCCAGGGAGATTATCGCCTTGGGAATGGCCATGGCCTCCGCCCCCCGATGGCATTCCATGACGAAGGAACGGTCGATTTTCAGGATATCGAGGGGGAAGCGCTTGAGATAGGCCAGGGAGGAATAGCCCGTGCCGAAATCATCCACCGCGATGCTCACCCCCAGTTCCTTCAGAGCGGTCAGAATGGCCACCGCCTTCTCCACGTCCCCCACCAGGAAGCCTTCGGTGATCTCCAGTTGCAGGCAGGAGGCGGGTAATCCGGTTTCCACCAGGACATCGCTGATCCGGCCCACCAAATCCCGATCAGAGAATTGCCGGGCCGACAGATTGACCGCCACATGGAGCCCGCCCCACCCGGCCGCTTCCCGGC
>DASRUX010000266.1:0-14888 GCA_035655235.1 Rhodocyclaceae bacterium | reverse complement strand
GTCTTGCCGGCGATGCCCCACTGGGTCTTGGGAACTTCCTGGATCCACACCCGGACGTTCTCCATGGGGGCGCCGACGGCCTCGCTCAGGGCGGCGCTGACTTTTTCGATGACCGCCCGTTTCTGCTCCTCGGTGCGGCCTTCGATCAGGAAAATTTGTGCAAACGGCATGATTCCCCTCCTGCCTTTACTCGACGAATTTCACATTGACGCTGCCCAGGGACTGGATGCGCAGGCTGACGTGGTCGCCGGCCTTCACCGCCACCGCCTCGGTCACGCCGCCGGACAGGATCATGGCCCCGGCCGGGATTTCCTCGCCCCGCGCCCCCAGGTGGTTGGCCAGCATGGCGATGGCTGCCGCCGGATGGCCCAGCACCGCAGCCCCGGCGCCGATGGCCACCGCCTCGCCGTTCTTCTCCATGACTACCCCCAGGGTGCGCAGGTCCAGGTCGTCCACCGGCACCGCCTGGCCGCCCAGCACGAAGCGGGAGGACGAGCAGTTGTCGGCGATGACGCTCTTCAGGTCGAACTTAAAGTCCCGGTAGCGGGAGTCGATCACCTCGATGCCGGCCATGACGAAGTCGGTGGCCGCCAGCACGGCGCCGACGTGGCAGCCGGGGCCCTTCAGGGCCCGCTTCATGACGAAGGCGATCTCCGGCTCCACCTTGGGGTGGATCAGTTCGCTCATCTTCACCTCGCCGCCGTCGGCGACGGTGAAATAGTCGGCCAGGAAGCCGAAGCAGGGGGTTTCGACTCCCATCTGCTTCATCTTGGCCCGGGAGGTGAGGCCGGCCTTGAGGCCGACGATGCGGGCGCCCCGGGCCAGCTTGCGGCGGCGGATCTCGTCCTGGATGGCGTAGGCGTCGTCCCAATCCATGTCGGGATGGGCGTCGGTGATCTTCACCACGTCGAAGGCCTGGAGCTCGGCGCTCTCCAGGTGCTCCGCCAGGGAAGCGATGGTCTGCGGGCTCAGTTTCATACCGTCAGGCCCCGTTCCCGGGCCATGGTGATGGCCGTGTCTTCGATCATGTCTTCCTGGCCGCCGACCATGCCCTTGCGGCCCAGCTCCACCAGGATTTCCCGGGCGGGGATGCCGTACTTGGCGGACGCGCGCTTGGCGAAGAGCAGGAAGGAGCCATAGACGCCGGCGTAGCCCAGGGTCAGGGCGTCCCGGTCGATGCGGATGGGGAAGTCCATCATCGGCACCACCAGGTCTTCGGCCACGTCGGTGATCTTGGCCACGTCCACCCCGGTTTCGATGCCCATCAGGCTGCACACGGCGATGAACACTTCCATCGGGGTGTTGCCCGCCCCGGCGCCCAGGCCGGCGGCGGCGGCGTCGATGCGGTTGGCGCCGGCCTCGATGGCGGCGATGGAGTTGGCGACGCCCATGGCCAGGTTGTGGTGGCCGTGGAAGCCCAGCTCGGTTTCCGGCTTGAGGGCCGCGCGCACGGCGGACAGGCGCTCCTTGACGCCCTCGGGCAGCAGGTGGCCGGCGGAGTCGGTGACGTAGATGCAGTTGGCGCCGTAGGACTCCATCAGCTTGGCCTGCTTCACCAGCCCCTCGGCGCAGTTCATGTGGCTCATCATCAGGAAGCCGACGGTGTCCATGTCCAGCTTGCGGGCCATGGTGATGTGCTGCTCGGAGACATCGGCCTCGGTGCAGTGGGTGGCGACGCGGATGGTATTGACCCCCAGCTCCCGGGCCATCTTGAGGTGATCGACGGTGCCGATGCCGGGCAGCAGCAGGGCGGAAACCTTGGCCTTCTTCATCCTGGGGATGACGGTGGACAGGTATTCCTCGTCGGTGTGGGCCGGGAAGCCGTAATTCACCGAAGAGCCGCCCAGGCCATCGCCGTGGGTCACTTCGATGAGGGGCACGCCGGCTTCATCCAGGCCGGTGGCGATGGCGACCATCTGGTCCAGGGTCATCTGGTGACGCTTGGGGTGCATGCCGTCCCGCAGGGTCATGTCGTGGACGGTGATTTTCTTGCCGCGCAATTCCATTTTTCTCTCCTCCTCAGGCTGCGACCGGCTCGAGCTTCAAGCTGCCGGCGATGATTTCTTCCGCGAACATTTCGGCCGTGCGGGCCGCGGCAGCGGTCATGATGTCCAGGTTGCCGGCGTACTTGGGCAGGTAGTCGCCCAGGCCCTGCACCTCCAGGAAGATGGAAACCCGGTTGCCGTCGATGATGGGGCCGTTGACCAGGCGGTAGCCGGGCACGTACTTCTGCACTTCCTTGATCATGTCGTGCACCGAATCCATGATGGCCTGGACGTTGGGCTTGTCCTCGGTCAGGCAATGGACGGTGTCCCGCATGATGAGGGGCGGCTCGGCCGGGTTGATGATGATGATGGCCTTGCCCTTCTCGGCGCCGCCCACCTTCTGGACGGCTCCCGCCGTGGTGCGGGTGAATTCGTCGATGTTCTTGCGGGTGCCGGGGCCGGCGCTCTTGGAGGAGACGGTGGCCACGATCTCGCCGTACATCACCTTCTGCACCCGGGAAACCGCCGCCACCATGGGAATGGTGGCCTGGCCGCCGCAGGTGACCATGTTCACGTTCATCTCCCGGCGGCCGACCAGCTGCTTCAGGTTCACCGGCGGCACGCAGAAGGGTCCGATGGCGGCCGGGGTGAGGTCGATCATCATGACGCCCAGGGCGTTCAGCTTGCGGGAGTTCTCGGCATGGACGTAGGCGGAGGTCGCGTCGAAGGCGATCTGGACGCCGTCCTCCAGGACGTGGGGCAGGAGGCCGTCCACGCCGCCGGCGGTGGTCTTCAGGCCCATGTCCCGGGCGCGGGCCAGGCCCTCGGACTCGGGGTCGATGCCGACCATCCAGGCCGGCTCCAGGACCGGGCTGCGCTTGAGCTTGTACAGGAGGTCGGTGCCGATGTTGCCGGGACCGATCAGCGCACACTTGATCTTTTTCATGCTGTGGATTCCTTTGTCTCTGGGGTTAATCAGTACAGGGTTGAAACGATGCCGCCCTCGACCCGCAAGGCCGCCCCGTTGGTGGCCGCCGCCCGGGGACTGCAGACGTAGGTCACCAGGGCCGCCACTTCGGCGGGTTCGATGAAGCGCTTCAAAATCGATGTCGGCCGGGCCTCGGCGAAGAAGCGCTTTTCCGCTTCCTCGAAGCTCACCCCCTGGGCGGCGGCGAGCTTGCCGAAAAAATCCGCCACGCCTTCCGACCGGGTCGGCCCGGGCAGGACGGCATTGACCGTGACGCCGGTGCCGGTGGTGGTCTGGGCCAGGGCCCGGGAGACGGAAAGCTGGGCGGCCTTGGTCATGCCGTAATGCACCATCTCGGAGGGCGGGTTGATGCCCGACTCGCTGGAGATGAAGACCACCCGGCCCCACCCCGCCGCCTTCATGCGCGGCAGGTAGTGGCGGGAAAGACGCACCCCGCTCATGACATTCACCTCGAAGAAGCGCTGCCACTCGGCGTCGGGAATGTCCTCGAAGGGAACCGGGTCGAAGATGCCCAGGTTGTTCACCAGGATGTCCATGGCCGGGCAGCGCTCCAGCAGGGCTTCCACGCCATAGGCCGTGGACAGGTCCGCCGCCACCCCGCCCACCTCGGCGTTGGGTACCGTCTGGCGGATACGGGCCATAGCCGCCGCCACCCGCTCGGGGCTGCGGCCATTGACGGTGACCATGGTGCCTTCCCGGGCGAGTTCCAGGGCGATGGCGAAGCCGATGCCGGCGGTGGAGCCGGTGACCAGGGCGCGCTTGCCGGACAGCTGGAGGTTCATGGCCGATCCTTAGACGAAGCGCACCGAGCAGCCGCCGATGCCGCCGATGGACACCCGCAGGCTGTCGCCGGCCTGGACCGGGAAGAGCGGGGCCAGGGAACCGGAGAGGATGACCTCCCCGGCCTTGAGCGGAATGCCCAGGCGGCCCAGGGTGTTGGCCAGCCAGGCCACGGCATTGACCGGGGAGCCCAGGGCGGCGGCGCCGGCGCCGGTGCCGATGATGTCGCCGTTCTTCTCCACCACCATGCCGCACAGGGAGAGGTCCAGCTTCTTGGGATCGACCACCCGGTCGCCGAGGACGAAGACGCCGCAGGAGGCGTTGTCGGCCACGGTGTCCTGGATCTTGATCTTCCAGTCCTGGATGCGGGAATCGACGATCTCGAAGCAGGCCATGACCCCCTCGGTGGCGGCCAGCACGTCGGCGTTGGTGACGCCGGGGCCCATCAGGTCCTTCTTCAGGATGAAGGCGATCTCGCCCTCGGCCCGGGGCTGGATGAGGGTGTCCATGGGAATGGATTCGCCCTCGTTGTACACCATGCCGTCCAGAAGGTAGCCGAAGTCGGGCTGATGCACGTCGAGCATCTGCTGAACCACCTTGCTGGTGACTCCGATCTTCTTGCCGATGACTTTCTCGCCCTTGGCCAGGCGGCGGGAGAGCATCTGCTGCTGGATGTGGTAGGCATCCTCGACGGTGATATCCAGGCCCCGGGAGGTCAGGGGGGAGACGGTGCGGCGGGCCGCCAGGGCTTCGTACAGCTCGTCGCCCAGTTGGATGATCTGTTGCTTGTCCATGTGATTCTTTCCTTGCATTGGGGTTGGTTAGCCGGCCAGGAAGTCGCCTACCAGGCGGTTGAAGCCCTTGGCGTGCTCGATCTGCACCCAGTGGCCGCAGCGCCCGAAGACGTGGAGCTGGGACGGTTCGATCCACTGGTGCAGGGTGAGGGAGGTTTCCAGGGGAATGATCCGGTCGTCGCGGCCGTGGATGATCAGGGTCTCCTTGCGGAGCGCCCGGATGTCTTCTTCCCGGCTGGCCAGGGCATCCACCCAGCGTTGCCGGGGGGCCGGGAACATAGCGGAAAACGATTCCTGGAAACCGGGCCGGATGCTGGCTTGGTAGCGCAGTTCGGCCAGTTCGTCGGTAACCAGGCTGCGGTCGTAGGCGAACAGGTCCAGGAGCTTGCGCATGGCCGCCGGGGAAGGCTCGTAGCCCCAGGCTGCATCCAGCCCCCGGGTGAGGGCGAAGGGCACGCCCACCGCCCCCATCAGCACCAGGCGGCGCACCCGCTCGGGATGGCGGATGGCCAGGGCCAGGGCAATGGCGCCGCCGAAGGAGTTGCCCACGAGGTCGGCCCGCTCGACGCCCAGGGCATCAAGGACGCCGACAGCGTGGTTCACCCAGGCATCCAGCCCGTAGGCGAAGCCCTCCGGCCGCTCGGTGAAGCCGAAACCCACCATGTCCGGGGCGATCACCCGGCGGTCCTGGGCCAGTTCCGGCAGCACCAGCCGCCAGTTGGCCCAGGCGCTCACCCCCGGCCCGGAGCCGTGGATGAGGAGGACCGGTGCGCCCTCGCCCTGGTCATGGACATTGGTGCGGATGCCGGCGGCCTGGATGCTCCGCCCGAGTTCCGGACTGCTGAGGATCATTTCCCGTTTCCCTTTAGAGCTTGATGCAGACGTTCTTGAGTTCGGTGTAGAACTCCAGGGAATGGACCCCGCCTTCCCGGCCGATGCCGGATTGCTTGGCGCCGCCGAAGGGGGTGCGCAGGTCCCGGAGGAACCAGCTGTTCACCCACACCAGGCCGGTTTCCAGCCGGCCGGCGACCCGGTGGGCGCGGGTGACGTCCTGGGTCCATACCGAAGCGGCGAGGCCGTAGGTGGTGTCGTTGGCGCGGCGCACCACTTCCTCTTCGCTGTCGAAGGGCATGACCAGGGTGCAGGGGCCGAACACTTCCTCCCGGGCGATGGCGGCATCGTCGCCCACGCCGGTCCAGATGGTGGGCTGGACCCAGGCGCCGTTGGCTAGCTCGCCGGGCATGTCGGGCACGCCGCCGCCGGTGACCACGGTGGCGCCCTCCTCCACGGCCTTCTGGTAGTAGGAGAGGACCTTGCTGCGGTGCTCCTGGGAAATGAGGGGCCCCATGCCGGTGGCCGGGTCTTCCGGGCGGCCGAGCTTCAGCTTCTCGGCGCCGGCCTTGAGGGCGGTGACGAACTTGTCGAACAGGGGGCGCTCGACATACACCCGCTCGGTGCCCAGGCAGACCTGGCCGCAGTTGGCGAAGCAGGAGCGCAGGGTGCCCTCGATGGCGGCGTCGAAGTCGCAGTCGGCGAAGACGATGGCCGGGTTCTTGCCGCCCATTTCCAGGGAAACCGGGCGGGCGCCGTCGGCGGCGGCCTTCATGATGGCGGCGCCGGTACGGGTCTCGCCGGTGAAGGTGATGGCGTTCACATCCTTGTGGGTGGTGACGAACTCGCCGGCGGAACCGGGCCCAAAGCCGTGGACCACGTTATAGACGCCCTTGGGCATGCCCACGGTCTGCATCACTTCGCCCAGCAGGGCGGCGGTGGAGGGGGTTTCCTCGGAGGGCTTGACCACCACGGCATTGCCGCAAGCCAGGGCCGGGCCGACCTTCCAGGTCATGAGGAGCAGGGGCAGGTTCCAGGGGCAGATGACCCCGACCACGCCTACCGGGCGGCGCATGGCGTAGTTGAGGGCGCCCCGGCCGTCGGGGGTGGCCATTTCGAAGAACTCGGAGGGAACGTTCTTCACCACGTCGGCGAAGATTTTGAAATTAGCCGCGCCCCGGGGGATGTCGATGTGGCTGGCGAGGCTCACCGGCTTGCCGGTGTCGGCCACTTCGGCTTGCAGGAAGTCGTCGAAGCGGCGGTTGATCTCGTTGGCGACGGCGTAGAGCATTTCCACCCGGTCGGCCACGGCCATCTTGCCCCAGGGGCCGTTCAAGGCCGCCTTGGCGGCGGCCACGGCGGCGTCCACCTCGGTCTTGCCGGCTTCGTGGACCAGGCCGATGAGGGAGTTGTCCAGCGGAGTGCGTTTCTCGAACTGCTTGCCGGTGGAAACGAACTCGCCGTTGATGAAGTTGAGGATCTGTTTCATGTTGTTTTCCTATTGCTGATTGATGCCGATGGCCGCCAGGCCTGCCCGGGCGCATTCCTCGTCCTGGGCTTCGGAAGCGCCGGAAACCCCGATGCCGCCGATCCATTCGCCCTGGCCCCCGATAGGGATACCGCCCCCGAAGACGATGAGCCTGGGCTGGCTGGAGAAGCCCAGCTTCATGCCCTCGTCGCTCCCCACCAGGTCCATCCAGTCCTTGGTGCGGAAGCCGAAGCTGGCCGCCGTGTAGGCCTTGTCGATAGCGATCTGGATGGAGTGGAGGAAGGCGCCGGGCATGCGCAGGAAGGACATCAGGTTGCCGCCCCGGTCGACGACGGCGACATTGATCTTCCAGCCATGGGCTTCGGCGTGGGCAACCGCCGCCTGGACGGCGGCTGCCGCTGCTTCCGCGGTGATGCCGGGGGTGGCAGCCAGGACTTGCATCAGGTCACCACGGTCAGGAAGGTTTCGTTGAGCTTGCGGTCGTGATAGAAGACGCCGCGCCCGACTTCGTCCATGGTCCATTTCACCGCCTTGCCGTCGGGATAGGACTGGTAGCCGCCGCAGAAGGTCTCGAAGCGGTTGCCGGAGGGATCGAAGGCATAGATGGTGGTGCCGCGGGTGACGCCGTGGCGGGTGGGGCCGATGTCGATGGACACCCGGTTCATGGACATGATGTCGGCGGCGCGCAGCACCTTCTCCCAGCTGTCCAGCAGGAAGGAGACGTGGTGCACCTTGCCCGGCTCCGGATGGCGGACGAAGGCGATGTCGTGGGCCTTGATGGAGGTGGAGAGCCAGATGGCCAGGTCGGTTTCGCCGTCTTCCAGGACCACATGCTCGACCAGGTAGAAGCCCAGCACGTCGGTGAAAATCTTGCGGGCGCCGTCGATGTCCGGTCCGTACAGCAGCATGTGGTCCATGCGGATCGGGGCGATGCCGTGTTCGGCGGCGGGCACCCAGGCTTCCGGGTTCACATAGGCCTGGCCGTTGCCGATGTCGGTCTTCTCGGCGTAGAGCTCGATCAGGTGGCCGGTGGGGATTTCGAAGCGGACGCGCTCGCCGGTTTCCAGCATTTCGCCGGCCGGGATGCGCTCGGTCTTGAGGCCGTAGGCCACCAGATCGGCTTCCAGTTTGTAGAGGGATTCCACGTCGGCGACCTTGAAGCCGGCGAAGTCGAAGCCGGCGCGGTCGGACTGCCGGATGATGAAGCTGTTGTGATCCCGCTCGTCCCAAGCCTTGAAGTACACCCGGCCCTGGCTATCCCGGCCGGTTTCGATCAGACCCAGGACATCCCTGTAGAACTTGACGCTCTCCTCCAGGTCCAGGACACGCATCTGGACGTGGCCCGGGCGCAGTACGCCTGTCATTGCCATTGTTTGCTCCTCTTCTCTTATTGACGTTCAAAAAAGACCACTACCGTTTTCAAACCGCCGTCCGGCCCCTCCTGGTCCGGATCGGAACTGCTGGCCGATGCCACCGGCTGCATTTCTCGTAATTCATTTACCACTACGATATTCACACAAATTCTCGGTGTCAACGTTTTTTCTCGAGATTTTTAAACAATCGCGAAACATCTTTCGCTGATGTAGAATCCATCCCGATCTCGAACATTCATTGAGCATTCGAACAACATGCCCGAGCACCAACTGAAGGCGCTCCACAGCGCCAACGCGCCCTCCGCCGAACCCAAGACCCTGGTCGAGTCGGCCTACCGCAGCCTGCGCCGCGACATCATCGAAGGCCGCCTGCAACCGGACGAAAAGCTCCGGGTCGAGCACCTCAAGGACCGCTACGGCGTCGGCGCCGGCACCCTGCGGGAAGCCCTTTCCCTGCTGGTGGCCGATGCCCTGGTGGCGAGCCAGGGCCAGCGCGGCTTCCGGGTCGCCCCCATCTCCCTGGCCGACTTCGCGGACATCACCCGCACCCGCATCATGTTGGAGTGCGAAGCCCTGCGGCAGGCCATCGCCCTCGGCGACGACGCCTGGGAGGGGGACATCCTGGCCGCCTTCCACCGCCTGTCGAAGGCCGAGGAAAAACTGTCCGGCGACGAGGCCCGGGAGGAGTGGGAAGAGCGCAACCGGGTCTTCCACGAAGTCCTGATCGCCGCCTGCCCGTCCCGGTGGACCAAGCACTTCCTGTCCATCCTCTACCACCAGGCGGAGCGCTACCGCCGCCTTTCCCTGTACCGCAACCCCATTCCCCGCAACCTCCACGAGGAGCACGAAGCGCTCCTCAAGGCCACCCTGGCCCGGGATGCGGAGAAGGCCACCGCCATCATGGCGGAGCACATCGGCCTCACCCTGAAGGCCCTGCAACAACTGGAGCCGGACGTTTTCGCCGGCAACGGCGGCACCCAGGCCTGATCCGGCCGGGGCGCCGCCGCTCCCATCAGGCCCTCGGCAGCGCCGGGGCCTGCACCCGCGGGGCGCAGAGGTTCTTGCGCAGCAGCCCGATGACCCGCAGCCGGATGTCGCTGGAAGGGCGGATGCAGCAAGCCAGGACCCGGCCTTCCCGCTCGTCCTCCTCGCTCACGAACTCCCGGCTCATGACCCGCTTGCGGTAGCTGCCTTCCGTCACCTCGATCTTGCACACCCCGCAGCCGCCGCCCCGGCATCCCACCGGGATGCCCTTGCGGCCCAGGCGCTCCATGCCGGCGAGGACGCTCTCGTTGGGGGAGCAGCGGTAGCTTTCCCCCGTTTCCTCGATGGTCACCGTGTAATAGAGCATGGCGGCCATCCCTAGATGCTCTTGAAGAGCGGGCTCTTCAGCTGCTGGGAGGCATCGGCGGCGGAGAAGAATTTCTCCATGTAGATGTCCCGCTCGAAGAGGCGGCCCTGCATGAGGGTGGTGATGCAGGCTTCGATCATGGCCGGGGGACCGCACAGGTAGGCCTTGTGGCCCCGGAAATCGTTGTCGAAGTGGGCCTTGGCGGCTTCATGGACGAAGCCCCGGGCACCCTTCCAGTCCGAGCCTTCCGCCTCGTGGGAGAGCACCGGCACGTAGCTGAAGTTGGGATGGCGGGCGGCCAGTTCCACGAAGTAGTCGTGGTAGTACAGCTCGGCCCGGGTGCGCTGGCCGTAGACCAGGGTGATGGGCAGGTCGCAGCCTTCCGCCAGCAGGTCCTCGATCATGGACTTGGGGCTGGAGAGACCGGAGCCGCCGGCCATGAACAGCAGGGACACGCCCGCCGACTTGCGCACAAAGAAGCGCCCGTAGGGACCGGAGAGGTTGAGCTTGTCCCCCACCCGCAGGTTGCCGTGGAGCCAGGTGGTGACCTGGCCGCCGGGCACGATGCGGACGTTCAGCTCCACCACGTCCGGTTCCTGGGGGGCATTGGCCAGGGAGAAGGCGCGGGAATGGCCGTCGGCCGCCGGCACCTCCAGGTTGATGTACTGGCCGGCCTGGAATTCCAGGGGCCGGTCGAGCTTGAGCCAGATGCCCTTGACCGTGGGGGTCAGGTCCTCCAGCCGGACGACCTCGCCGGAAAAATCCTGGACCGGCAGGTTCTGGGCATCCGGGTCCTCGTCGATTTCCGCCTCGATCACCGCATCGGATTGGAGGGTGGCGCAGCAGGCGAGGCATTTCCCCTCTTCCCGCTCGAAATCCATGAGGGCGAAGGTGGAAGCCTCGCCATGCTCCACCTCGCCATCGGTCACCTGAACCTTGCAGGTGGCGCACAGGCCATGGCAACAGGCATGGGGAAGATAGACGCCGGCCCGCAGGGAGGCGTCCAGAATGGTCTGGCCCTCCTCCACTTCGATCGTCTGGCCAATGGGCTCAATGGTGAGTTGGTAGCTCATGCTGCGCCTCCCCGACTCAGGAACAGGAGCCCTGGATGCCGTTCAGGCCCGGGGTTTCGAAACGCAACGCTTCCTTGTGCCCGATGCCCAGTTCGGCCAGGGTCTTGTTCATGTCCGGCTGCCAGGGCTGGCCGGATTTCTTCCAGACGGCCTTGGACAGATCGACCTGGGACCATTCCGGATGGGCGCTGAAGGCCTGGGGCAGGACCTTGTCGCACAGGTCGCCGAAGCGGGTGTTGGGCGGCAGGCAGAAGGCGAAGGGGGCGCAGAAAAACAGGTGCTTGTCCCAGCCGACATAGACGAGCTGGTTGCCGTGGAACTTGTCCTGGGTGTCGGCGGCGGGGAACTGGTAGTGCTTGAGGGCTTTGACAGCCATTTTTGTCTCCTTGGATTATTGGCAGGGGACGGCGGGAACGGGGCTGACCCGCCCGCCGCCCGTCCGTCACTTACACGTTCTTGGTGGCCATGCCGCGCCAGGCGGCGAAGTTCTTCTGGTCCTCGGAACCTTCGAAGTCCAGGTTGTCCCGGCCATGCTCGACGTGGTACCACTTGAGCACCTCGGCCAGGGGGTTGAAGCCTTCCGCGGTGGGGTCGGTGCCCTCGGGGAAGCAGTTGCCCTGGTAGATCTGGTGCACCGGCAGCCAGGCCTGGATGTACTTGTCAGGCTCGTTGTCGAAGATGTGCTTACAGCCGTCGGAACAGGTGTGGTACTTCTCGCCCTGGTACTCGGATTCCCGGTAGCAGATCTGGGTCGGGTCGTCGGGCTCGGTGAACAGCATCGGGATCTGGCACACCTGGCAGAGCATGGGCAGGGTGCTGTTGTAGAAGCGGTTGCCCTTCTCCGCCTCTTCGCGCCAGTGGGTGAAACGGGGCCGGTAGTACTTGTCGAAGGTGTTGGGGTACTTGGCGGAGAGCCAGTCCATTTCCTCGTCGGTGGGCATCCAGGTGTGGAAGTCGGCCGCGCCGCTGTACTGGTAAAAGGTGGCCCAGGCCTGGTGGGAAATGTGTTCCTTGTCGATGGCGGCCTGGGACAGGCACTCCGGTACCTTGATGCCGTAGCGGGCCAGGTCGTTGAACAGGGCGCCGCCGTTCTGCTCGAAGTAGATTTCCCAGGCTTCCTTCCAGCTCATCACCCGCTTGGGCAGCATGTAGTCCATCATCATGCCCACCAGGGTGAGGACGCGGGTGCCGCGCCAGGCCCACTTGTCGATCCACTTCTGGACGATGGGCAGGTTGTCCGGGTCCTGCTCCAGCATGAACTTGATGCACTCCAGGCCCAGGGTCATGTGGCGGGCTTCGTCGGACTGGGCGGAGAAGCCCACGGTGACGGTGCCCATGTCGCCGTTGTAGGCGGCGCCGGACATGAAGGGCACGAACAGCAGGTTGGTCAGCACGTATTCGAAGGAGAAGCCGATGGCGATCATCCATTCGAAGGGGCCGGCACTGAAGGCGTCGTCGAAGAAGGACTTGGGCACCGACAGGTACCAGACCCGCTCGATCATGTGCTTGAAGTCGTGGAAGCCGTTGTAGTGCTTGTTGTAGTTGGACAGGGCGTGGATCTGGGTCTGGGCGTGGCGGACCTCGTCCAGGGACTGCATCAGGCAGGCGACCCGCGGGCCGACCCCGGGGAAGTTGCGGCCGGCGGCGGCAAAGCCGCGGTGGGCCACGTATTCCAGGGGGGAGATGCCGGTCAGGAAGAGCTTGAGGGCGTTGATGTAGCGGGCGTCGGTGACCCCCAGGTGGCCGTTGTTCTGGGCGAAGGCGTCGAGGACGGCGTAGAGCTTCCGCTCCTTCTCGGCCTGGTACTTCCAGTAGGCGTCCATGGTCAGGCGGAAGGGGTCTTCCCACTTATCCCAGTCGTGAATCTTGATGCCTTCGAAAGCGGCTTGGGGGAAGACCTTGTCCATGGACTGGTAGGTGGTTTCCCAGTCCAGGCCCCGGGTCATGTGGGCGTACTTTTCCTTGAGGCCCAGTTTCTTCTTGGTGGCTTGCATATCCATGGCGGTGTTCCTCAGTTTTTCCAGGCGAGGGTGAACTCGTCGTCGTCTTCGTCGAGATGACCGGAGATGGTGATCAGGTTGATCTGCAGTTCCTGCAGGTCGAAATCGCGGCCGATGCGCTCCTCGATGGATTCGCGCTTGATGACGAGCTTGCCCTCGGCGTCGATCTTGACCATGGCCGGGGACTCGTGGAGGACGGCATGGGGGTTGTCGGCCAGGACCGCCTCGATGATGGGGCGGCTCTCTTCGTTGGCCTGAAAGGCGATGAATACGGTGGACATGGAATCTCCTAGATGGCCAGGCCGAGCTTGGCGCAGCGGCTGTTGAAGTCGGCGACGACATCGCCCATGACGGCGCCGGCCTGGTCGCCGAAGGCGACTTCCGCCAGGGGCGCCAGGGCCTTCACGGCGCGGTCCCGGTACTTCTGCACCCAGCCGCTGATGATTTCCTTGTTGGCCGCGGACTCGGCGGCGGCCACCTTGATCTGGGCATCCACCCACTTGCTGCTCTCGGCGTACCACTCGGTCATGAAGCGGGTCATCATGGAAATGGCGGTGGCGCCGTTGGCGGTGAATTGGTCGTCCAGGCGATCGAAGAACATCGGGTGGTAAAGGCCTTCCAGCACCAGGTTCTGGGCCACGAAGAGCTCGAACCAGTCCTGGGTGACCAGCACGTCCTCGACCAGGCGGCGCATCTCCTGCCAACGGGGATCGTTCATCCAGGCGTCCTTGGCGGTATCCAGGGCCTCGGGGCCTCCCAGCACCAGGCCGATGCGGGTCAGGTACTGGGCGATGCCCAGGTGGTCCATGGCGTGGTACAGGCAGGGCTGGGTGATGGCGGTGCCGTAGCCGTAGGCGCTGATGTAGGAGTTGTTCATGTTGCCGCCCCACTCCACATGGCGCAGCGGCACCAGCAGGGCCAGGGCGATCTGCTTGAGGTTGGACGGCACGGTGTCGACCAGGCCCCGCTCCTCGACCATGTCGAAATTGGACTCGGCGGCATCCTGCTGGCGGGCCCGGGCGATGGTGTAGGAGCCGTAGTAGTACTGGCGCGGATCCTTGAGGGCGTACCAGTCCTTCATGACCACCTGGGTGCGCTTCTGGTCGAACAGCACATGCTCGGGGTCCCACAGGGGACGGTAGTGGAAGATGTCCGTCTGCTGCAGGTCGTAGGTCCCTTCCTGGTAGCGGCTGGCCGGCTTGTCGCCGAAACGGCGGGCGATGTGATCGAAAGTTTGCCGCACCGGTTTGATGGATACGGTGCGTAGATCGATTTGCATTATTGATGTCTCCTCTTGTTGTCCCGTTGCCGGGATGAATCAGACGGCGCCTTCAAAACCTCGCCGCGATGCCTCGTTCAGGCGCTGTACCCAGTCGCCGCCTTCCTGCCCGGCGACCCGTTCCAGAACGATGACCTCGTTGGCCAGGCAGAACTCGTGAAAGGCATTGGCGGGCAGCATCAGCTCGATGCAGAGATCAGGGTCGCCGATGGCGAACTCGAACTCCACGAAGCCATCGGGGCGCTGGTTGCAGACCCGCACATACTTCCGGGCCGTATCGAACCGCCCTTCGGCCTGGGTTTTCTCGTTGATCACTGCCCTTCTCCTTTCGTGACACCGGGCCACCACCGCGGTAGCCGGCCGTTGACCTAAATCAAAAGCCGTGCCATCTCGACAAGTGTTTGATTTCTCGAGATTCATGGCAAAACAGGCCACACGGAAGACCTGGATGGATTTACGATTTGATGAATTGGTTATGTGTTGCGTAATGAATTGATTACGCGGAGGGGGATGGCGGCAGCGGCCCATTCCGAAGTCGATGCCATCGGGCCGGCGTTGATACATAGAGCAATCGCGGTCAGGATTTCGCGACTCGTATCACGCATAGTGCATCCCCTGAACAGAGGAGAAATATGAACGACACCCGGGCAATGGCGTACGCGGCAAGATTCGGCAAGGTACTCGACTATATCGAGGCCCACTTGGCCGAGCCGCTGACCGTGGAACACCTGAGCCAGGTCGCCAACTTCTCCAAGTTCCATTTCCATCGGCAGTTCGCCGAATACATCGGCACCAGCGTGGCGCGATACGTCCTGTTGCTGCGTCTGCGGCGAGCCTCGCACCGGCTCGCCTTCGACCGCGGCGCCAAGATCATCGACATCGCCCTGGAAGCCGGCTTCGAAAACCCGGAATCGTTTACCCGCGCCTTCAGGAACACCTTTGGCC
>DASRUX010000265.1:0-6184 GCA_035655235.1 Rhodocyclaceae bacterium | reverse complement strand
GAAGGCTTTCGCCTTGGACAGGTCTGCCAGCCAAACCCCCTTTTCCTTTTCGTCGATTTGAACGTCCTTGGTGAGCACTTACCAGCCGCCGACGCCGTTCGGTTTGCGTATGGGGCATGCGGCGAGAGAGCGGCATGTGGCGGTGTGTTTCTGGGCCGGGATGGTCAGATTGTCGGCCCAGGCGGGCGTCAAGGACGATAGAAAGATCAGTGCCGCGGATATCCGTGTCATAGCGGTGAATTCGATAGATCAAGCGCAGATACCATTATGCGTCAGCCACCTGTGGACACATACGGGTACCGCTTTCCGTCACCGTTGGATGTACCATAGCGCCTCTTTCGGCCCTACCACTTCGCATGGCTTTCCCTTACGAACTCCTCATCGGTTTGCGCTATACCCGCGCCAAGCGCCGTAACCACTTCATTTCCTTCATCTCCCTTATCTCGATGCTTGGCATTGGTCTGGGCGTTGCTGCGCTGATCGTCGTGCTTTCCGTGATGAACGGATTCCAGAAGGAATTACGTACTCGCATTCTTGGGGTGGCGTCCCATATCCAGATCACTGGCGTGAATGGCGACTTGGCTAACTGGCCGCAGATTGCAGCGGAGGCCCGCGGTCATCCCGAGGTAAAGGCGACCGCACCGTTCGTCCAGTCCCAGGCGATGTTCTCCGTAGACAACGGCGTTCGGGGCGCGATGGTCAGGGGCATTCTGCCTGAACAAGAGGAGGGGGTTGCCGATTTCGCCTCCCATATGCAGAGCGGCAGGCTGGAGGATCTGAAACCCGGAGAATTCGGGGTGATCCTTGGATCGGAACTGGCTCGCGCGCTCAGGGTATTCGTGGGCGACAAGGTGACCCTGATCGCCCCACAGGGCACCGTGACGCCAGCGGGCGTCGTGCCGCGTCTCAAGTCGTTCAAGGTGGTCGGTATTTTCGAAGTCGGCATGTACGAGTACGACAGTGGACTGGCCTTGATCCACCTGGAAGACGCCCAGAAACTCTATCGCATGGATGATCGGGTAACCGGCGTGCGATTGAAGCTTGACGACCTTTTCCAGGCCCCCCGGGTGTCCCGCGAGGTGGCGCGGCTGATCAATGCCGATACCTACGTCTACGACTGGACCAAGAGCCATGCCAATTTCTTCCGGGCCGTCCAGATCGAGAAGAACATGATGTTCATCATCCTCTCCTTGATCGTCGCAGTGGCCGCGTTCAACCTGGTTTCCACCCTGGTGATGGCGGTGACCGACAAACAGGCGGATATCGCCATTCTGCGCACCTTGGGGGCTCGGCCCCGATCCATCATGGCGGTTTTCGTCATCCAGGGCGCCGTGGTCGGTTGCATTGGCCTGGGGTTGGGCATCGTCGGCGGTGTGGCCTTGGCCCTCAATATCGATGTGGTCGTCCCCGCTATCGAGCGGCTGTTCGGCGTGCAGTTCATGTCGAGGGAGGTGTATTACATCTCCGAGTTGCCGTCCGAATTGCTGTGGAGCGATGTCTGGGGCGTGACCGCTATTTCCTTCGTGCTAGCCGTCCTGGCCACTCTCTACCCGAGTTGGCGTGCGGCTCGGGTCAATCCGGCGGAGGCTCTGCGCTATGAGTAAGGAAATCGTCCTTTCCTGTACCGGTCTCGCCAAGACCTTCAGCGGCGGCGGCCTTGAAGTCCCTGTTCTTCAAGGGATCGACTTGGAGGTCCGGGCCGGGGAAACTCTGGCCGTCGTCGGTGCCTCGGGGTCCGGCAAGAGCACCTTGCTCCATCTCCTGGGAGGGCTGGATTCCCCGACGGCAGGCGATGTCCAGCTGATGGGCAAGCCATTTTCCACAATGGGGGAGGTTGCCCGGGGGGATTGGCGCAATCTCCACCTGGGCTTCGTATACCAATTTCACCATCTGCTGCCGGAGTTTTCGGCCGTGGAGAACGTGGCCATGCCTCTTCTCATCCGGCGGGTGGAGAGGGCGGAGGCCGAAGCGAGTGCAATCCGCATGCTTGAGGCCGTTGGGCTTGGGCACCGCCTTGAACACCGGCCCGGCGAGTTGTCCGGCGGGGAGCGCCAGCGGGCAGCCATCGCCCGAGCGCTGGTGAGTGATCCGGCCTGTCTGCTGGCCGACGAGCCAACCGGCAATCTGGACCGCCAAACGGCGCGGGTAGTGTTCGACCTGCTGCTGGAGAAGGTGTCCGGCGGGAAGGGAAGCCTGATCATAGTCACCCACGATGCGGAGCTTGCCTCCCGCGCTCATCGGGTGCTGACGCTGCAGGACGGGAGCCTAGTCGGCTGACTTCGGTGTGAATTTTCAGGGCGAGGACTTTCTTCGCTCTTTCTTGCCTATCTCACTAAAGATATAAGTAATATACGGATTTAGCGTAACTTACTTATGGCCCGGTGATGCCCGGGGCTTCATCGCCCGGGAGAGTCATGGCCTGGATCAAGGTGTGACCATGCAAGCACTTTTCGCCCCCGCCATTTCCCTCATGAACCGCTTGCGCTACCGGACTAAATTTTTCGTTCTCGGTGCGGTGGTTTCGGCCCTGATCGTTGTCTTGGTAGCGACACTCTTTTTCCTGCTGAACGATGTGATACGGACGGCGCAGCACGAACTGGAAGGGACGAAGATGCTCCGCCCCATCAACCGGATGGTGCAGCAGATGCAACAGCATCGGGGCATGTCGGCGGGCCTGCTGGGAGGCAACGAGGGGATGCGCGACAAGCGGGCAGCGAAGGAGAAGGAGGTCACCGAGGCCCTCGCTGCCGCCGACGCCACCTTGTCCTCCGCCTTGAGGGAAGGTGGCGAGTGGAAGGGGATTCGGGAGGATTGGCAGCGCATTCGGGATCAGGGACTCAACTGGACCGTTCCGGAAAACGTCAAGCGCCACAACGAGCTCATCGACCGTGCATTGGGCTTCATGGTCACGGTGGCCGATTCCACCGATCTGACCCTCGATCCAGCCATCGACACTTACTACATGATGGAAACGGTGGTGGTGAAGATGCCGGCCATGCTGGAGCGCCTGGGGCAAACCCGGGCCCGGGGCACCGGTGTCCTGGCGAAAAAGGAAATCTCCCCGCAGATGAAGGTGGATATGGCGTCCACGCTGGCCGAGATGTCGAACACCCTGCGCGCCCAGAATATCAACCTGGAGAAGGTCGGACGGTTCGCGCCGGCGCTCAAGGGAACGCTGGCTTCCTCCGGCGGCGAGTTCTCGGCCGATGTCGAGAAGCTGTTCTCCCTGGTCCGGGAGGATATCCTGGGCGAGCGTTTCCAGACGCCTTCCCAGGACTATTTCAACCTCACCACGGCCGTCATCGACCGGGGTTACCAGACCATGTACGACGTGCTCCTGCCGCGCTTCGAGGAGCTGTTGCAGGAGCGCATCCGGGATGCACGCACCAAGCTGGTCGTGAACCTGGGCTTGGTCCTGACGGGGATGGCGATCGTCGCCTACCTGGCGGCCGGGGCCTACTTCTCGGTGATGAACAGTGTCGATGTCTTCTCTCGGGGGGCCAAGCGCTTGGCACAGGGGGATCTCGCCGCCCGCTTCGACCTGGACGGGAAGGACGAACTCCATAGCGCCGCGGATGACTTCAACGGCATGGCTGCCGCCTTCAGGGAATTGATCGGCCGGATCCAGAACGGCGTCCAGCAATTGCGGACGGCCGCCGGGGACTTGGCGACCTCAAGCCAGCAGATTTGCACCAGCGCCGGTACCCAGAGCGATTCCGCGTCTGCCATGGCGGCCTCGGTGGAGGAGATGACGGTGGGGGTCGATCACATTTCCAGGAACGCCCAGGATGCCCAGGCCAGTTCCCAGGAATCCGACCGGGTGGCGGCGGTGGGGCGTCGGATTGTCGATGACGTGGTGGAGGAAATCCGTCTCATCGCCGGCACGGTCAATCAGACGGCAGCGGCGGTCGGGGAACTGGGCCACCAATCGGACCGCATCTCGGCCATTGTGGAGACTATCAAGGAAATTGCCGACCAGACCAATTTGCTTGCTCTCAACGCCGCCATCGAGGCGGCCCGGGCTGGGGAAACCGGCCGAGGCTTCGCCGTGGTCGCCGATGAGGTCCGCAAGCTTGCGGAGCGTACCGGCAAGTCCACCCAGGAAATCTCCGAAATGATCGTCTCCATCCAGTCACGCACCCAAGCGGCGGTGGAAAGCATGAAGCAGGGGGTAGCCCGGGTCTCTCACGGGGTGGATCAGGCTGTGTCGGCGGGGACGGCCATTCACCGGGTCCAGGAACAGTCCCAGCAGGTAGTCGGCGCCATCGGGGAAATATCCACAGCGCTTCGGGAGCAATCCTCGGCGAGCAACGAGATTGCCCAGAATGTGGAGCGCATCGCCCAGATGGCGGAGGAGAACAATGCCGCCGCTGCCGCCAACGCTGCCACTGCTGGGGAATTGCGGCGGTTGGCAGAACGTCTGGGCCAGGAAGTCGGCCGCTTCAGGACATGATCGTGCCTTAATGGCGCTGGTGTCGCCGGCGCCAAGCCCGGATGAGATAGATTCTCCAGGCTGCCTTCACCGCGACGTAGCCCGCGACGGCCAGGGCCGCGGCTAAGACCACCAGGCCGATGCCCAAGGGGCGGCCGATGCCGATCATCCAGGCCACCATGGCGCGGGTCCAGTTGGCGAGATGGGACCCATCGAAATCGGGCGGGGCCACGAAGCCGCCGCTGTCGGCGGTGACGAATCGCCCGATTTCATAGGCCACCACGTAGAGCGGCACGATGGTGAAGGGATTGGTGTAGAGGGTGGTGAACAGGGCCAAGGCCAGGTTCACCCGGAACGCGACGGCGCAGATGGCGGCTCCGAGCATCTGGAAAGGTCCGGGAATCAGGCCGCAGAAAAGCCCGGCCGCCACCGCCCCGGCGGCGGAGTGGCGGTTCAGGTGCCACAGGCGCGGGTGGAGCAGCCGGGCCTCGAAAGGCTTCAGCCAGCGGTTGTTCCGGACCACCTCGTGGTCGGGCAGGAATTTTTTGAGGTGCTTGCGCATAGGGACTTTTCTCTATTATTGCAGGATGCGCCTCGATATTCTCGCCTTTGCCCTTGGCATAACCTGCCTGCAATTCCAACCGGAATTGCCGGGCTGGGGGAGCTGGGCGATGGCGGCCGGCCTGCTGGCGCTGCCGTCGCTACGCTGGCGGAATGGCCGGTGGGCCCGATGGCTAGCCGTCCTGGCCTGCCTGTCCTTCGGCTTCGGCTGGGGCGCCTGGCGGGCCGAAATCCGCCTCGCCGACCGTTTGGCGCCCGAGTGGGAGGGGCGGGATGTGGAAGTGGTCGGCGTCGTGGCCGCGCTTCCCCAGTCTTTCCACCAGGGCAGCCGCTTCGAATTCGACGTGGAATCGGTGCTGACCGATGGCGCCCGCCTGCCGTCCCGGCTCAACATTTCCTGGTACCAGGGACTGCGGGACGATGAAACCTATGTGGCGCAGGCGGTGAGGCCCGGCGAGCGTTGGCGCCTTACGGTGCGCTTGAAGCGCCCCCATGGCAATGCCAACCCTTATGGCTTCGACTATGAGGGATGGCTCCTGGAACGGAATATCCGGGCCACCGGCTACGTCCGCCCCAAGACCCGGGCGGAACGCCTGGAAGCCATGGTGTGGCGGCCGGGCTATGCCGTCGAGCGGGCGCGCCATGCCGTGCGGGAGTCCTTCCTCACCCTCCTGCCGGAAGAAAGCTACCCCTACGTCGGCATCCTGGTGGCCCTGGCCGTCGGGGACCAGCGGGCCATCCAGGGCGACCTGTGGAACGTCTTCAACCGCACCGGCATCACCCACCTGATTTCCGTTTCCGGGCTCCACATTACCCTGGTGGCGGCGGTACTGGCCTTTGGGGTGGGTTGGGCGTGGCGGCGCATCCCCGCCCTGGCCCTGCGCCTGCCGGCCCAACGGGCCGCCATCCTGGGCGGCTGGCTGGCGGCCTTTGCCTACACCTGGCTGGCGGGATTTGGGGTTCCGGCCCAGCGCACCCTCTACATGCTGACCGTCGCCGCCCTGGCGATGGTGTCGGGACGGCAGGTGTCGCCCAGCCGGATTCTGGCGCTGGCCCTCGCCGTGGTTCTCCTGATCGATCCCTGGGCCATCCTGGCGGCCGGCTTTTGGCTGTCCTTCGGGGCGGTGGGGGCGTTACTTTTCGTCGGCGCCAACTTGGTAGGCCAGGCAAAGGGCTGGCGGGCCAAGATCG